>JAILPJ010000018.1 GCA_024699605.1 Desulfovibrio sp. | reverse complement strand
CGTTTATTCAGAGCAAGCCCTTGAAAAAATAACATAAGTTTAACAAAACGCAAAAATCGGCTGACGGGTGAAAATTTTAGCCGTCTGAGTCCCGTAAAAAAAGTCAATGATTTTTATCGTTTACGAGATGTCTATTAAATTTTTGTCGATTATTAGCCCACAGATTCAGGGCAGGTAAATGACACGTACGGTCATCAGATCGGAGATCAGGTTTTGCAGAAGGTGGCAGCCCAAATCCGTGCGATCATGGGCGAAGACGCCATCTGTGGACGCTATGGCGGCGATGAATTCATCGTCATCTTACCCAAAGCCACGCTTGCTGTGGTGGAAGAGCGGGGAAACAGGCTGTTGGAGGCCATTCGTGCTGACACAAAACTCAAAGAACTGCACGTGACACTGAGTATTGGTGGCGCAGCCTGGGACGTCGTCAAGGAAGACTGCAAGGTCCGCCAGCTTCTGAAGCAGGCTGATGCAGCGCTCTATCAAGCCAAGGAAAAAGGCCGAGATACGCTTGTGGTTGCCCACTATGAGCAAAGTGTTGCCTAGTGCTTTTTGGAAGGGCTTGCCGACAAAGCCCGCCTGAAAGAACACCGACCTTGCGCTCAGACGAGAGACATTCTTCTTGGGTAACACTTAAGTAAAACTTTAGTAAAACTTAAGTAAAACCTTGGGAACACTTTGGTAACACTTGCCAGGCAGCCATGGGGTTTTGGGATCTACCCCCTCAGCCCAAGCAAACGACAAGGCGCTTTGCCTGGTTTTCCGCAAGCTTTCAAAGCATTTTTTCTGGGCGTTGAGCAGGCTTTTGACAATGAAGACACGTCCGCCCAAACGCCTCCACATCTCAAGACTTGCGCAAGAGCAGGCATTCGTTCTGGGTCACAAGGGTTGCCGACCCATAGGCCTTGAGCGGCTTTCCGTTTTCGTCAAATTCTGTGGTGTAGCGCACATAGAAGGGAATACGCCCGACCGTCAAAGGGATAATGCCTTCCAGCTTCTTGACCCCAGCCGCAATCTGCCTGTGCCAGTCCCGGTACAGATCAGCATAGTCAGGCGGAAAAAGCCCCATTTCAATGACCGGCTCAGGATAGTTTTCCAGCACAGGCGGAAGCCCCAGATCGCGCATACAGCGAAAACACGGTCGCATCTGCTTGGTGGCAATGGTGTACTCCCAGGCGTAGACATTGGCCTGTTCACTGGCAAACTTAAAACGCTTCTCGCTGTCAAAGAGGCTCATGAAGCGGTTTTTTTCCGCCGTGACATTCTGCACCATGACATAGAGCAGATACTGATTCTGCGCTGAACCAATCACCCGCAGATGGCTGCGTACGCAAATCCTGTCATCGCCGCAGCATTGGGAATGGAGGTTTCTCCAGGTCTCACAGGTTTCCTCTTCACCCGTCGCAATGGCCCGCCTGATGGTTGATTCATAGATTTTGCGGTTCACCTCATCAAAGACCTGCCAGGGATCCGTGCCCAAGAGGTCTTTTTCGGTCATATTCATCCCGATTTCGTGGATGTACTTCTCATTGACCCGCAAAAGCTCCATCTTGCCCTCTTCATAGGAAAAAAGCAGCGCCGCACCCACAAAATTGCTGAAAATCAAGGTCTCCATGGAATCCGGATTCCAGAAATTGCCGGCATTGATGGCATTGATCAGCTTCATGGCCGGCAGGATGGGTTCATGCTCAGTTTTCTTGAGCTTTTCCCGAAAAGCCTCCTCAGGCATGGCATGGGCGTAGAGATGGCCCTGGATGTAAAAGCAGCCAATGCTCTTCATGTAATTGGCCTGCTCCAAGGTTTCCACACCTTCTGCAATCAGCGGTGTGCCCAGCCATTTGGCCATCTGGGAAACACTGCTTAAGATAATGCCTCCGCGTCCGCCGACATCACCGTTTAAGAAATTCATATCCAGCTTGATGATGTCCACATTGAGATCCTTGAGAATATTCAGAGAGGAATAGCCGCTGCCAAAATCGTCCATGGCCACCACGTAGCCCAGCGAGTGCAGCTGACTGATCACCCGGCACATCAGCTCCATGCCGCCGATGGCCGAAGACTCAGTGATCTCAATTCTCAGGAAGTTGACCGGCACTTCGTAGTGATTGCGCAGTCTCTCGATCTGCTCCACATAGTCATGACAGAAAATGTCGTTGCGCGACATATTGGCGGAAATGGGCACTGTGGAAAACTGTGCGGCAAGCCGGCTTCTCTGAAAGCGGCAAATGCATTCAAACATGTGCAGATCGGCCCGGTAAATCAAGTCGTGCTTTTCGAGAACTGGCACAAAATCACTGGGTGCCTGCGGCCCATAGACCGGATGCTGCCAGCGCATCAAGGCTTCGGCTCCCACCATGCGCCCTGTGCAGTGATTGATCAAAGGCTGATAATAGGCATAAATCTGATTGCCCTGCAAAGCCTCGTCAAAACCTTGCACGAGTTCCTCTTCTGTCATGGCCCTATGCTTAGCGTTCTGCATTGTTTCCTTCCCCGGCAATAAATCACCGTATCTTGACGCGGGTCATCAAGCCTCTAACACGTTCTGTCACAGAGCATTACGTCCTTGCCCACAGCCAAGGCTGCGTCCGCCAAAGCCCTGCAGCCGATCAGCCGGCAAAAATTCGCAGCTGCCTTCCGTAACCTTTCTGACAACGCTACGCTCTTTTGCCCAAGGCGGCCAGAACAAACCGTGAAAAAAAAGCCCCAGAAAACACCACGAGAGCTGTTTTCTGGGGCAATACTGTGTTTGGCCTGCGCTTACTGAATGCTCAAAATCGCCTTAATGCTGGCATCGCCAAACTTCTTGCTATAGATATCCCAGACCACGCGGGTCTTTTCGGCAAAAGCCTTCTTATCAACATTGTCGTTGACCTGACACTTGCCGCTGTCCTTGATCACCTTGAGGAACTTGCCTTCCAACTCACGGCAGAGATTGCGCTGCCAGTCGCGGGTATCAACGGCGGCCTTGCGCAGAATCTCCTGCTGTTCAGGGCTGAGCTTCTTCCAGGCAATGGTGCTGATCAGCACCGGCTCCGGCGCATAGGTGTGGCCGGAAAGGGAGAGGAATTTCTGCACTTCATAAAAACGCTTGGTAGCGATATGGGCCAGGGGATTTTCCTGACCGTCAATCACGCCCTTTTGCAGGGCCGTGTAGAGCTCGCTCATGGCCATGGGGGTCGGGCTGGCACCCAGGGACTTCATCATTTCGATGTACACGGGCTGCTCCATGACGCGGAATTTCAAGCCCTTCATGTCGTCGGGCTTGACAATGGGCCTGACATTGTTGGTCATGTGACGCACGCCGTTTTCCCAGATGGCCAGGGTGATCATGCCACGCGCCTCACCCTTCTTACAGAGCTCCATGCCCACTGTGTCCAGGGCCTTATAGGCATGCTGCACATCGCGGAAGAGGAAGGGCAGATCAAAGATAGACACTTCAGGCACGAAATTGCCGAGCACGGCTGTACCGGTCAGGGTCATATCCACGGTGCCCAGGGTCAGGCCTTCCACCAGGTCGCGCTGATTGCCCAGCTGGCTGGAGGGAAAGACTTTAATGTCGATCTCACCTTTGGAACGTTCTTTAACAAGCTGGGCAAAGTGATCGGCACCCTGCCCATAGGGATTCTCCGGCTCGGCGATGTGACCGAGTTTCAGTGTGATCGGCGCAGCCATGGCGCAAGAGGCACCAAAGACCAGCGTCAAAGCCAGGATAAGAATGCGCAGCATAGACAACTCCTTGGTTGAGACAAAGGCAAAAAATCCCTGCCAAAAGACAAGTTTGGATCAAGCAAAGCCACTCTCAAACATCAAAAAGCATTTCAAGATCGTCGCGCGTCAGCGATTTCCAGGAATCCTGACCGGGAATGATGGCTTCAGCCACCGAGCGCTTGGCCTCCTGCAACTTCAGGATCTTTTCCTCCACCGTGTTTTCACAGATCAATTTATAGGAAAAGACCTGACGCGTCTGGCCAATGCGGTGGGTACGGTCTGTGGCCTGATTTTCCATGGCCGGATTCCACCACGGGTCATAATGAATGACATAGTCGGCACTTGTCAAATTCAGTCCCGTACCCCCGGCTTTCAAGGAAATGAGGAAGATGGGAATATGCTCTGTGGTGTTAAAGCGATCCACCTGTTCAAAACGGTCCTTGCTTTTGCCGTCAAGATAGCAGAACGGCACCTTGGAAAACTCCAGCCACTGCTTGATGATCTGCAGCATCTGCACAAATTGCGAGAAGACCAGGACCTTGTGCCCGCCTTCCACCACTTCTGAGACCATATTCTTAAAGGCGTTGAATTTGCCCGAGGGGAGATTGTTGGAAAAGCCGGGCATATCGAGCTTCAGAAGCCGTGGATGACAGCAGATCTGCCGCAGCTTGAGCAGGGCATCCAGGATGGACATCTGGCTTTTGCTCATGCCGTTCTTGTCCACATCGGCAAAGACCTGTTCTCTGAGCTTTTTGGCCAGGGAGGCGTAGAGCTCGGCCTGTTCTTCTTCCAGAGCACAGCAGGTCACGGTTTCCAGCTTCGGCGGCAGATCCTTGGCCACTTCGGCCTTGGTGCGCCGCAAAATAAAGGGTTTGACCCGTGTGCGCAGGTAATCCAGGGTTGAGGTGTCGCCATCCTTGATGGGCTTGATCACGCCGCGCTGAAACGCGTGCTGCGAGCCTAAGAAACCCGGCATGAGAAATTCAAAAAGCGACCAGAGCTCAAAGAGATTGTTCTCAATGGGCGTTCCGGAAAGACAGATGCGCAGCCGCGAATGAATGCGCCTGACGCATCTAGCCGTAATGGTATTGGGATTTTTGATATTCTGCGCCTCATCGAGGATCACGCAGTTGAAATCAAATTTCTCCAGCTCCTCCATGTCACGCCTCAGCAACGCATAGGTCGTCAGCGCCAGATCCGCATCGGCAATCCTGTGGAACATATTGTCCCTGCGGGCGCCATAGATGGTCAGAAGCTTGAGCTTGGGCACAAATTTCTTCACCTCGCGTTCCCAGTTGGGCAAAACCGAGGTAGGCACAACAATCAGATTGGGCCCCTGGACATGCTGCTCGACCATGTACTGAATGAAGGACAGCGTCTGAATAGTCTTGCCCAGGCCCATTTCATCGGCCAGAATGCCGCCGAAATTGTATTCGGAGAGAAAGTTGAGGTAGGATAAGCCCTGCTGCTGATAGGAGCGCAACGTCGCCTGCAGACCAGACGGCGCCGCAATCTGCCGGATTTCCCGAAAAGAGTGGATCTTGGTGCGCAGCTGATTCCAGAAGGAATCGGTCTCGGCATTGGGAATGTCTTCCAGAAGGCTGTCCAAGACCGGCGCTTCGTACTGCTTGTACTTTTCCTGCGGGGGTTTGCCCGGATCCATACCCAGGGCCTGCAGCTTGTTGGAGAGTTTGGCAAGCCAGGCCTCAGGCAGACTGGTGTAGGAACCGTCTTTCAACTGCACATAGCGCTTGCCGCGACTCCAGGCCTTCCAGATTTTTTCCAAAGGCAGTGTCTGGCCCTGATAGTCGACATTGATGTCCAGTGAAAACCACTTGTCTTTTTCGTTGCTCGTGACCGTCGCCTGGATGGTGCCCTGGGTTGTGCGAACCTTGTAGCGCGAAAGCGCTTTTTCGCCAAAGACCCGGTACTTTTCCAAAAGCGAGGGATAGAAATCCAGAAGGAAGCTGATGGCCTCCTCAGGCTCAAGAAACCAGAGTTTATTGGAACGGGACTGAAAACTCATGGTTTCCAGCTCGTTCAGAAGCTCGGCTTCCTCTTCCTGATGGCGGCGTACCAGATAGGTATTGCCTTCGTAGGTATAGGAACCTGTCTGAAAATCGGGATTGGGCCCTTTTAAGGGAAATTCGCCGTGCACCGTCTCGTAGATATTTTCGATTTCGAGCGTCAGGAGGCTGCCCTCTTCGTCCAGATAGAGCTTGGGAGAATAGCTTGCCGGCTGAAAAAGCGGCTCCATGCGTGTCAAAAAAGACTGCGGCTCATAGAGATCAGAGGCCGAAAGCCTAGTCCAGACGCGGTCGAGAAATTCCGGAATATCGTCGTGGGGCACAAGGTGCTTTTCGTGGATCAAGGTCTGTACCAGTGACGGCGGCAGACTCGTCTGCACGGGATAGAAATTGTGCTGATAACAGACCCAGAGCGGCATCAGACCGTGGAACGTGATATTCTCCAAATCCTCGGCGTTTTGCTCCTCTTCGTTTTCCTGCTCGCCATGCAGAAAAATCGCGGGCCTGCCCTCGCGTTTCATGAGCATGTCAAAACTCAGGCCCTGATCGTCCAACTTGGGGTTGAGCTTGAGACTCAAGGGCGTTGTCTCAATGTGACACTGTTTGTCCGTGTCTTTCCAGAGCAGATAGTATTCTTTGCGGATGGCCCAAAAAAACCAGGAAATCAGTCCATGAGGAATCTCCACACAATGGCCGAAGTAATCGAGGTAGCGGCCGATCTGTTTGGCCACCTCAGGCAGTCGCGGCGAGAATTCACACCATTCGGGATTGGCGATGATCTGTTCCAGGGTGATTTCCGTGTGCACGGTGGAAATCGCGCTCTTATTCTGCCTGGCACGAAAAAAAGAGACCATCAGTCGGTCACGTTCGGGATTCAAACGAAAGAGCAGATAGTGGTGACCGGCCTCAGGTTCCATTTCTGAGGAAAAAAAGGAGTGAAAAGTCTGTTTCCAGTCTCTGACCGGCAAAACCGCATCATCTTCACTGCTGGTCTCGTCTTCGCGCAGATCTTCGATGAGTTTGAGAAGCAGGGCGGCCACATGCGTACAGGAGCCGCTGAAGGCGTCCTGGCAATTGCACTGCTGGCGGATCTGCATGTCGGCAAAAGAAAACTCCAGGGTCGGCGTATAGACCTGGAAGTCTTCTCCCTGAATCACGCCGCGAACTTTCCAGTTTTCTCCTTCCTGAATATCGATCTTCTGAATCCCGTTATCCGAGATCAGCTCCAAGGCCACATCGCGGACATATTCTGGTATATGCTCATGTAGAAATTTTTGACAGATTTCATATACTGCGGTCTGCTCACTGCGTCTCATAGCTCTCTCTCTTGGCCTCTCCAATATAGCAAGGTCAGCGGTAATGTGTGGTCGTGTGCGAAAGGTGCTTGAAGGGGCACATCCTCGGCTCAGAGGATCCTGAGCATACAACTACACTATAGCACAGCTAAGCTACGCAAGGCAACCGCTCAATGGCAAAGACCTGCGCATTTTTACGGTTTTCTCCCCCACCCAGCCAACGACAGGAAAAGACATGATCAGAGCGTTTCGCCTCTCTCCCCTTTTGCCATTCCTTGCTCTTCCCCTCTGCCTGCTGCTCAGTCTTGTGGCCAATCCCCTTTGGGCCAATGATGCCCCCAAAGCCAGGCACGACAGAGGCGACAGAATCATTTTTGGCAGCATCGGCGAGGCCAGCAATCTCATCCCCTATCTCTCCACGGACAGCGCCTCGCACGAAGTGGCGGATCTCCTCTTTATTGCGCCCTTGCGCTATAACAAGGACCTGGAAATCGAGCCCTGGGCCTGCCAAAGCTATCAGATGGATGAAGACGGCAAACGCATCCTGTTTCAGCTGAAAGAAGGCCTGCGCTGGGAAGACGGCCAGGAGCTCACGGCCTATGACATGGAATTCACCTTCCATCTGGTCACGGATCCCGCCACGGCAAGCCCCTATGCCGACGATTTTCTGCGGGTTTCCCAGTTTACGGTCCTTGACCGCTACCGCTTTGAGGTACGCTATGAGACCTTCTTCGCCAGAGCGCTCGACAGCTGGATGAATCCCATTTTGCCCAAACATATTCTGGCAGGCCAGGACATTCGCCACACGGACTTTGCCCGCAAGCCCGTCGGTGCCGGCCCCTACCGCCTCAAAGAGTGGAAAAGCGGAAGTTCCATCACCCTTGAGGCCTCGGAGAGCTATTTTCTGGGTCGACCCAATATTGACCAGGTCGTGTTTCGCATCATTCCCGACCAGGCGACGATGTTTATGGAAACTCGCGCCCAGCGCCTTGATGTGACCAATCTGACGCCCCTCCAGTATCTGCGCGAGACCCAGGGTCCCTTCTGGGACGCTGAATTTGCCAAATACCGCTATTTAGCGTCCATGTATGTCTTTCTGGGCTTCAATCTCAAGCATCCCTTTTTTGCCCAGAAAGAAGTCCGCCAGGCCATCTCCTGTGCCATCAGCCGCGAGGATATTGTCCAGGGCTGCCTTCTGGGCCAGGGCATCCCGGCCTTTGGCCCCTATAAGCCAGGCACCTGGCCCTATCATCCCACACTCCGCGCCCAGCAGCCAGACCTTAAGCGTGCCAAAGCCTTGCTTGCCCAGGCGGGCTTTCGGGATAGCGACGGAGACGGTCTTCTGGACCGTGACGGTCACCCCTTTGTCTTTACTATCCTGACCAATCAGGGCAATGAACAACGCATTCTTGTGGCCCTGCTGATTCAGGAGCAGTTGGCAAAAATCGGCATCGGCGTGCGCATCAGGACGGTGGAATGGGCGGCCTTTATCCGGGAATTCGTCAACAAGGGCCATTTTGACAGTGTCATTCTCGGCTGGACCCTCTCCCAGGATCCCGATATCTTTCAAATCTGGCATTCCTCCCAGGCCCACGAAGGCGGCTTAAACTTTATCGGCTACCAGAGCCCGCTCTGTGATCGCTTACTGGAAGAAGCCAGGTCAACGCCCGACAGGCAGAAGCGTCAAGGGCTCTACTACAAGCTGCAGGAAGTCCTAGCTGAGGATGTGCCCTACTGTTTCCTGTTTGTGCCCTATGCTCTGCCCATGGTGCAGAAACGCTTTCAGGGCATTCAGCCGGCCCTTGCCGGTATCATGTACAATTTTGAGGACTGGTGGGTTGCCAAAGCCGAGCAGCGCTATCAGATTGTGCCGTAAGCACTTCTCCCATAGCTCAGGGGTCAGCGATGAAAAAAGCTCTTCTTGAACAATTGCGTGAGTGGGCAGAAACTCCCTTTTCCAATCCCACCGTGCGCTTTGAGGACACGTATCTGGACAATGGCTTCTGTGTCGACTGCCGCCTCTGCTGCGGACCACAGCCTGGAGATGATCCCTATCCCATGGCGCTCCTGGATAGTCAGCTTGGCCCGAAAAACGCAGAAGACTTCTATCTACTCGACGCGCACACCGCCTGTCTGGATGAGCGCGGCTGCAAAGCGCTCGGAACCTCTGGCTGTACCCTGCCGCGCCACAGGCGACCTGTGGCCTGCGGCCTTTTTCCTCTGGTGCTGCAGGACGGCGCCCTCTATCTCTACCGCATCTGCCCGGCCTCGCTCTTGATCCCCATGGTCAACTGGCTTGCGCTTGGGCAAAAGGCCCTGGCCTACCTTGCCAAACTCCCGCTCAAGGATCAAAAACGCCTGTCTATCCATCTGCCAGAGTCAGTGCTCTTGGAACGCTACAGTCCCCTCTACCTCAACCTCTTTGCCAAATAAGCATTGCAAGCGGGCTTTTTCTGCCAAGGGAGAACATCGTCCACCAAAGCCAGTGCGCAAAGCCTGCGCTTACCCAAGTCTCCCCAAACAGAAAACAACGCCTTGGCCTGGCAGCAAACGCCTTTTGGAGTCAGAAAACCTATGCCATACCGGATTGTTGTGGTCGATGATGACCCTCTGATCTTGAAACGAGCCTGGAGCATCTTACGCGAAGCGGAAATGCAGGTGGCTGTGCTCAAATCGGGCAGCCAGCTTCTGGAATACCTCAAAAGCAATGAACACCCGGATCTCATTCTGCTCGACATCAGCATGCCGGAAATGGACGGCTTTACCACCTTGCAGGAGCTGCGCAAACAGGAAAAGCAGGAGCATTGCCATCAAGCCATACCGGTGATCTTTCTCACGGCCAATGAGGAAGTGGCTACGGAAGTCAAAGGCCTGGCTTACGGGGCCATGGATTACATCAAAAAACCCTTTATCCCCAGTGTCTTGCTCTTGCGCGTGCAGCACGCCGTGGAACTGGTGCACTTGCAACGCCATCTGGCCCAAGAGGTGGACAGAAAGACCAGAGAAAATGAGCAGCTCTTTTTTCACGTGGTCAGCTCTCTGGCTTCCGCCATTGACGCCAAAGACACTTACACCAACGGCCATTCCACACGCGTGGCCGACTATACCAAAGAAATTGCCAGACGCTACGGCTACACGGAGCAGGAGCAGGATATCATCTACATGATGGGACTCTTGCACGATGTGGGCAAAATCGGTGTGCCAGACAGTGTGATCAATAAACCGAGCCGACTGACGGATGCGGAATTTGAACTGATCAAAACCCATACCCTGGTCGGCGGACGCATTCTGGAAAATATCAAGGAAATGCCGCGTCTTTCAGCCGGAGCCCGTTGGCACCATGAACGCTATGGCGGCGGAGGCTACCCCGATGGCCTGGTCGGCGAGGCCATTCCCCTGGATGCGAGAATCATCGCCGTCGCCGACGCCTACGATGCCATGACGAGCAACAGGAGCTATCGTCATGCTCTGCCCCAGGCCACCGTGCGCGAGGAAATCGTCCGTGGCAAAGGCACGCAGTTTGATCCCAAATGCGCCGATCTGATGCTGAGCATGATCGACGAGGACCACGACTATACGCTCCGTGAAATGCCGAAAAAGCCTGAGCAACAAGACTGATGAGCCTTTGTGCCAGAAGCTGAGATCATTTCGTCATCATGGCGGGCACAAAAGAAAACGGCTATGACGAAGTGAAACGGCACTGGCATGAGCCAATGGTTCTTTGCGCCTTCACGTCCGGGCAATGGAGCTGTCCGGGCTTTTTTCTTTCCTCCTCAGGCACTCCTGCTTCAGCGCTTCAATCCAGCCCCCCACGCGCGTCAAGCGCGATGGAGAGGATGTCGTTCCGTTCCCTTTCGTGATCATCGAAAGCCGCAAAGGCGCCTAGCGTCACGGCATCAGCGAAAAATCGCGCAAGCCCAGCCTGCAGGGACATGGCGTCTGCAAGGTCGAGCCGATCACGGTCGTCTCTGACCAGTCAGCAAAGCCTTGCTATCAGCTCTGTCCTCGGCGCAAGGATTGTCCGTCAGGCAAAGCCACAGCTTCTGCGCCTTGTCCTTCAGGACGGCATCGGGTATTCTGGATGAAGGCTTGAGGACTGTGCCGACCACGTTTTCCGCCTACGCTTCCATGGCGTTGATGGCCTGGCCCTTCTTGCGGGTAAGCTACCGCGCCCTCGCTGTCACATCGTCCCAAGCCTCCTGGATGAAGGACGTTCAGATGGGCCGGGAGGCCTGGAAACCCTTGAGCCTTCGGGTGGAAAGTGCGCCGTCAAAGCCGCCTATGAAAGCGCCGATCGATCTGCGAATTTCCGGTAAAAGCCTATGGTGTGCCCATGCAAAAATTCGAAAAATGGGAAAAAGAGTTTGAGAACCTTTGCTGACACTATCCGCCGGATCGGGATGCGAGAACGGTGAAGAGAGATATTGCCCGCATCCCCTCTGGATATAACTGGGCCCGTGAAGGAATAATCCCACGATCCTGCCTACGCCTCCTCTCCCTTGCTCTCAATGCCGATGCAACCCAGCTCATAGACTACAAGCCGCACGCTCTCTTCGCCAAATCCCAAGTCCAACGGCAACAAAATCCACCACCTTTTCTCGCCTCAACGCAGCTTCCAAGCAAAAGGGAACACTCCATGGCAATACCTCTGCCGGCCCAAAAATCAGCCCTCGGCATGTTTATGCTCCTCTGCCTCTGTCTTGCCTGGCTTTCCCCCCTTTACGCCGATGACCAAGCCGTCCGGGTTGGCTACTTTGAAAACGAAATCTTTCAGGAGGGTGCGCGCCAAGGCGCCGTCAGAAACGGTTATGCCTATGACTATTATCGCAAGCTCGCAGAATACACCGGCTGGCACTATGAATACGTCTACGGAAGCTTTGGCGATCTCTATCAGAAATTGCTTACGGGCGAAATTGATCTCTTAGCCGGGCTAGCCAAGACCGAGGAGCGGGTCGGCCGCATTGGCTACCCTGAGCTTGCCATGGGCCACGAAAGCTATCTGATGGTCAAGCACGCCCAGGATGAACGCATCACCGCCGACTATACGAGCCTTGTCAATGCCCGCATCGGCGTGCTCGACAGTGCCATGGTCCAGGCTCTGCGCCTTTTTCTGGAAAAACATCACTGTCAGGCGACCATTGTCACCTTTCCCGATCATCAGAGCCTCTTCCAGGCTTTTGACAGCCAGAACGTGGATCTCATGGTGGCCGAAAGCGACGGCTCCTACAGCCGCGAAAACGCCGAGGTCCTCTTCAGCTTTGGCTCGACGGCCTACTATCTCTGTACCAGTATCAAACGCCCCGATCTCTTACAGAAGCTCAATCGGGCCCAGGAAGAGCTGCAGCTGGAAGAACCCAATTATCTCTATTCCCTGAGCATCAAGTATTATTCCAAAAGCATACTCAGCAACGCCCTTTCCAGCGTTGAAAAAGCCTGGCTGGCCAAAAATCGGGTCTTGCGCATTGGCTACCTGAACAATTACCTGCCCTTCAGCTCGACCTCAAGCCAAGGTCAGGTCACGGGCATGCTGCCCGAATTGATCGCAAGTATTTATCAGTCCCTGGGCCTTGAAGGGCTGACCACGACCTATCTGGGCTACGACAATTACGACACGATGGTTCAGGATGTCCGCGACAATAAGCTGGATATCATCTTTCCGGTCGGCGGCGGACGCTATTTTTCCGAAGAAAGCGAGATCTATCAGACCAAGTCGGTCGTCACTTCCACCCCCGAGCTTGTCTACAGCGGTGAATATCACGAGGAGAATCAGCCCCATTTTGCGGTGAATACCAATAATCGCATGCAGGACTACTATATCAGAACCAATTTTCCCAACGCTAGAATCACGTACTATCAATCCATTGCTGACTGCCTGCAAGCCGTCTTAAACGGTGACGTTCAATTTACGACCATTAATGGCATCCGCGCCAACAGTATCCTGAAAAACTACAAATATCGTAAACTTTCCGTCAAACAGATTGGCATTAACGATGACCGCTGTCTCGGCGTGCGCATCGGCAATGAAAGCTTACTCAAACTCCTAAACCACGGCATCAGCCTCTTCGGCGAAGATAATACCCAGAGAATGGCCTATAAATATCTCGGAGGATTATATAACTATACCTTGACGGAAATGATCATGTCTCATTTCTGGATCTTTGCGCTCATTTTTCTGAGCATTGCCACCCTGCTGATTGTCTTTTTTGCGCGCGAGACCTCCAATGCCAAAAAGCACATGCTCGTTAAGGAATCGGCCAGAAAAGAGCTTGAAGAAAAAAACAAGGAGCTGGCCATTGCCGTCAAGGCCGCGGAGAATGCCAATAAGGCCAAAACCTATTTTCTTTCGACCATGTCGCATGATATCCGCACCCCGCTCAATTCCATTCTCAGTATGAATGAGATGGTGCTGCGCGAATGCGATAACGAAGATATCCTGATCTATTCAGGTCATATCCGTTCCTCAGGCAATACGCTGCTGGGACTGATCAACGATATTCTGGATTTTTCCCGCATTGAGGCCGGAAAACTTGAGATCATCCCCGTTGATTATCAGCTCAGCTCCGTGCTCAATGACCTGATGAATCTTTTGCAGGCCAGAACCGAAGCCAAAGGCCTTGGTCTGGAACTGCAGATTGACCGAAACATCCCCAATTATCTGCACGGCGATGAGATCCGCATTAAACAGATTATCACCAATCTTCTGACCAATGCCGTCAAATACACCAAAACGGGCAAAGTCACCTTTATCATGGGGTACAGTACCATTGCCGATAATCCCGGGGCCATTGAGCTCTGGGTGAGCGTCAAAGATACCGGCATCGGCATCAAAAAAGAGGATATGGGCAGACTCTTTGGTGCCTTTGAGCGCATCAACGAAACCCATAATCGCAACATTGAAGGCACCGGACTTGGCATTCCCATCACCCAGAAACTCCTGGATCTCATGGGTTCGCAACTTGTGGTGGAAAGTTACTTTGGCCAAGGCTCAACCTTCAGTTTCCGTCTCAGACAAAAAGTCGTCCAATGGGAAGCCGTGGGCGATTATCGCACAGCCTTCAAACGCTCCGTTGCGCAGCGCAAGAAATATCAGGAAAGCTTTACCGCGCCTCAGGGCTGCCTGCTGGTCGTGGACGACACGCCCGTGAACCTGACCGTGGTCAAGAGTCTTCTGAAACGCACCAAACTGCAGATTGATACGGCCATGAGCGGCGATGAATGCCTGAAAATGTCTACCCAGAAAAAATACGACATGATCTTCATGGACCATATGATGCCCACAAAAGACGGCATTGAAGCCATGCAGGAACTGAAAGCCATGAAGGACAATCCCAATGCCAGAACCCCTGTCATCTGCCTGACAGCCAACGCCATTGCGGGCATGCGCGATACCTATCTGGCGGCTGGCTTTGATGACTATCTGAGCAAACCCATTGATCCGGACAGACTGGAAGCCATCATCGTCAAGTATTTACCGCCGGAAAAGATGCAGCTCAAGGAACAAAAAGCCACAGAGCCCTTCGTCGACAAGAAAAACAGTGAGATCCCGGATTTTCTCTATCAGATCCAAGAAATCGATCTCAACACAGGTCTCAGACATTGCGGAAACGCCAGTATCTATCTTGAAGCGCTTTCGGCTTACGTGGAAACCATCAGCCAGAATGCCCAAGTGATTGCCGATTACTGGCAAAAGCAAGACATCAAAAATCTCACGATCAAGGTCCATGCCCTGAAAAGCTCAGCCAGAATCATTGGGGCCTTATCTCTCGCCTCTCTGGCTGAAAAGCTCGAACAGGCCGGCCATGACCATCAGCTCAAGGTCCTGGCCGACAATCTTGAGACCTTACTGAGCAACTATCGGGCCCTTGGGCAAAAGCTTGGCCAACTCCAGGGCCAAGGCGAAAAACCTGAAAGCGCCACGTCCTCAGAGACATAGCCTGAAAACCGTTTTGCCAGAGGGCACGAAAACGGCGTTTTCGATCCATTTGGACTTTTGTCTGCCTTTTGGAAAACGCCAACGCTTCAGCCCATGACACCATGCGCTTTGCCAAAAGCGCACAGGCCTTGCTGATCCAGTTTTTTCCTTGAGCCAGTCATCCGCTGACTGACACGCTTCCGTCAAGGCAACATCCTGGCCTTTTCTCCCAAAAACCCCTGTCCAAGCGCCTCTGAAGAAGACGACGAACTGCCAGCCATGAACAAGAAAGAATATTTTACTGGTCTTTCGGCCTGGGCCCTGTCTTTTGGCGGCATTATCGGCTGGGGCTGCTTTGTCCTGCCTGGCTCACGCTTTTTGCCGGACGCCGGGCCCCTGGGCTCTCTTCTGGGCATCGTGGCTGCGACCGTGCTGGCCGTCATGATCTGCGCCAATTACGCCTTTATGATCAAGAAGTACCCAGAAATTGGCGGCTCCTATACCTATACGCGCCATATCCTGGGTGAGGACCATGCGTTCCTGACCGTCTGGTGCCTGATTCTGGCCTATCTGTCGCTGCTCTGGGCCAATGCCAGCGCCTTTCCGCTCATGGTGCGCTATATCGTGGGCGATACGCTGCAATGGGGCATACACTATACCATAGCCGGCTATACGATCTATCTCGGTGAAGTGCTCACCTCCATTGCCATCATGGTCGCCCTTGGGCTGATTACGGCCTATCAGTACCGCCTGGCCAATATCTTGCGCGTCGTCTTCGCCATCGGCCTTTTCTGCTCCATTGTCCTGCTCTTTCTTGGCGTGGTCTGGCACAACGGCCTGGCCGTTTCGTTTGAACCGGCTTTTGCGCCTATAGAAAAGACACCCGTGATGCAGGTCTTGAACATTTTCATCCTAGCCCCCTGGATGTATGTTGGCTTTGAAACCATCACCCACGCCGTGGGCGATCAAAAATTTCCGGTCAACAAATTCTTCGGCTATGGCCTGCTGACCATTTTCTGCGGCATGCTGGTCTATCTCATGCTGACCTTGCTCGCTGCCTCAAGCAGCCATACAGGCTATGTCAACTGGTACGACTATGTTCACGATCTTGATCATCTGAGCGGCATTAAAGCCATTCCGGTTTTTGCCAATACCCTGACCGCCATGGGCGCTTTAGGCAAAGCCTTACTCGCTCTTGCCGCCATTTCCGCCCTCTTCACCTCCATCCTGGTCTTTTACCGCTCAGCCGCGCGCGTTGTCCGAATCATGGCCTCTTCCGGCTTTCTGCCCAAAGTCTACGCCCACACCAATCAGGACGGCATTCCGGTCAATGCCTGTCTTTTGATCATTGCCCTCTCCATTCCAACCCCCTTTCTCGGCCGCTCCGTCCTCAGCTGGAACGCCGATGTTTCCACCCTCAGCGTCGCTGTCGTCTATACCTATATTTCCCTCTGCACCGTCAAAACCGCTCCTCCCAGAAGCCTGCAACGTCTCTGCGGCATTTTTGGCACTCTGCTTTCCTCCATTGTGCTTGGCCTGCTTTTGCTGCCCAATGTTTTTGCCGACAGCACATTGTCCATGGAATCCTATTTCATGCTGGCCATCTGGAGCCTCGTCGGCATCTTCTATTACTGGTATATTTTCTCCAAAGATAAAGAAAATCGCTTTGGCAAATCGACCATTATGTGGCTGATGATGCTCCTTTTGCTTTTTTTCTCATCAAATGTCTGGGTACGTCTCTTTACCGAAAACAACCTTGCTAAAGACTATGCATTATATGATGATGTCATAAAATCATCGTTACGCACCAGTAGTTTAATACAGTTTATTATTATCAGTATTGCTCTGACTGTTATTTTTAAATTGTTTAAGACAGTTATCTTGAGACAGAAAGAAGCCGATAAACAAGCGCACATGGCGCATGAACGCAACAAAGCCAAATCTATGTTCTCATCTAATATGTCACATGATATTAGAACGCCAATGCACGCTATCATTGGCATGACGGACATCTTGTTGCGTGAAAATTTACCAAAGCATTCACGAGAATATGTTCTAGATATTAAAAGCTCCGGCAAACGTCTGCTCTCAATAATCAATGATATTTTAGATTTTTCAAAAATTGAATCCGGAAAATTGGAGCTAACAAACGAAGATTACGCTTTTACAGAAGTTATCAAAGAATTATCTTTTATTTTCTTAAATCATATTGGGGGCAAGCCCGTTGAACTAATTTACGATATTGCCCCTGATATCCCGGCAAAAATGCACGGTGACGTGAAACGGATTTCGCAAATTATGACCAACCTGGTTGGCAATGCGGCGAAATACACTGACTATGGCTTTGTGCAAATACAAATCAGCTGTCAGGAAAGATCAGAAAAGCAGGTTGTTCTCCTGATTGCCGTCAGCGATAGCGGACGCGGCATTCACAAGGAAGATTTTAAAAAGATCTTTGAGTCCTTTTTCCAGGTAGACACCAAGAAAAACCGTGGCATAGAGGGCACAGGCCTTGGCCTGGCCATTGCCAAACAGCTGATTGAGCTGATGGGAGGAAAAATCGGCGTTGAAAGCGAGTACGGCAAGGGCAGCCGCTTTTCTTTTACCCTGCCGCAGCTGATCGTTGCGCAAACGCCCAGTGTTGTGATCGACCCGGGCTTCCAGGCCTTACACGGCGCCTTCTTTTTCGATAATCCCTACGTGCTGGAAAGCTTCCGCAAACTGGCCGCTGCGCTCAAACTTTCAGTGACCCAGATCAATGACACAAAACAGCTTTTCCAGAACGACTACGATTATTTCCTGAGCGAAGATCACGATCTGGCCGAACAGGTGGCGCAAAAGAACAGCAACTGTCGTGTGGCGCTGTTGCTCAATCCCGTGATCGACAATTTCCCCCACGGCAGTTTCACTCGCATTGACAAGCCGCTTTACGCTGAGAATTTATGCGCCTTTCTCCACGGCGAGACCGACGAGCAGGAAGACCTTGACAGCCAATATTTTTTTACCGCAAGCGATTGTGGAGTACTTGTTGTTGATGATCTGCCGATAAACATTAAGATCACCTCAGAGCTGCTCAAGCCCTTTGGTGTACACATTGATAACGCCTTAAACGGCAAGGAAGCCCTGGAAAAAATCTTTGCCAAGCACTACGATCTTGTCTTTATGGACCACATGATGCCGGTGATGGATGGTATCGAAGCCATTACGGCACTCAGAAGCCGACCCGAGGAACACTATCAAAAGCTGCCGGTTGTGGCCTTAACGGCCAATGCCACCCTGGAAGCCAAAAAACACTTTTTCCAAAGCGGTTTTTCCGATTTCCTCTCCAAGCCCGTTCATTTTCAGGAAATCGCCGCCTGCCTGAAGAAATGGCTGCCAGCAGAAGCTCTTCACACAAGCGCCAAACCGCTGCTTTCGGCTTTCTCAAAGAGCGAGCACGACAGCCTCCCCGATTTTCTCATTCCCGGCATTGATCAGCAAACCGGCATTATCAATTCCGGAGGCCTTTCACTGTTTACGGAGCTGTTAGGCGAAGTTCACAACCTGATCGATGAGAAATGCGCAGATATTGAACGCTTTTTGGCTGATAACGATATTCATGCCTGCACCATTCAGGTCCATGCCCTGAAAACGACCTGCCGCATGATCGGTGCCATGGCGCTTTCGGACAATTTTTATACCCTTGAAAAACTGGGGAGTGCCAACAATCTGGAAAAACTCAAGGCCTATGCGCCAAGCGTGCTGGCGGATTTCAGGTCCCTCAAACCCTATCTGGCGCCCTATGCCGCCAAATCCGCTGCTCCGGAAAAACCGTTGGACAAGGACGAAGTCCTCGCCATTCTCAGCGAGTTACAGCAGGCGATCACAAATTTTGATTTACGTCAGGCTGAAGCCTGTATGACAAAATTGGCAAGCTACGAGTTTACGGAGGATCTCTCCGCCCTTGCCCTTACGCTAAAAAAGCTTGTCAATAATCTGGACTATGACCAAGCTCAAGAACTTGCCAAAACAATGAGGCAGAAGCTGTCCTAAGCGCTGGAAAACCCTTAGCAGATGGGACACGTTGCCAAAGCAGATTGTCGCAAGCCCCAAAAAGATCATCACACGCTCAGAGCGCGTCGCTTTGACGCCGTACGCTGAGGTTTTTCAGGTGCCTATGCAAGACATTAGTGAACACGAAGCCTGGTTTGCGGATTACGCCGCTCACGAACGCGGTCTTGAAAAAGAGGATCCAGGCCCCATTGATCTGAAGATTGAACACACAACGCACGTCTTAGCCAATGCCCGGGCCATTGTCGCCGAGGAAGCTTTTGCGCCAGATCTTGCCAGAGCCTGTCTGCTCGCAGCCCTCTACCACGACATCGCCCGCTTTGAGCAATATCTGCGCTACCGCACGTTCAAAGACCGCAACTCTGTGGACCATGGACGCTTTGGCGTGCACCTGATCAAAGCCACAGGCTGCCTGGCCAAAGAAGATCGCAAGACTCGTCACCTTGTGATGGCGGCCGTAGGCCTACATAACCGCTTTGCTCTGCCGAAAAAATTACGTCCAGACGTTTTGCTTGTGACTCGAGTGGTGCGCGATGCCGATAAGCTCGATATTCTGCGTGTCATTGATGGGCACTTAGCCAAGCGACCCTACAATCCCACTGTCGTCTTGCAACTGCCAGACGATCCCAAGCTGGCCAGCAGCAAAGTCATTGCGGCCGCACTCAACGATGCCACAGCCTCCTATGCGGATCTGCTCTCAGTGAATGACTTTCGCCTGCTTTTGGCCTCCTGGATTTTTGATCTCAATTTCGCCTCAAGCCGACAGCGTTTCAAAAATCAAGGTCATGCCTTAGCGATTCTGCGGCCCCTACCCGCACAAGGTGTCTATGCAGAGGCCCGCCAACATATGCTGGCGATACTTGATAGGCAGAGCTGACTGCTCTGCACACGCTGTGCGACAGCTTAGGATGCCGAATTCGAAAACGTTTGCCGTAATTCAGGATATTGTCCAAAAAACCCTCTTTTTCCACGAAATCCTCTGCCAAAGGACTGCATATGCTTTTATTGTCATCTGCCGTGCTCATTGCTGTTTTGCTGGCAAGCTGCCTGTTTGCGGTATTGCTTATGAATGTGCCGATGTTTGCCGTTGTCTGGGGGCTTTTGACGTCTCTGATAGCAATCTGCCTTTTTGCACTTCTGGTGCGTAAGTATTACGCGCAGCCGATCAAGAATACGCTGACATGCCTTAAATCTCTGGAAGAAAGACGGTATGACGACCTGAAGACCCCCCCTGATGCTTCCGGAAACTATGTACGAATCAATCATGAACATAGCTGGACAGCTGAAAAAGGAGCATGCCTTGGCCACTGGTCTCTGGCAGGGCATACCTATGGCCTATCTTCTGGTGGATACGAAAGAGCGAGCCATAAGCACAAATCAGGCAACGCTTGACATGCTTGAGATAGACGGAACGGTCCAAGCGTCTCTTGGCAAGACCCTGGCTGAACTTTTTTTACAACGAACCAGGGCGTGAGACCGCCGTTGGCAAGAGCATGAAGACAGGTGACATTTTTCATAATCTCGATGTGACCATAACAGGTCACAAAGGCCGCAAGACTCATGTTCTGGCCAATGTTTTTCCGATCTATGACGCAGACAAGGTGTGCATTGGCGGTCTCTGCCTGTATGCGGACATCACAAAGCTCAAGCAGGCTGAGATTGAAGTCGTGGCAAAGAATGAAAAAATGGCAAAGGCTGCTGGCAAGCTCAAGGATACGGCTGCGATTATCCTCGAGCATACGACTGAATTGTCAACAGTCATTGAGCAGTCTGACAAAAACGCCGGGGAAGCAGCTGAGATGCTTTCAAGGACCGCAAGTGCCATGAACGAGATGAACACGACAGTGCAGGACATCACGCGCAATGCTGCGGAAGCGGCACAGTCGTCGGAAGTGACCAGGGAGAAGGCGCAGAGCGGGACGGATGTTGTTGAGCAGTCAATGACCGGAATTCAGGGCGTGCGGGAAATTTCGCAGCAGCTCAAGGAAGATATGGGGACTTTGAACGCCCATGCCCAGAACATCACGCAGATCATGGCCGTGATCAGCGACATCGCCGACCAGACAAACCTTCTGGCTTTAAACGCTGCCATTGAAGCTGCGCGCGCAGGTGAAGCAGGACGCGGCTTTGCCGTTGTGGCTGACGAGGTGCGCAAGCTGGCAGAAAAGACTATGGCTTCAACAACAGATGTTGGTCATGCCATTGAGGAAATCCAGAAAAGCACGGAAAAGAGCATGGCCAGCATGGATCATGCGTTGGAGCAGGTGAGTGAGGCGACCGACCTTGCCGGTCAGTCGGGAGAAGCCCTGCAGGAAATTCAGAGGACAGTGGATGCCACGGCTTCACAGATCAACGGAATTGCCGCAGCCTGTGAAGAACAATCTACGGGAAGCCGCGAGATCACAAAGTCCATTCAGGAAGCGGACACCAAGGTTAGACAGTCAGCCGAGGCCATGAGCGGCGTAACCCGAGCCGTGTCTGATTTGACTATTCAGGCGCAGGGGCTAACAGATCTGATTCAGGATCTCCAAAGTTGATTTTCCGTTTTTAAGGTGACAAAATGAACACAGGAACGATAGGCGTAGGCATAGCATTGCTTAGCATCGGCACGTTCGTTTTCATCGGCGTTAAGCGCGGCTGTATACAGTAAATTTCAAGCCCTTCTTCGGAGGGGCTTTTCATTTGGTGCACATGCTAGGATTGGCTGTTTATGAGGGTCTTCTTATCTATTAAACCTAAACTCGAAGTTTTTTATAATCGAAAACAAAAAATTCTGATTTTTAAAAAGTCAAAAATAGTAGATAAGCATTTCTATAAAAAAATTTTTTCATAGAAACGCTTATTGATTTAAATATATTGAAAAAAACTCAATCAATCATTTTTCAAAATTAATAGTTTTAATTTCATTGATCAAGACATCATCATTACAATCAATTTTACGCATTCAAGCAATAAACAGGCATCCAAGATCCATCTTTTTTTGATTGAATTTTATATTTATGTAGTTCAGAAATTATAGTTGAAATAGTAATGTTATTTTGAGATCGCAATATATATCTTTCGAAATATTCAAAAGCATTTAATAGTATGGGTGAAAAAATACTACAAAAAATTTTTCCATTATAACTTTTTTATAAATGTGTATAAGTTCGAGAAATAGTAAAATGGTTCCTTAGTCTTAAAAAATTTTTTCAACTCTATCCGTTCCTATTATATATTCTATCATCATGCTAGCATTTCTACTTTAAAATTTTTATTGCCTTCTTGTGCTTATTTGTCTTAGTAATTTTTAGAAAACTTTTTTGAACAGTAGTCTTTAAGCTTATTTGTATATCTTATTTTCTTATTCACTTCTTTCATATAAAAATGTAACTTTATATGAATAGAATTGGATACTCGACTTTCGACGCGGCAACACCCTCGCAAAGCCTTGATTTTAGCGGTTTTCCTGAAAAGCGCGCTTCCCATGCGGACTTCAGAGGGGTAAGCCAATTGAGGTGCTAGAAAGACCGCACTATGAGTAGGTTTTTGAGAT
>JAILPJ010000114.1 GCA_024699605.1 Desulfovibrio sp. | reverse complement strand
ATTTTTAGACAAGCAAACACGATAACAAATATTAACGTAACGCATTAATTTATAAGAAATTATGCAGCGGAAGATTCGGCACCTGAAAACCCGCTTCTCATGCGGTACTTTTCATATTTCGCCTTAGTCGAAAGTCGAGATTTGACCTGTTGGCCATCAGTGTTCCACTGTGTCAGGGGTGTGCATAGAAAAATTTCGGGAAGTCAGGATAATGGTTAAAATCAAAAAGAGCTTTTTCATGGCAAGCCCTCCATTTGCCGCTTGCGCCGTACCGAACGCATGGGTAGAAGAGGGTTGCCGTACCCTAGCAACGTACGAAAAAATAGTCTTTGAGGCAATCAAAAACAGCTGTGTCACCTAAAAAGACATCAAGTCAGCCCTCACTCAGGCAGGGATGTCTTTCTGCCACGCTAAACAAGCCCAGCCTGAAGCCGCAACTGACAAACATTGAAAATCCCATGGGCATTTTACGGCGTATCTGACAAGATCGGTAACTTTCTCCTCGATAGTGACTCTCCACAAATCTGACGAGGGCCAGACGTGCGCCCTCCTCGCCTTCTTAGCGCGTTTTTGCCATTCAGATCGTTTGAGCCACTCTGTGAGCACATACCCGCTTTCTTGACGAGCTGGCAACATGGGCTTAAAAAATTCAAGAAGCCCCGATCTGCGCGAACAGATCGAGGCTGGCGCGGCGCATTGGTTTGCGTCCCCTGTACGGCTACTTCACGTAAAAGTTTTTTGATCCCGACCCAGCTGCTATGGGCCGGGATCATCTATTAATTGGCGTTTGTCGCCAACACCATAGCCATAGCAATCTCCATTTACTGCGGCCTTTGTCCTTCCTCTTCTTTACTGATCATCAGCTCTACTCTTTCCATTTGAGCCCGCAAAGCGGCAAGCTCTTGACGCAGATCGCTTTTGTGCAACTGCGCATCCTCCTTCTTCTGCTGTGAGCGCGCATCGTCCATGCCACCGATGATGATGGCGATAAAGACGTTCAACACAATGAAGGCACTCAAGAGCACATAGGGGATAAAGAACAAATAGGCATACGGAAACGTCTCCATGACGGGTCTGGCAATGCCCATGGCCCAGCTTTCCAACGTCATCACCTGGAAGAGCGTAAAGAAGGTGGCACCAATGGAGCCGAACCATTCGGGGAAGGCCTGACCAAAGAGCTTGGTGGCCATCACCGCAAATGTGTAGAAGAGCACGACCATCAAAAGCGAAATCCAGCCAATGCTTGGCAGAGACAATAAAAGCGACTGGACAATCATGCGCAGTCTGGGAATACCTGAAATCAGACGCAGCACTCGCAGAACCCGCATAGAACGCAGGACAGTCAGCCAGCCGACAGCCGGCACAAAGGAAATGCCAACGATGACGAAATCAAAGATATTCCAGGGATCGCGAACAAACTTGCCCTTTAAGGCCATCATCTTGCAGGCAAGCTCCACCACAAAAATCCAGAGAGCCACCTGATCGGCGATGTGCAGCAAGGGACCTGTGGCCGTCACAACCGTCTGACTTGTTTCCAAACCCAAGGTGATGGCATTGATCACGATGACAAAAAGAATGAATTTCTGAACGTTGGGCTGCAAAATAAAATTGCACCAAGCCATAGTAAACCCTTCTTATGCCTGCAAAGACGCAGGCTGCGATCAAAAGATGAACAAAGAGGAGCTATTTTACGCCTTCTCCTAGGGTTCCACAATGGCAAAATCAGGAGTGAAATTGTCCAAAAGCGGCAAAAACTCCTGAAGCTTGACGCTCTCTCCCTGCAAAAGCCCCTTGGCAACGGCTTGTGCAGGCGTCAAAAGCTTTTCAAAAAGCGCCATAACCTCCCTTTTGGAGGCCGTCAGGGTGAGATCAGCCTTGGTCTCTGTATGCCCTTGTTCGGCATGGAGCACAGCGTTGCGTAGATAGAGCAGCCACTCCTGCTTCTCATCCGGCACAAGGATACGCATGGTCAAGGTTTTCCCCCAAGCTGCCTTTCCGTCAAGACGGATGCCGAGGCTCGCAAAATAGAGATCAAGCGGCAGATGCTGCGCCTGATTGTTCTGTGGCCTGTTCTTGGGCAGCGTAAAACTGCCCTGCCTGAGTTCCTGGGCTCCGGTCAGATAAAAATTACGCCATGGGCCGCTCTCAGACTGATAGCCAAGTTGCTCAAGAGCATCGGCCTCAAGCTCGCGTGCTGCCGTATTCTTGGGCTCTGCAAAGACCAGCTGATTCAAGACTTCCGCAACCCAGCGATATTCACCCCTGGCAAAATCCGCCCGCGCCCGCTCCAGAATGGCTTGACTGCCTCCCATGTATTCCACGTATTTTTTGGCTTGGGCCACAGGCGGCAGAGGATAGAGATGGGCGGGATTGCCGTCAAACCAGCCAAGATAGAGATTGTACACGGCTTTGCTATTGTGATTCAGACTGCCGTAATAGCCGCGCAGGGCAAAGGTCTTGGCCAGTGCTGGCGGCAAATGCAGCTGCTCGGCTATTTCATTGGCTGTCAGCCCTTGATTGGCGAGATGCAGGGTCTGATCATGAATATAGCGGTAGAGGTCACTTGTACGGGTGAGTAGCTCACGCACCCGCTCCTTTCCCCAGACTGGCCAGTGATGCATGCCGTAGAGCACTTCTGTCTTATCGCCAAAACGCGCTAAGGTCGCTTCAAGAGCATTGGCCCATTTCAACGGATCACGCGTCTTTGCCCCTCGCAGGGTATAGAGATTGTGCATGGTGTGCACACAGTTCTCGGCTGCCGTGAGCGCTTTCAATTCAGCAATATACCAGTGCATTTCCGCCGGGGCCTCGGTGTTCGGAGCAAGCAAAAAGACAAAACTCAAACCATCAAGGTTGCGGCTTTCCCCATCGTTTTGAATAAGATCAGTGGGCGGGATAAGCCCTTTGCTCCCATAGGAATTCTTCAGGCCAAGGCCTGCGCCCACATGACCTTGGGGTGAAGGCGGAAGTGTCGTGCCATACATAAACATCGCCCGGCGCGACATGGCAGTGCCTGCCATCACATTTTCGGCAACAGCCGCTTCCATAAAGCCCTTGGGAGCGAGAATAGCCACCTTGCCGGCTTGCACCTCCTCAACAGAAGTTACCCCTTCCACACCGCCATAGTGATCCACATGACTGTGGGAATACATGACGTACTTCACCGGCTTATGGGGTCTGTGGGCATAGTAGAGCTTTAAGGCTGCGGCCGCATTTTCCGCAGAAACCAAAGGATCCACAATAATCAGACCCGTATCGCCTTCAATGATGGTCATATTGGAGATATCGGCATTGCGCACCTGATAGATGCGCTCGCAGACCTTGAAAAGCCCGTCCACCATCACGAGCCGGGCCTGACGCCACAGACTGGGATTGACCGTTGCCGGGCACGTTTCCGATCCCTTTTGGGTGAGAAAACGGTACTGATCAAGATTCCAGGTCTCCTTGCCATCAGGGCCCACAATGCGTCCCTGATCGGGCAAAGGCGCGATCAGTCCGCGTCTGGCATCCTCAAAGTCGCGTTGATCGGCAAAATCCAAAGCGGCCACATTCTCGCTCAAAACCTGACGAGTGGCCTCAGTTGCGGGCTTGCTTTGCCCTTGGGCCAAAAGCTGGGCCGGCAAAAAGGCAGAACCAACAAGCAGACAGAACAAAAGCAGTTTTTTGGGCATAGCGCATCTCTTGGTCTCCAGCCACAGCCTCTGTGCAGACGGCTGGGTGGACAGGTAAAAAGAAAGAGCACAAAAGCACAATCAAGGCCTGTGCTCACAAACACAATAGTACTCTAAGGGCTTTGTGATGGGTCATTTGGCGAAAAGATACGCTCGTCTCTGGCCATGCATCAGAAGCACAAACTCCATCTTCAACGGCATTCAGTCGACAAAACGCTTGAGATAGGCAATGCGATCCCGTGTAGCCTGGGTATAGGCCTGGGCCTTATCCTGGCCTTGCTGCAGATAGGCTTGCGCGCAAGCATCCCGGCCAGAGGCAAGCCAGTCGCGCTGATCATCGCGAAGCTCACGCCAGGCCATGCCCTCGTGACGTTTGAGGCTTTGCATGGCCTGCTGCCAGACGAAAGCAAGATCCGCTTCAGCCTGACGATAGGCTGGCGAGGTCTTGAGCAAAACCTTGTATTCCGCATCAGACAAGGCAAAAACGCCTGAAGTCGTTACGGCAAAAGCCAAAAACATCGCAGCCGCCGCAAATTTTGGGCGCATCGTTCTCCCTCTTTCTTTTCGCCCTGCTGTGCTTGTGACCCTGCAACAGGACTCACGTAACCTACCCACTTCGCTCTGAGTACGCTATCACCCTCAAGGATGATATGTGGCAATTTGTTCTCCCAAGAGCAGATTTGCGCTAATCATTCCCTCGGGTGATTGCTAAAGGTTGCTCTTAGACCTAGTTTTGCGAATGCTCTCGCTCATCTCTTCTGCGCTGAGCTCTTGATTGGCAGCTGATCCGTCGCAGCTTTTTGAAAAATCCTCATGTGTCCCCCCCCACGAGAGTAGAGCTTGACCTTCCCTCCCCACCAAATTTTGCCATTGTCATGTTAGTCTGTCACAAAATAGTATTCTGTCCGGGTAACTAGCCAGATCATCACTATAACAGAATAATTGTTGTTAAAATTTTGTAATTGCCTATTTATCTTACTTAAACTATAAAAATGAAGATCAACCATGTCTAAAAACATATTACTTTTTATTATCATTTTTACACTACTTGCAAGTACCCATGTAATTCATGCTAGCACTGATTTTTTTACAATATCTCAGGAAACTTTAGAAAACTATAAAAACGTATCATTTCCAGTAGTTGATAGTAAGCATCACAATATTGCGACAAACATCAATAATTATATCAAAAATTACGTTAAACATTTTATACAAATGGAAAGAGACAGCTATAAAGAAGACATATTTGTTGACTGTCAATATGAAGTTACCTATAACAATAATGATTATCTTAGCCTAAAACTGGGGTTAAAATACGGATTAAAGGGCCGCCTCAATTTGTGCTACGTGGTTTGACTTTTTATGCTGATACAGGACAACTGGTTACAGCCGATACTCTTGATGTTCAGACTCAAAATATTATGAATGGACTAAGAGATAAAGCGAAACGTGAAAATCTCACACTTAATAAGAACTTAACAATTACAAAAACACCACAAAATTTTTATTTTGATAAAAATTTTGACCTGCATTTTATTTTTGACAAAGGAGAAATAGCAACAGAAGCTTCTGGTATTATAGATTTAAGAATGACATCAAAATAATATTATAAAAATACATCTTTTTAAAAAAGAAAAATTTTAACAACTGAAGATTAAGGTCGTTATTCGCATAGGCAACAGAGACGTTTTTGGAAAAAAAGCGTTTTCCCAAAAAATGGCTTTGTGTTTTCATCGCATCTTGTGTTATGAAGCCGAGACCTTCTGATACGGCTGTATGCTTTGATCGAAAAAAAAGACACATTTTCTACAAGACGCTAAACAACAATTACCGTAAGGGAACCTCTCACAGACACTGTGACGATTTTCCTCTCAATGACTATTGTGATCAATTGGCAATTGGCTTTTCTCCCAAGCAATCCAGCCATCCTTCATATGGAGAATATGGCTAAAGCCCATTCCCTCCATGATTGTCACGGCAAGCTTGGAACGACGGCCTGAACGACAATAGACAAGCGTCGGAGCGCTCTTGTCCAGAGTCTGCAACATCTGGGGAAAATTCGGGGCAAGAACATTGAGGTTGATGGCGGAGGGAAGATGACCTTCGCCATATTCTTTCGGAGTTCTCACATCCACAACACACAACTTGTCATCGGCATTCTTGATGACAGAAGCTGCCTCGTTTGGCGTAATATCCTTGGCACAGACCTTAGGGGGCTGTACAAAAGCCAGTATCCCCATAAGCGTTGCCACACATACCGGAGACTTCCCATAGCAAGAAAGAAGCCAAGCCCTAACCGAAGACAAAAAATTCTTTTCTTCCACCATAGTTACCTATCCTGTTTTATATAAACGTCACTATGCCAACAAATTCTACAACTCTTTCGCAGTTTCTGCCAGTAGAGTCAGCATAGTTTTGGGGATTACAGCAAACACTGACAAAAGCTCTGAAAAAACCTCTTCACGTTTTTTTGACGAATTCATAATAGTATTATGAATTGAATCTTTCTGCTCTCTTAGGGCAAAGACGCACTTTTTGACGCTCTCAAATAACGAGCATGAGCCTGCAAAGATCAAGGAGAAGGAAATAAATGAAAAAGCTTCTCGTATATCTAGTCATGCCCCTAAATCGGCCAAATTTTCTATTTTTCAATACCCTTGAAACCTGCTAACTACCTGCTCTGTGAAACCTCGGGGGTATTTCCCTCAGAGCCTTTGCGTCGGCGCCGTCAAAGTATCACGAAAAATCGAAAAAAGTCTTCTCCACACCCTGTCTTGTAGCGAGCCTTGACTGTGCCTTCTTACACCACTGTCCAGCTTTAGGTTTTTTACGCTATTTATCATCAAAAATAACTGAGACGATCCCTAGTAGCAAATACATGAATAAAATCATTCCATCTCATTTTCTTTGCTTGTTTGTTATCGCTATAATACTTTTTTCCAAAAATACCCTTGCAATTTCGGACAAAGAGTATGCCAGTTGCAAAAAAAACTGTCTCTTGAATTTGCGCAAGCGGAAAATGACCTGAATGCCGCATGGAAACAACTAAATTCATTAATAAAAAAATAATGACAAAAAAACAACAATTTCTCAATAATCAGCGCCATTGGTTAAAAGAAATAGATGAAAAATATGTCGATGAAAATGGCAATGCAGATATTACAAATTTTACTTCTGATACTAAAGATAGAATAGCTGAGCTTTTACTCTATAAAGAATATGTAAAAAATAATTACTCACCAATAGCAATAACAGGACAAATTATCGAACAGACAGAAAGCCGCTATGCCGAAGATTGTTCTTATTATCTATATACAAAACTGCAGGTAAACAATAATGAATACGATATATGGACCCTACTGTGTTCTTCGGAAGATAAAAAGCAACATGAAGACGCAAATAGAATATTAAAGATGTCAGAAGACAATAAAGATAAATGCAGCGTGCTTGTTGATTATGACATTCTGGGTGAAATTCGAGTGATCAGTTTTGCCAACCCATCGAAAAATGGGAAGTGCCGTTTAAACTGGTGAATATCACCTTGTTTGCATGGAATTTGAGTCCCTTCGAATTGCTGAATGCGCCCCGCACTCATCCTCCAGAATTTTGAAACCGTCAGGAAACAGCCATGGGAAAGAATACATTCATCAAAGCGTGTGTTCTCGCATGCCTCTTGATGGCATGTCCCGCGCATGCCGAAACTCTTTCCGGGAACAACTTACACGAGATCGTCATGATCGCCTCCACATTCAGGGAGGCGAAGCTCATCGTGCCCCCGGAAAACGACCCGTTTATCGAAAGCAGGATAGAGAACATCCTGTATAGCGGTCTCTTTACCGACTGTAAAAAGCATACCAACTGAAGTCCTTGATACTACGCATAACGTACGTGGATCACGGCTTATCGGTCAACGAGGTAAACTCTTTCAATGCGAATACGAAGGTCGGGAAACTGTACATCAACGATAAGAACAAGTTGATATTCTATTATTTCGTGAATCTCGAGCATGGAGTCTTGCCGGAGAATCTCAAATCCTCCTTCGAATGGTTCATCGCCGGGATGCACGATCTCGTCCGCATCGTCAATGCCGATAAAAAATCTTCAGGCAAGATTAAAAGCCTGATTGACAGATTGAAAGAAAGGTTTCGCAAATGACGCGAGCCGTATTTTCCCTTCTGCTGGCTACCTGCGTCGCGTCACCGTATTTCTCAGCTTCCTCGACGCCCCCGTATTCAGCTCTCTGGGTAGATCAGAAAAAATGGCGTTTCTTCTGGAAATGAGAGTAGCTATGCTGGAGTTGATATGCACGTTGTCACAACAATAGCTTTGTCGGTTGTACTTACTTGCCTGCTTGGTGCTTGCAAGGAAGAAAAAAAGCCCACTGCAAATGACAATAGCTGTCCGCTAAAAGCCGTGTCAGCACTTCCACAGGCCAAGGACCACGGTCTACGGCATCTCCCAAAAAAACAAGACTCGTGTCCGCAGGTCGTTGCGCTAGCAGACGAGCCATAGCGTTGACGCAACCGTGAATGTCTGTAAGCACATAGAGTGGTTCCACAGGGGAAAATCCCTCGGGAAGATCTTCCCATTCAGAGATTCTGACGTGATGATCCATAGTTGTCATGACGAGTTCCTGAGCGTATTTCCTCGAAATCTTCCCAATCGTCTGCCCTGACTTGGGTTACGGTACATTTCGGCAACAGAATCGTTATCTGCTTACAGCGAGTTATTTCTTGCCTGCTTTCTCTCTGCAAGGATTCGCAACGTCGCGGCATCAGGTTCTCCGCCATAGTACTGATCCAAGACCTGTTTGAACACGGAAGGCTTTTGATTGCCCTCTTCTTCGGCGATGTCGAACAGCGTCATGCACGACCTGAGTTTCATGGCGTCAAGAGGACCAAAGATACGTTTTGGGTCGCGCTCCTTGAGATGAAGCAGTTCCCCAGATATTTCCCTGAGACGTAAGGCCAATATGGGATGACAAAGATAGGCTCTTGCTTCGTCGATATCCTTGATCCCGAAGTATTCCGCCATGCTGCTTCGGCCCAGTCCACGAATCTGCGGAAAAATAAACCACATCCAGTGGCTTTGCTTTTCCCCATTTCGTATTTCTCGTAAGGCATCAGCATAGACATGTTCTTGGGCTTGAAGAAATCGTTCCAAATCCCTAGACATCGTTGCCTCCTCTGCTCAATGGCTGATCCAGTGAGACTGGCCTGCAGCCGGCTTCTCCTGCTACCACACGCCGGAATATCAAGGCATTTTTACGCTCACGCACCCTGTCCTCACAGAAGAGACGAACTCATGATCGACTCTGTTGAAAAAATAACCACCGCATTCTTATAACGTCAGTCATGAGATAGGCAGTCAAACGGGTTGATTCTCAGTGTAACGTATGGTACTCTCTTTTAAGGATAATTTTGGTGATATAAGAAAGCGAAGCGCTCAGACGTATGGTCGAGATTACGTCTCATCCAACCGGTATCGCCTGCGCAAGCTGCGGAAAGCGTCCATCGCGGCCGAAGGCGGGCAGGACATTTTCAGCGCTCTACAGGGATGCGTGCTCCGTGCGCCTGCTCAAAGATCACGGTATTTTCCGCAAGACAACTGGCTTGCGCGCTTAGGATGCGATGCAGAGTATCTTGCACACACTATGCAGGCAGAAAGGAATGTGTCCCGACACTGCAGGATGGTCAAGGAATGGTTCCTTGACTTTTCATCTGAGGAAAGGTTGCATTGTCCGATAGGCCCATTTCCAGGCAAAAGCTACTCTCTTGCGCCCTTGGCATCAAAAGCGCAGCAACGGCTAGCGTCATGACATCAGAGGGCGCGGTCATAGGCAGGGATTAGGCCGCCTCAAGAATACGACTCACTGCATCATGCCGTAAACAGGATAAAAAAGGCGAAAAAGACGCATCGTTGATGGGCCTAAGCCAAAGACAGCAACGACAGGATCATTGTGCTAACAGCGGATTTCCTAGATTGACTGGTAATACCACATGGCGTCGATGGTATCGGATAGGCGCGCGATATTTCATATGAGAGATTCTGAAATCCCTGCGGGTTTCGGCGAATCTGGCGCAGGCTGCAGAAGTTCATAGGGAAGCTGTTATGAGGCACACCTGCACATGGATTGATCTCATGAGGAAAAATGCTGGCTTGCAGCGTAAGCCGAGCGTTGTCTGTCCCGTAGAGAGCGATAGGCGCCCCGACGCACTCAAGGGCAACCGCAAACAGACTCCCGTTCATTTGCGACATGAGGCTTCACCAGTGCTTCGGACAGTGTTCGTCCAGATTCGGAAGTGCTAGGCAGAAGGAAATCGCCTGGTGAAGCCATCGAGCAAAAGGAAAGGTGCAGGAGATGATCCGCAAAGACAAAGCGCACAATGCTGCGAGACGGAGGAATCGTTATGAACAATGATAAAACGCTCAACGAACAATACCAAGTTGTCAGTACGACATTTTCTGACAGGAATGAAGCGCAGAACTGTGCAGAACTGTTGCTTGCAAAACACCTCGTGGCCTGTTGTCAAATCAGTGAAATTGCAAGTGTCTACCGATGGCAGGGGAAGATTGAAAAAACCAGTGAATATAAAGTTGAAATGAAAAGTAAAAAAAGACTTTTTTCGCAAATAAAAGAAAATATTCTGGAAAATCACAGCTATGAAGTTCCTGAGATTATTGCTTATGATATAACTGATGGCAACGAGCAATATCTACAATGGATTGATGATGAGACACTCACGACCAAAAATTGAACTCGACATTTAAACCGCCGAGCAACGGACGTGAGCGCTGCGCAGTGACGCAAGAACTAATGAGAAAGATAACAAAGAAGCCCTACTTGTTAGGTCTGCAAGTAAAATTGACCAATTTTCAAGCGCTAATCGCAAAATTTTTGTCGACCAACGGCATACGACCTTAGAGTCAGTCACTTTTCGTTAGCAAAAGATGATTTATTTGATTTGGTCATTGACAGACAACGGCTCAAGATATCTTAGATGTATCTAATCGTCTCATACACACATCGTTTTCTACAAATAATCCCCAGCTCATTTTCATGATCCGGGGACTACGTCATCTCCATACCAATGTACGGACTTGCTAACCGTGTCTTTATCTAGATGAAGTTGATTCTTGTCAAAGATCAATGTTATCTGAACATACCATATCTTTCAGAGGCATCGATTTTTTCGATAGCATCGTCAATGTTTTTAGCCAAGACGATTTTTGGCATTTCAGGCGTGAAATAGATAAAGTCACTCCCATTCATAAATTCAAATTCCAGAGTTTTTGGAGAAACAATTATAGTATTCTGTTTTTTATCAATAGCTATTGGGATTGGTGTCATGTCTACGACTTTTATTTCTTCACATCATTTATAAAATGAGATGCAAATATATCTATATCACACCCATCTTCAATATCGTTAACATCAAAATCACTGACTCTGATAGTGGCCTTTTGTCCTGACTCAAAGATGATATCAAAATCACCAATCTCGATATTGTCACGGCTAACTATCACATTTGATAAATCAGCTAACACTTTCTTATCAATTGAAATATGTATTGCCTGAATTGTGAGCAATGGTTCTGTAAGTAACTTTGTGATAATAATCCGGCGTTCAAGAATATTGTCTATCTGCCTATCAACAAGTTGTTCCAGCAAGCCAAGACGCTTGTGATCATTATTGTGCAATGCCCATTGCGACTTTGTATTTTCAGAGAATGTGAAGCCTTTGAGGGCTTTCAGCTGCGAAGCTATGCCTGGAGTAAGACATTTGATAGCCATCTCGTTCGGATTGTAGCCAAGGAATGCCTTGGCCTTCCTGATAAGGATATCGGCTTTGTCCAGATTATCCGTTTCCGTGTACGGCACAAAGGAAAGATTATTATCGAACACAGGTGCCATGCGCAAAATTTTCAGAGTATCAGCGTCATACAGGACACCAAAATTGCCACAGTGCCGATCAGGATTGAGAGTGAGGGCGTCCAGCACCATCATTTGCCGGAAAGGATTAAACAAATAGTAAAAAATTAGAAACTTTATGGCTTCAAGGGGGCTGCCTTAATCGGCCAACCAGCCGAACTTTCGATATTCTTACGCGCTCTGCGAAACCTTGGGGAAGCCTGCATCTCTTGAGTCACCGCCAGCCGTCCAAGCCGTATGACGGGAACGGAAGGATAGTGTGCATCTTGCAGGCCGTTGCCTCTGGGAGTGCATCCAGCAGAACGGACGCAGCAGCAAGGGAGTAGTATCCGATGTCCTTTTCTGGACGCGACGATTCACGGGTGACGATCACTCTGGAAAGCACTTGGTCTCTCAACACTGATCTTGCATTCATACTTCCTTTCCATGCTCATCAACACATCCCGATTTGGCGTCATCACGGCAAACGGGAATGTATCTTCACGAATCATCACTTTTCCTGCGCATCCTCTGTTTCACAGGAATCGTCACTTCGCAGGCCCAATCTTTCTGTAAGGCGTCACGCGTCCTTCTTAATCGCCAGTATTTTTTCCAGTATTCCCACCACTTCCTTGATAGCGGCTCAATTTCTGATTCCGTTATCAAACCAATGTTATTCAATACCGTTATCTGGTCACCGCCGGCAATGACTCCTGCTTCTCCGCACCTTGCAGCAATCAAGTGCTTAGCGCCTGTCAGGGTATCGACGCTGTCAAACGGTCTTATCGGCGTCCGGTTTTTGTATCCGTCATACACTTTCTTTGCATACTCTGGAGAATCGAATTTCAGCTCATAGCCATCACACTCAAAAGCAGGGATTTCATCATCGTATAAACGTTTATACCAGGGTTTTTCTGCCTCTTCATCCAGATTGTCCAAAAATACGGCAAATACATTGCCAAAGAAACGGATGGCGATCACGTCCATCGTGTGGGCATCCTTCTCCTGCTTTGACTCGTCATACAGCAGGACATCACGAAACTCCAGCTGCAGCATGTCGTTTTCCATGTGCCACCACTGCCAAGAGCCTACGTCAGAGATGGCATCAGCCAATATGTTCAAAGCGTTTATATTCATGCTGCCCTCTACAAATCCCGATTTGTCTGCCTGTAAGTAGGCAAACCGATGGTGATGCTCTCTCTTCATGGGGCACGCGAGCTTGTCGCACACCCGATCATGAGAGAGAATAATCTTGGCACGACGTCCTGAGTGTGTCCTATGACTTGGTGAATGCTCACCTTTCCCGATTGTTAACTCGCACCGTCACGGATCAAACAGAATCCCGGATTGCTGCTTTCAGCGCGTACAGGAAAATGAGCAGCGTGCCTTGTCACGTTTGTCTTTTTTGACTGTGCCTCTTGGGCGGCTCAGAGACGTTGATGAAACAGCTCCACAACACGGTCATAAGGCATGGATGGGCATCAGTCAAAACTGGCCTGCTCTGCTATGAGGGTGGCTAGCCATGAACTCAAGACTGAAAAGCAGTCTTTCGGTTCTTTCAGAGGCGGAAAAAAGTCCTGGCTTTGTGGTGTGCCTCGTTTCATCCCGGTCTTATGATCACGGAAAGCACAGGTATTAGGATACGACCTGCCTTGTCAACGAGAGCACACCGACTTAATCCTGAGATGGCAGAGACGCTAACTGAGACAGATCTTGCGACGATGCTGCCAAAGAAGTAGCAAGGCAATCCTCCCATTGAGCCTGCGCAAAGGCAGATGGAACCAGCTTTGCGTGATGGCTGGCAGCGCTTGGGCTGTTTCACGGAATGGGAATGCTACAAGTATTATGCCCTCTAAGCATTACTTTGTAACACGCAGATATCGCTTCATGGAATGTGGAAGCCACCCGGAGACAAAGCCTTTGGGATATTCCGATACTCCTCATGCGTACTATTAGGACATGAAACAGATGAATAACACATTGAACCCACTGAGGGTCTATTCAGATCTTACTTGGAACGACCTCCTGGAATGGACAGATCAGCGGATTGTTGACCGGGGTCGCAGGTATCAGCAGGAAGGACGCGTGAAAAATCTTGCGATCACCGAAACTGGAGGACTCCTTGCAAGTGTCCGCGGCACCGAGCTCTACGATGTTCACGTTGAAATCGACGAGACTGGCAGCCTCAGCTCTGTTTGCACGTGTCCGTATCCCGGTGAGTGCAAGCACGCCGTGGCAACGGTGCTTGAATATCTGCACAGACACGTACGCGGAGAAACGATTCCCGTGGCTGATCCTGCGGACATGCATTGTGCGCTTTCCACGCACAAACACCTCGAAGAGGACGCTGACGACGAATATGACAAGGGAGAAGACGAAGACGAGGACGAGGAGGGAGAGGAGGGAGAGGAAAAAAATGAGATACGCGTATGCTCGTACACCTCTGAGAATCAGCGTCTGGTGAAGAAGCTGCTCGCCTCAAAAACAAAAGACGAGTTGATCAAGCTTCTCCTCGGCTTTGCCCGGGAGGAGACAACAGTCGCAAACACGCTTTTGAACATGGCTCAGCTTCAGGTTAATGACGTCTCCTCTGTCATCAAGCACCTTGAAAAGGAGATCGACCGGGTCAGTTGTGAGGAATCATGGTCCAATAGCTGGAGTGGTGAGGGATATACACCGGACTATTCCCATATCGGTAAGGGCCTCAGAACTCTTCTGGAAGTAGGTCATGCCGATGAAGTGCTTGAGCTCGCTCAGAAAATTCTGTCGCAAGGAAGTGTTCAGATTGAGGAGAGCTATGACGAGGGAGAACTTCAGTGCGAGATTTCAAGGTGCCTAGAGGTGCTTCCCAAGGCTCTCGCGGCATCCTCGCTTGCGGAACCAGCACGGATCCTGTGGGCTATCGATACGATAGACGATGATCAATACGATCTCGCACCCGATCTGAAAAAATACTTGGATTGGCCGCATCCCGCATCCGTCTGGAGCGAGGTGGCTGATAGCCTCATCGAGCGTCTAAAGCGGTCAGATATTGATCGCTCCACCGTCAGTGAGAGAATCATTGATGCTCTTACTGACGCTAACCGTAACGATGAGATCATTCCTTTCTGCGAGCAGGAAGCCCCAATAACAAAAAGCTATGCACGGCTTGTGAAACGCCTGATCGACGCCGATCGCTTTCAGGATGCGGAGTTCTGGATTCGGAGTGGCACTGCTGATCCGGCTCTGGAACAGTACGAGGGATCAAAGCTTCGAGAACTTCTTGTCATGCTCAGATTGCGTCAGGAAGACTGGCCTTCGCTGATGCTGCTGCAGACGGAAAATTTCGTAGCTAATCCTTCGAAGGCCACTTTCCTTACATGCAAAGAAACTGCGGAACATCTTGGCAGATGGGCAGAAATCCGCAGCACCCTGCTTCACTATCTTGAAAGCGGTTGCCTGCCCTGGGATAATCCAGCATGGCATTTGCCTATGCCTGACCCTTCTTCTTCAACATCAAGACACAGTCTCTCCTTTCCCGCGAAGAGTTATTTGCTGGAAATTGCACTGTGTGAACGGAATATCCCGGAGATCCTGCGCTGGTATGCGTTGTATCAGCAGAATTCGAGGGGATTCAAATGCTTAGACAATGAAGTCGCATCTGCCGTGCAAATGTCCGAACCTGACCTGGCGGTCAAGATCTGGAAGAGCAAGGCCGAAAGCGAAATAGCAACGGTTGAGCCAAGAGCCTATCAGGTTGCCGCGATCTATCTGGAAAAAGCCGGGAAGATCATGAAGCGGGAGCACAGGTCGGGCGAGTGGGAGCAGTATCTTAGAGAGCTGCGCAAAGAGCATCGCCGCAAACGGCGCCTTCTTGAAGTTCTTGACACGCTGGACGGCACTACGATCGAGGAACAGATGGCAAGAAAAAGAAAAAAATGAGTGATCAATGAGTGGCGAAAAACCACTAGTACATCGTTCGTTAATAGACTAGACATTTTGATCTTTGTTCTGCTAGTGTGTTGCCATCCTTAGCTAGGAGGCAACAGAACATGAGGACACCAATTCATCTTGAAATCTCACCTGACCACCTAAAAAAGCTTGAAACTATCGCCAATTCAGGAAAATCGGAGGTTGATCAGGCTCTGCGAGCAAAAATTCTGCTGAAGAAAGCGCAAGGTCTGTCAAACGCGACAATCGCCAGTGATCTTGCCGTAAATAGGCACACTATAGAGCTTTGGGTCAAACGCTACCAAAACCGAAATGAAAACGACAGTCTTGATGATTTATTACGAGTTGCAGAAGGCAGAGGGCCAAAATCAGAAATTTTTGGAGAGGCTAAAACCTGGATAATTGCAGAAGCATGCACAAGACCTAATGACCTGGGGTATGCTGCAGAATTGTGGACATATTCCGCATTGACCAATCACATACGCAGCAAGGCAGTTGAAGCCGGTTTTCCCAGACTTGCGACAATCTCCCGCAACGAAGTCTATACCATCCTTGAAAAAAGCCGCATAAAGCCCTTTAAGATCAAGTATTACTGCGAGAAAAAAGATCCCGACTTCGAGAGTAAAATGCATAACCTGCTTTTGCTGTACAAAAAACTTTCCATGCAATTTGATGCGGATGGGAAGTTGCTTCCCACAGAGGATGGTGAATACATTCATGTTCTGTCGTACGATGAAAAACCAGGGATACAAGCTACGGCCAACACTTCTCCAGATCTTCCTCCGAAACCAGGGGAGCACATGGCCATTGCGCGCGATTATGAATACAGAAGAAAGGGAACTCTTTCCCTTTTGGCTGCAATCGATCTGCAGACGGGAAAGGCCACTTCATTGATTAGAAAGACACACAAAAGCGAAGACTATATCGACTTTCTGAAGATCTTAGACTCCAGCTATCCGCGAGAGCATGCCATTCGCATTGTACTTGATAATCTGAAAGTTCACACATCTAAAAAAACACGAGACTACTTGGCCACGGTGCCCGGCAGATTTCAATTCGTGTTTACGCCAAAGCATGGGTCTTGGCTGAACCTCATAGAAAGTTTCTTCAGCAAACTGACGAAGCAGATGTTGCGAGGCATTCGTGTGGAGTCTCAAGAAGAGCTTCAAAAACGAATATACAAGTACTTTGAGGAGATTAATGCTGACCCCGTTGTTTATCACTGGGCCTGGAA
>JAILPJ010000113.1 GCA_024699605.1 Desulfovibrio sp. | reverse complement strand
ATTTTTAGACAAGCAAACACGATAACAAATATTAACGTAACGCATTAATTTATAAGAAATTATGCAGCGGAAGATTCGGCACCTGAAAACCCGCTTCTCATGCGGTACTTTTCATATTTCGCCTTAGTCGAAAGTCGAGTTCATTTGCTAAGAGTAAGACTTGCATTTGATTGGCGAGCCCAAAGTTCCCATGTGGAGAGATAACTTTGAGCGCCTGCGAGCAAATGTCCCAAGAGTGTAACGCATTTCTGTCTATGGGCAGGCGATGTGTGGCAAGATCGCTGTAGTATATGTGAGAAAAGGGCTGTCTTGACACTGAGATCATAGCTTCGTAAGACTGAATTACCTTGCCTTGCTGTTTGTTTTGTCTTTCTTAAGCTGGGAGATATTCTATGAAGACCTACGAACTGTTCATTAACGGTGAGTTTGTTCCCAATGGGCAGCGTGAAATGATATCCGTGCTCAATCCGGCAACTGAAGAGGTCATCAGCCAAGTGCCCAAGGCAAGTCCTGAAGATGTCTCGCAGGCAGTGGATGCGGCCTATGAAGCGCAGAAATCGTGGGCTGAAATTCCTCCGATCAAACGCGCTGAATACCTGATGGAATTATCTGAGCTGGTGCGCAAAAATCTCCATCTGTTTGCCACAGTCAATTCCCAGGAAGTGGGCAAAACTATGGCTCAGTCGGAAGCTGAAGCGGGCTTTTTGCCCGACTACATTCGCTATTTTGCGGCCATGGCCAGGCATATGAAAGGCGAAATCATTCCCAGCGACCGCCCCAACGAACATATCTTGCTCTATAAGATGCCCATAGGTGTTGTAGCCGGCATCATGCCGTGGAATTTTCCCCTTTTCCTGATCGGCCGTAAAGTTGCTCCGGCCTTGATTGCGGGCGATACGGTCGTGCTCAAACCTTCCAGCGACACGCCCAATGGTTGTTACGAGTTTGCCAAGCTGGTGGCTCAGAGTTCTTTGCCCAAGGGCGTCATCAATGTGGTTTCCGGTTCGGGTCAGGTAGTCGGCCAGGCTCTTGCCTCCAATCCCAAGGTGCACCTTGTGAGCATGACAGGCAGTGTCGCTGCCGGTGAGAAAATCATGGCTGCCGCGGCGAAAAATATCACCAAGGTATCCTTGGAACTGGGCGGTAAGGCACCTGTGATCATCATGAACGATTGTCAGTTGGAGAAAACCGTTGAATGGGTCTGGCAGTCGCGTATCGTCAATGGCGGACAAGCCTGCAACTGCGCTGAGCGTGTCTATGTGCAGGAAGGCATTGCCGCCGAATTCACGGACAAGATCATTAAACGTATGCAGGCCACGCGTTTCGGCAATCCCGCCAAGGATCCCGAAAAGAAGCTGGATATGGGGTCTATGATCAATAAAGCCCATGTTGAGAACATCGACGCCATGGTCAAGGAGGCTGTAGCCGAAGGCTGCCAGGTGGCCTGCGGTGGCAAGCCGGCCACAGTGGATGGCAAGGGCTTCTACTATGAACCCACGGTATTGACCAATGGCAAGCACTCCATGCAAATTTTCCACAAAGAAATTTTTGGTCCTGTTCTGCCCATTACTACCTTCAAGACCCTTGACGAAGCCATTGATTATGCCAATGACTGCGAGTTTGGGCTGACATCCTCCATTTACACCACGAATACTGACACGATGCTCAAAGCCTTGCATAAGATTCATTTTGGCGAAACGTACGTCAATCGTGAGCATTTTGAAGCCTATCAGGGCTTCCATCAGGGCGTGCGCAAGTCCGGCATTGGCGGCGACGATGGCGAGCGAGGGCTAGAAGAATTCTTGGAAACGCACATCTGCTATGTTGATTACGATCAGACCAAAAATTAGCCACACTGGCACGGAAGAACCTGTGTCCGCTTTCAATGGAAAGCCGGTTTCGGTTTTTGCCACGGGCTTACGGTTTGCGGTTTTTCAAGGAACAGGGCAAAGAGAAGAGCAAGGACACGTTTTATCAGCAAAAGTGGGGCATATTGCCCATCCGGACGTGCGACGAGTTTGGTGTCATGGCCATGCGGTCTTCTGATCAAAAGGTCAGACGGCGCTTCATACCAATACAAGGAAAACAGCGGAGGCGGCGTTTCCTCCTCGGACTTCCGGCCGAGGTCTCCACGCCGAAAAATTGATGAAAAAAGTTTTGAGCCTGTTTGTTTTTTTGGCTGTCCTTTCTTGCTACAGTCTTGGCTGGGCTGCGGACAAACCCAAGGTGACGATTTACACCTCAATGTATGAAGATATCATCGACGCCATGACCGAGGTCATCAAGAAAAGATTTCCCAACTATGATGTGGAATTTTTCTATGGCGGCACAGGGACCTTGCAGGCCAAGATCGCGGCCGAGCGTGAGACGAAAAAACTGGGTTGCGATATGCTGATGCTGGCTGATCCCTCCTATGCCCTTGAATTGAAGGCGGAAGGACTGCTGCATCCGTATCTTTCCAAGGAGGCCAAAAACCTTGCTTTGGCGTACGATCCTGAAGGCTACTGGTACCCGGTGCGCAACTTGAACATGGTTCTGGCCTATAATCCTGAGAAATACAAAAAAGAGGATTTGCCCAAGTCGTTTAAGGACTTTGCCGGCGACCCCGATGTCAAGGGTGCCATTTCCATGCCCAATCCCCTGACTGCCGGTACCGCTCTGGTGGCTGTGGCTGCCCTGAAAAACGCCTATGGCTATCGCTATTTTGATCTTCTGGCGCTGAATCAGGTGATGGTTGAGTCCGGTTCGGTTGCTTTGACCAAGTTGGAGACCGGAGAATGCCGTGAGATTATGATTCTTGAGGAATCCGTTCTCAAAAAGCGCGAAGAAGAAAAGAGCCCCCTTGAAGTCATTTATCCTTCTGATGGCATTATTCCCATTCCTTCGCCCATCATGACCATCAGCGACGAGTGGAGTGCCCACGCCAATGCCAAAATCTGCGACGAGTTGACCGACTTTTTCCTGTCGAGCGAAGGACAAAGCTACATTGTGAAGGGATGGATGCATTCTGTACTGAAAAATCCGCCAGCCATTCCCTATGATTCCAAGCCGTTGCCTGAGCTTTTGAAAAACGCCATGCATGTCAACTGGGAAAAGTGCCTGACCGAGCGCAGTGATTTGCGAAAGAATTTTGAAGATCGCGTCAAAAGGCAAAAGAAGTAAGGCAAACCTGCTTATCCCTGCCGTCGAACGTTGAGCTCTGCGGCAGGGATTTGATTTTTGAGGGAGACTGACGCGTGCATCCCAAAGATTGCGTAAGGGTCCGTCCAGCATGGCTTGATCTCAAAAGCGTGCTTATTTTTGGCATTGTGGCCTTTCTTCTGCTCTTTACCGTTTTTCCCATGCTCTATCTGGTCTTTCGGACCTTTGTGGGAGATGCGGGCTTCACCTGGGAGGCCTTTGCTCGAATCTATACCTATGATCTCAACTGGACGGCTTTGAGCAATACCTTGGTCACAGCCTTACTGGCCATGGTTTTTGGCGTGTTGATTGCCTTCCCCCTGGCCTGGCTTGTGGGGCGGACCAATCTTTACGGACGTCGTTTTTTTCGTACGCTCTTTCTGATGACCTATATGGTGCCTCCCTATGTGGGCGCCATGGCCTGGCTGCGTCTTTTGAATCCCCGGGTTGGCACGCTGAATCTCTGGCTGATGGATGTGTTGGGATTGGCTGAAGCGCCATTCAACATCTACAGTATCAGTGGTTTGGTCTGGGTACTGACCTGCTTCTATTATCCTTACGCCTTTATTACCATTTCCCGGGCCATGGAAAACATGGACCCGTCTCTTGAGGAAGCCGCAAGGATCAGCGGAGCCTCGCCGTTCAAGACGTTGATGACGGTGACCTTGCCCATCATGTTGCCGTCCATTGTGGCGGCAGCGCTCCTGGTTTTTATTTCGGCTGCCTCGTGTTACGGCATTCCTTCCATCATCGGCGCTCCGGGCCAGATCGATACGGTCACAACCAGAATCATCGACTATGTCTATGTGGGATCGGCCGAAGGGCTTTCCGATGCCACGAGCCTGGCCGTGTCACTGATGTTTTTGGCCAATCTGGTCCTCTGGGCTTCCACGTTTCTCTGCGGCAAAAAGCAGTACTTTACCGTTTCTGGCAAATCGACGCGGCCCAATATGGTTGATCTGGGACGCTGGCGTTTACCGTTGACGCTTCTGGTCGTGCTCTTTGCCGTGGTGGTGATTGTGCTGCCCTTTGTGACCGTAGCCCTGACCAGTATTACTCAGAATCTGGGCAAGCCTCTTGGCCTGGACAATTTCACAGGCCGTTTCTGGACCATATTGGTGACGCGCAAAGGCATACTCGATACCGCAACCAACAGTCTGATCGCAGCCAGTGTGGCGGCTACTGCGGGTATGGTCATCGCCTGTGTCATGGCATGGCTCTTAACCCGTACCCGTGCCAAAGGGCGCCGCATTCCGGACTTTTTGATCACCTTGGGGAGTAGTACGCCAAGCGTCGTCATTGCTCTTGGTCTGATCATGACCATGTCCGGTCGTTTTGGCATCAATATCTACAATACCCTGACCATTATGATCATCGCCTATATGGTCAAATACCAACTGATGGGGATGCGCACGGTGGTTTCGGCCATGACGCAGATTCATCCTTCCCTCGAGGAAGCCGCACAAATTTCAGGTGCCGTTTGGACCCGGTGTTTTTGGGATGTGACCTTGCCGTTGATTGCGCCTTCAGTCGTGGCAGGCTGGTTTCTCATCTTTATGCCGAGTTTTTATGAGCTGACCATGTCAACGCTCTTGTATTCGGTCAACACCAAGACCATCGGCTACGAACTCTACACCTATCAGACCTATCACAGCCAGCAGACGGCCTCGGCCATAGCCACGGCGATCCTTTTGCTGGTCATCGTGGTCAATTATCTGCTTTTTAGGCTCACCAAGGGCCGTTTTTCCCTCTAGACGAGGTTACCATGTCGTCTATCAGTCTTGCACATGTGAGTAAGTGGTATGGTCAGGTTTGCGTTGTCGAAGACTTCAATTGCGTCTTTCAGCATCAGGAGTTTGTCACGTTGCTTGGCCCCTCCGGCTGTGGCAAGACAACACTGTTACGCATGATAGCCGGTTTTGAAAAACCGAGCTCGGGCAGCATCAGCATCGGCGAGCGGATAGTCAGTGGACCCAAGTCTTTTGTTGCTCCCGAAGAGCGCGGCATTGGCATGGTCTTTCAGTCGTATGCGGTGTGGCCTCATATGAATGTTTTTGAGAATGTGAGCTATCCTCTGAAGATTCGCCGTGTGGAGGCTGCGGCCAGAGCCAAGCGTGTGGAGGAAATCTTAGAGGTCATGGGCCTTGCAGACTTTGGGCAGCGTATGCCCAATGAGCTTTCAGGCGGTCAGCAGCAGCGGGTGGCTCTGGGGCGGGCTTTGGCCTCAAGCTCGCAAGTCCTTTTGCTGGACGAGCCTCTGAGCAATCTTGACGCCAAGCTCAGAGAATCCATGCGTTTTGAGATCAAGGAAATGCAGAAGCGTTTTGGTCTCACGGTGATCTATGTCACACACGATCAAACGGAAGCCATGGCCATGAGTGATCGGGTCATTGTCTTAAAAGATGGGCGCATTCAGCAGGTGGACAGTCCCAGCACGCTCTACCGTGCTCCTGCCAATGTCTTTGTGGCGGGTTTTGTGGGGAAAATCTCTTGTTTGCCGGCGCAGGCCGTTGCGGGGAAGATCGTGTTTTCTGGCGGGCAGAGCCTGGCCTACACAGGAGAAAAACGCGGTTCTGTCCTTTTGGCTATTCGCCCGGAAAATATCCGCCTGCGCCTGGATCAGGGCATTTTGCCAGGCGTTCTGACGCATGCGCAGTACCTTGGCGATATCACTGACGTACGCGTTGCTGTGCCGGTCTCTGACAGTGAGACGACACACGTGCGGCTCACAGCTCCTGGGCGAAGCGTTGACCAGATTGCTCCGGGCACATCGGTCTGGCTTGATTTCGACGACTACTTGATCTTTGACCGGGAAGAAGAGGCCAGCATCACAATTTGACCTTGAAGAGATAGGCGGCACAGGCAAAGCCTAGGCAAGCCATAAGGGCAAGAGGCCAGAGCAGGGGGAAGATCTGGGAAAACGGCGCTCCCTCAAGATAGATGCGCTGCGCAAGTTCCACGCCGTAACGGACAGGATTGGCCAACGTCGCAATCTGAAAGCCCCAAGGCATGGAGGAAATGGGGGTTGCGAAGCCTGAAAGGAGAATCATGGGCATGAGCAGGCTGAAATTGTAGAGCATGGCCTGCTGCATGTTCTGTGAAAAGGCTGAGACAGAAAGGCCGATCCCTACAACGGCAAAGTTGAAGATGAGCAGGGCAAGATAGAGCAAGAAAAAGGAGCCGGCAAAGGGAATCTGGAAAATCCAGAGCGCGGCCAAAAGGACCAGTGACGACTGGACAAGGCCCACGAGCACCGGCGGCAGTGTTTTGCCCAAAAGAATGGCGCCTGGACTGAGGGGCGTGACCAGCAGCTGGTCAAAGGTTCCCTGCTCTTTTTCCCGGGCAATGGACTGGCCGGCAATGCTTAAGACCTGAATGACGGCCAAAAGCGCGGTGAGTGCCGGAACAATGCCCCAGCGGGTTTCCAGATTGGGATTGAACCAGGCCCGTTTTTCAATGCTGATCCAAGGCGTGTGTTTTCCCGCAGGAGAGCGAGAGAAGTTTTGGATGATTTCTTGCGCATAAGCCGCCGCAGTGGATCCGACATTGCTATTGCGTCCGTCGATGAGAATCTGTACGGGCGCTCTTTTTTTGTTGACCAGAAGGCGCTCAAAGCCTGAGGCAATGTGCACAACGAGCAGGGCTTTCTTTTCGTCGAGAATGTCCGCGATTTGCGTGCTGTTCTGCAGGGTTGCGGTGCGCACAAAGATGCTGCTGCCGTCAAAGGCGGCGGTCAGAAGACGAGAGCTGTGGCTCTTGTCTTCGTCCAAAAGGGCGTATTCCACACAGTTGAGGTTATAGGTGTCAACATAGCCAAAGAGGATAGTCTGCACGAGAATCGGCATGACGAGGATGATGCGGCTGCGCTTGTCTTTCAAGATCATCAAGAGTTCTTTGTGCACAACCGTCAAGACATCGGAGAAAAACGAGCGTTTGAGAAAGGACATAGGCTCCTTGGTCCTCAAGGGCTGATGCGAATGCGTCTAGCAGGCGGTTTTTTCTCAGCTGTGCCGCATTTGTCCGCGAAGCGCAGGCAGCTGTCAGCAGCGGATTGCCAGGCTATTCCAGAGATTTCTGCATTTTAGCACAGGCGGCAAAGAGCAGCAAAAACGCAAAAAGTCCAAGCATGGCCGTATCCCGCAGCACAAGGCCAGCAACATTGCCTGCTAAAAAGAGGCTTTGTAAGAGTTCCACATACCAGGTGGCCGGAAAAAGACAGGCCAAATATTGCGCAATCAGCGGGGCGCTTTTGAGGTCAAAAATAAAACCTGAGAGCATCACCGTGGGCATGAAGCTGACCACAAGGACAATTTGACTGGCCAGAAATTGGCTTTTGGTTGCGGCGGAAATATAGAGGCCAAGGCCTAGGCAGCCCAGAAGATAGATGGCCGAATCCAGGATGATCAGTATCAGGGAACCGCGTCTGGGAACATCAAAGACAAAAGAGGCCGCAGCCAGGCAGAGGAAAAGACCGACCATGCCAAGGCAAAAATAGGGCACGATTTTGCCGGCGAGGATTTCGTGTTTGGCGATAGGGGTCGCCGTCAGGGCCTCCCAGGTTCCGCGCTCCCATTCTCTGGCGACAATCAGGGCCGTGAGCAGGCTGCCGATGAGCGTCATAATCAAGACCACAACACCCGGAACGAGAAAATAGCGGCTTTCCATGGCGGCATTGTACCAGATGCGGGTCTCGGCTTCGGCCTTGCCCAGCCTGGGTTTGGGCGGAGAGCTCTGAAAGGAAAACGTGGTTGCGCGTTGTTCTGCCCAGGAGCTGATGGCGCTTTCCAGATAGGAACTCATGATGCGGGCGGTATTGGAATCGCGGCCATTGACAATAATCTGAACGTGTTCTCGGCCATCGGCGTGTTCTTTGAGACTGCGGCGGACGATAGCCTGACATTTGCCCTGTCTGAGATCGTTTTCGGCCTTGTGCCAGGAGCTTGTGAGGTTTGGCGAAAGATACGGAGAAAGGGCCAGCTTTGTGAAAAGGTCACGCGTCAAGGGGGAATTTTGCTCCAGGACGACGTCGACGGGCACATCCTGCACATCAAGGGATAAGCCAAAGCCGAAGATAAGCAAGAGCGTCATGGGCAGAATAAGACCCAGGGTCAAGGAACTGCGGTCACGCAGCATTTGCCGAAATTCTTTGCGGATGAAGGCGAGCATTCTGGGAAAAGTGATCATGGGCTTTGATGGCTGATTGGTTTGTGCGTTGGCCTGGTTTATGACTTTTGGCTGCGCGCTTTTTCCACAATGGCGATAAAGGCGTCATCCATGCTGGTGACGTCGGGATTGAGCTTTTGAGCCTCGGCCCTGATTTCTGCTGGAGAACCGAAAGCCAGGCGGATACCGCCATCTTGAATGAGGATGTGATCGCAGTATTCGGCCTCTTCCATGAAATGGGTGGTCACAACGACCGTGACGCCCTGGCTTGCCAGGGCAGCAATGCGTTTCCAAAAGATGCGTCGTGAAAGGGGATCGGCGCCACTTGTGGGCTCATCGAGAAAGAGAATTTCTGGCTCGTGTAAGAGTCCCACGGCCATGGCCAGACTGCGTTGCCAGCCGCCAGGCAATTCTTGGGCCGCTATGCCAAGCCAGTCAGTCAGCTGAAAATCGTCGATGACCTGAGCAATGCGCTGTCTGCGCCTGGCGCCTTGTAAGCCGTAGGCGCCGGCGAAGAATTCCAGGTTTTCCAGGACACTCAAGGGACCGTAGAGGGAGAATTTCTGCGCCACATAGCCGATATGACGGCGGGCTTCGGCTGGGGTCTTGCGTACATCAATACCGGCAACGCGTAAGCTGCCGCTTGTGGCTGCGAGCAGGCCGCAGAGCATGCGGAAGGTCGTGGTCTTGCCGGCGCCGTTGGGCCCAAGGAGTCCAAAGACCTCGCCTGGGAAGACGGAAAAGCTCACGTCGTTGACCGCCACAAAATCGCCAAAGTGGCGTGAGACATGTTCTGTACAGATGACGGGTTCCTGCGCGGATCGGGGAGGGGTGGCCACCTGGGCAATGGCTTGTTGAGCTGCAAGGGCGACATTGCCCATTTGTTGTTTTAAGAGCAGCATGAAGCTATCTTCCAGACGCGGCGGAACCATTTTGGCCGCAGACAGACAGCTGTTGTTTTGCTCGTTGCGATGGCCGATGACGCGCACATCACCTGCCTGTGGCACAGCGTCAATGACCTCGGGCTGATCCAAAAGCCAGGCCTGCAGGTCTCTGGGGCAGGTGGGAGCGTTGGCAGGCAAAAGGAAGCTTTTGCCTGCAGCCAGTTGGCAGAGACCTAAGGGCGGCCCTTGCGCCAGCGTATGGCCTTCAAAAAGCAAAAGCACTTCAGCGCAGGCCTCCGCCTCATTCAGATAGGAGGTGCTGACAAGTACGGACATTTTCGACTCGGCTTGGAGCTCGCTGATGATCTCCCAGAGTTCACGGCGCGAGAGGGGATCAACCCCTACCGTGGGTTCGTCGAGCAGCAAAAGTTTGGGAGGAGCGATGAGCGTGCAGATCAGGCCAAGCTTTTGTTTCATGCCGCCTGAAAGTTTGCCGGCGAGCTTTTGGGTGAAGGGGGTCATGGCACAGAGTTCAAGCAGTCTGGCATACCGTTTTGGACGACTGGCCCGTGGCACATTTTTTAGATCCGCATAGAGATCGAGATTTTCCTGAACGGTCAGATCTTCATAGAGGCCAAATTTCTGCGGCATATAGCCAATCTGGGAGAGAACCTTGGGACATTGACCGGCATAGCTCTGGCCGTCAAAGTGTAAGCTGCCAGAGGAGGGAGTGAGCAAACCCGCCACTATGCGCAAAAACGTGGTTTTTCCCGAAGCGTCAGGTCCGACCAGAGCAATCAGGCTGCCTGGCTTGAGCTTGAGGGAAAGATCAACCAGCGCCTCGATTGTTTCGCCATTCTTGCGCGTAAAGGTTTTGCCGATTTTCTGGGCCTCAAAGAGCAGAGTCATGGTGGGGGATTTCTGGCGTTTTTGCTCAGTTGTTGCTGCCTGTTCCATTGGCTGCGACTCGCCTTGCGGTAAAAGACACGGCGCTTTTTGCGGGCTTTTCCACACGGCTTTTTGAAAACTATGTCGCTTGTGATAGTTGTCTGCGAAGGAGCTCTCGATGACAGAAAAAGACTTGCGTGAGCGTATCGGCTCTGGTGAAGACAGCACCCGCCAGTTTACGGTTGCTATCCGTGATGCCGAATCCCTAGCAGGGGAAATGGCCGCGTTCGCCAATAGCGAGGGCGGCGTGATCTATATTGGTGTAGCTGATGACGCTAGTCTCCCAGGCCTTGCGCTAGCCGACGTAGCACGCATCAATCAGCTCATCAGCAATGCCGCAGGTCAGCTACGTAGCCCGCTGAATGTGATGACGGAAAATGTTCTTCTGGCAAACGGGCGTATTGTTATTGTTCTGAGTGTGCCCAAGGGCTTGGATAAACCGTATTTCGACAAGAATGGTGTGATTTGGCGTAAGAGCGGTGCGGACAAGCGTCGTATCAATTGCAAAGAAGAGCTGCGCCGTCTCTTGCCGATCAAAGGTCTGATTCACGCCGATGAGCAGCCAACTAAGGTTGGTGTAGACGCCTTGGATACGCTGCGCTTCCGGGATTTTCTGCGTGAAGTCTATGCGTTTGACTATCCAGAATCGGTCAACGAACTGACGCGTCTGCTCCAGAACATGAATCTTGCCACCGACTCGGGTAAACTCAATCTGGCTGGCACGCTTCTTTTCAGCAAACGGCCTGAGTGGATCGTGCCACAGTTTGTGGTCAAGGCAATCTGTTATCCTGGGAACGAGATTCACATTAGCGAATATCTGGACACTGAGGATTTCACAGGTCCACTGCAAAAAGTTTTCGACAACGCTCAGGCCTTCATTATGCGCAATCTGCACAAGGTGCAAGCAGATCGCAACAGTAACGCACCGGGCCTTCCGGAAATTCCCCCCGTTGTTATAGAAGAGCTTTTGGTCAATGCCCTCGTCCACCGGGATTATCTGGTTAGTGCACCTATTCGTCTGTTTATCTTTGACAATCGCATCGAAATCATAAGCCCCGGGCATTTACCAAATACCCTTAGCGTTGAGAACATGAAGGTTGGTAATTCCAATATTCGCAATCCTATTCTTGTTTCCTATGTGGCTAAGGGGCTTTTGCCGTATCATGGTTTGGGCTCGGGTATTATCCGTGCCCTTCGCAGCTGGTCGCATATCGACTTTGTGAACGACTATGAGGGATGTCTGTTTACAGCCATTATTCATCGAAGGAGCGTGCCGAGAGAGGAAAAGTCGATTCGATTGCCAGATGTGTCGGTAGAGATTCTGACGAGGCTGCAAGCAAATCCCTTGCTCACTATTCGTGAATTGGCAACAACTCTTGGAGTGACAAGCAGAACTGTGGAACGAAGCGTTGCGTCACTGCGCAAGGAAGGCCTTTTGTCCCGTTGTGGTCCGAACAAGGGGGGAAAGTGGGTGGTGCAAAACCATGTTTTTGAGGCAATGTCGGGAAAAATGTCGGAACAATGACCCTGTCGGAAGAAATGTCGGGAGAACGTCGGAAGAAAAACAGGCCATGTTACAATGCAGTCCATGTTTTTCAAGGCCGCATTTCAAGGCGTTGGGTTTTCTTCGCTAAAAGTCACGGTCGCTGGCATGCCGAGGCGCAGTCTGTCATCGCGATCTTCTACAACGATGCGTACTTCGTAGACCAGTGAGGTGCGCAATTCCGTCGTCTCCACAGTTTTTGGCGTGAATTCGGCTACCTGCGAGATAAAGCCGACATGTCCGGTGATTCCTTTTGAAAAACTGTCTGTGGTGATGATTGCGGCCATGCCCTGGCGGATGCGGCCCAGATCTGGTTCAGAGACATAGGCTCTGACCCATTTGGGAGAAAGAACGGCCAGGGAAAAAACCGCTTTATCGGGAGAGGCCATGTCACCCGGTTCCAGAAGCCTGCGATGGACATAGGAGCGGCTAGGGCTTTGCAGTTTAGCGTCGTCAAGGCGGTTTTGCAGTTCGATGAGCGCATTTTGGCGTTCGGCGAGCACAGCCCGGGCCTGTTCGATTTCCTCCAGACGCGGTCCGATTTCAGCAAGTCTCAGGGCTTTTTCACGCACCACAAGTTTGGCCCGGGCGGCATCACGTCTGGCTAAGGCCTCGTCAAGATCAGCCTGACGCGCCCCTTTGCCCTGAGAATGCCGCAATATTTCCGCAAGTCGGCGATAGTGTTTTTCGGCATAGTCGAGATCAGCACGCGAGGCAATGACCTCGGCTTTGGCCTGATCAATTTCTTCGGGACGAGTCCCGTTTTCCAACCTGGCTAACACGGCCTGGGCTTCGCTACACTGGGCCTTCAGTACGGCCAGCCGATCTCTGAGACGCCTGGTTTCCAGAGTGGCCAGAACCTGGCCTTTTTCCACAAGCGCACCTTCTTCCACAAAGACTTCAGCGACCCGCTCGCTTTCTTTGAAGCTCAGCTCCACCTGACGTTGATCCACATTGCCATAGAGGATCAGTTGGGAGGATTGCTGTTCAGCAAAGAGCCTGATGCCATACGCTGTGAGGGCAATGGTCAAAAAAACCAGGAAAAGCCAATGTTTCTTCTGCATGCCAAATCCTTTTCCATCCACAATGAAGCCTTGAGAACTCGACCCAAAGCGCTTGGTTTTGTTTACGGTTTGGCCGAGTCTTTTGTTGGTAAGCCATAATCGTAGTTCCAGACTGTGTGCCAGGCAGCCCTGTGCCCCAAGCCCTCGAGTATCGCAAGGGTTGCGCCGGCTTTTTGGCAGAAGGCCTGCGAGCAGGTTCTCGGAATAATTTGATCTTCTGAGCCCAGAAAATGGCGCTGGGCAAGCCTTCCCAGTTCATGGGCCCTGGTATAGGGATCAAGGGCGTCGGTGAGTGGCGAGAGCTGTTTTTCTGAAAGCCAGCAGTCAAGGTAGAGATTGCCGGCTACGCTTGCCAAAAAATCCACATCCTGACGATTCTGGGCCAAAAGGGCGCAGAGGCCGCCTCCGCCTGAATAGCCCACAAGGACAAGGCGATTGGCCCTGGTCAGGGCTTTGGCCTGATCAAGAGCCTGGTTGAGCGCACAAAGTACGCTGGGACTCATGCGTTCCGTGGTCCAGAAACGCTGCTCACAGGGATATTGGCTACGATCAAGATACTGGCCAGGCCTGGCCAGATAGCAGATGGGGTTTTTGGCTGGATCGTGCAAGGCGAGCTTGAGGGCGCAGGGATAGTGTGGAGTCGGGTCCTGGGCAGGCTCAAATGCTCTGTCGTAGGCGTGGCCGTCGCCTTCGAGATAGACTGTGAGGTGTGAGCCCTGGCCCTCTTTGATCAGGCTAAAGAGGGTGAAGGGCGGACACTTCAGCAAAACTTCGTGAAAGCCCCGGGCCTGGCCAAGGTTTTGGGCAAGTTCGCGTGCTGGCAGTTTTGAGCAGGCACAGAGTTGGAAAAGGCAGAGGGCAAGGCAAAGACAGCGGAGCATCAGCTTTTGCCTCCAGGGCTCAGGCCATGCAGAAAGGCCGCAAGATTGGTGACGTGATTGAGGCGGCAGGCCAGGTAGCCTGCGACAAATTCTGTGTGCGTCATGAGCTTGCCAAAGACCTCATAGCGCATTTTGGGCCCGGTAAAGGCTAAGCCAAGTATTTCACCGACCAGAGGGTGAATGGGCAGAAAAAAATCACGGTCCGGGTGCTGATAGTGCTCGCGCAAGCTTTGGGAAAGCGGCGGCAGAGCAAGCAGGTCTAAGAGGCGCTCGGCGACCTGAAAAATCAGGCGCGGACCAGGATGGTTCACGGTATAAAAGAGCGCTTCCCGGCGCCAGAGCCGCTCAAGCAGATCGGCACAGCCTGTCTGACAGTCCACCTCCTTGCTGTGCTCCTGCGCTAAGGACTCCTTGGCCGTTTGTTCAACCGTCTTGAAGGCCGGATGGCTCCCTGACAGATAGATGCGCATGATTTCCTGTGCTGGCAGACCGGCATCAATCAGCCGTTCTAGCACGGCATCGGCAAAATCAATGCGTTGCGGTGCGCGGATCCAAAAGGGCCAGTAGCCTTTGAAGAAGAGATTGGGAATCTGGAGGCTTTGACAGGCGCTTGGCAGTTTGGCGAGGAGAACGTCGCTGGCAAGATCGCCAAAATGCGCACCCAGTTTTTGGTAGAGAAAGAGTTTGCAATTGTCGAGATCCGAAGGCGCCAGGGCTTCACGCGTGTAGTTGAGACAGTGTTTGATGGTGAAGCGGGCGGCAAAGGGCGGGTGGGAACGAAGCAGGAGAGCCAGGGCCTCACCCTGACAATTTGCGTGCAGCAGGCAGAGATCGGGCATGGTCTGGGCGGCAGAAAAACTAGGAGACCATCCACCAGAGGAAGATAGCCGAGACAATCACAACGCCAATGGCCAGAATCAGGCGGATATTATGGTTCCAGGCAAAACCGTGTTTTTCAACAAGCTCTTCGTCTGTGATGTCACGCAGCTCGGCATAGCTGGCCTGTGGCGCTGCGTGTGTTTTGTCCTGCGGCTTGGCCGTGGCTTTGGGGGGAGCCTGTGGCTCGGTGTTTTGACTCATAGCGATCGTTAACGGGCATCAGGCCAGAAGAGACAGACGCGGGCCGGTGCAAAACCGGCGAGAAAAGCGTCCATCAGGGTTTCAAAATAGACGCGGTTGCGCGGTTTGATCTTTTGCGCTTGCGGGCAGTCGTTGGGGAAGAAGCGCAGGCTATCACGGTTGCCAATATAATTCTGTTTGGCCACGGGGCTTGCCAAAAGTTCTTCCCACATGCCCTGACGCGTTTCAATGGCGGCTTTCTGCTCTTCCAGGAGTCGCTCCTGCAGGTCGGGCAGAAGGTCTTTGTGCGGATAGTAGAAGGCGGCCCCGTGTCGCACCATCAGCTCAGACACAGACTGGCCGTCTTCCAGCAAAAGGTCAGCAACAATGCGGCCAAAGCGATCCTTGCTGTTGACACTGGCTTGGCCCAGCGTCAGTTTGTGGCCGGCGACGAGCCGCTCGAGCTCCTTCTGAGCGCTTTTGGCGTAAAATTGCTCACGAATTTTTTCATGCGCAAGTTCAGGCGAATCGATCCCTGCCAGGCGGACAACGCGTCTGTCAGTGAGTTTGACCGTATCGCCGTCAAAACAGCGGGCAACCGCACAGGTCGTGGGCAGTTCCTGAGCTTGTGTGGGAATATGACAAAGCAGGAACAGGCACAGCCCAAGAGCTGCCCAGACAAAAGGCCGATTAATTTTCATAATAAGACCTAAGAGGCTGACTGCGTACCGGATGACGCAGCTTGCGCAGTGCCTTGGCTTCAATCTGACGAATACGTTCACGCGTGACATTGAAGAGTTTGCCCACTTCTTCAAGGGTATGGTCGCTTTTTTCCTCAATGCCGAAACGCTTGCGCAGCACTTGTTCTTCCCTGGGGGTCAGTTCGCCCAGAACGGCAGAAAGCTGTTCCGAAAGCTTGGTATTGATCACTTCTTCGGCCGGGGCCACAGCCTTCTTGTCTTCGATGAAATCGCCCAGACTGGAATCTTCTTCATCGCCAATGGGGGTTTCCAGGGAGATGGGTTCCTTGGCGATTTTCAGCACTTTTTTGACCTTATCCAGAGGATATTCCATGCGCTCGGCGATTTCTTCCGGGGTTGGGTCACGACCCAGTTCCTGCACAAGATAGCGTGAGGTTCTGATCAATTTGTTGATCGTCTCAATCATGTGCACGGGGATGCGGATGGTTCTGGCCTGATCGGCAATGGCCCGCGTGATGGCCTGACGGATCCACCAGGTGGCGTAGGTTGAGAACTTATAGCCGCGCTGATACTCAAACTTGTCCACCGCTTTCATCAGGCCGATATTGCCTTCCTGAATCAAATCCAGAAACTGCAGACCACGATTGGTGTATTTTTTGGCAATGGAGACCACCAGACGGAGATTGGAGCGGATCAGATCCTGCTTGGCGCGCATGGCGGCCTTATTCCCGTTTTTGATGCGCCAGAGCACTTCCTCAAGGTCCGTGACGTTGTGACAGCATTTTTCCTGCAGATTCTTCAGGATTTCCATCTTGCCGTTGATCATTTCCTTGAACGAGAAAAATTCGTCCACCGTGAGATTGAGTTCAGCGGCCGCCTTGTCGGGACTGATCTTGCGTTCGTCAAGATCGGCAAAGAGCTGGCGGATATCGTCCTGCTTGCGGCCGGTGGAAATGATGTAGGCGGATAAATCGCGCTGGCAGTTGTGCATCTGACGCACATAATCGTCCACGGTCTCAATGATGCGGTCAATGAGCGTTTTTTCGAGCTTGATGTCGCGCAGACGGTTAACAATCTGTTCCTTGTAGCTGATAATTTCCTTTTGAATGCCGGCCACCTTGCGTTCAAGGGTATTGCAGTCGTCGAGTTTCTTGTAGATCTTGCGCTTTTTACGGTAGACTTGGCGGATCTCCTCCAGAAGCTGGATGACGCGGGTGCGCTGATTCATCTCATCTTCAGTGGGATCGTCTTCTTCAATGGTCTTGACGACTTCCTTGAGCTTGATGCGGTTTTGCTGCAGATCGTCGCCCACGCGCACCAGTTCTTCCACTGCCACCGGCACTTCCACAAGCGCATAGAGCACATCCTGCTCGCCGGTTTCGATCTTCTTGGCGATCTGTACCTCGCCATCGCGGTCGAGCAAGGGCACTGAGCCCATTTCCCGCAAATACATGCGGACAGGGTCGGTACTGCGCGAAGAATAGTCCACGGACTCTTCATCATCGCCACCCAGGCCCAGCTGATCTTCAGGCAGAATATCGTCGGGTTCGGACGGCGTGGCGCTCGACATGCGCTTGCCGTCCTTTTCCGAGTCCACAATGGCGATTTCGAGCTGTTCGAAAATGCCAATGATCTCGTCAATGAGTTCAGGAGAGGGCGTCATTTCCCCCGGCAGGGCTTTATTCACTTCCTCAAAGGTGAGGTAGCCGATATTTTTACCCTTGTCGATGAGCGTCTGAATCTGAGGAATATCCTTAAGATTACTCATATCATGCCACGACCCCTGCGCTGATCTGCGCACGGTGTCGTGCCCTCCTTATTTTGGGCGGCTTCTTCCGTTTGCGGGGAAAAGCTCGCGGCTTTGGCAGTGGTGTCGCGTTGATTGGCTAGCGTTTGCTGTAACGCTTCAAGATAGACCAAATCGCTTGTAAAGTCATCTTTTTCTGCATTGCGTCGAATCGCACGGGCGACGAGCTCCTTATCTCTCTGCTGATTGCAAGTGTCCACAGCTTTTTTCAGAGCCGCCAGTTCACGTGCGAAATCGTCGGGCGTGCAGGGCGGAGCGCCCTTGCCGCTCCACTGGCTGCATAATTCTTGTTCTTTGGGACTGAAAAGCTCCCAGTCCAGATCCGGTTCCTGGAGCTTGGTCCAGAAGTCGCGTGCCGCATCCGTAGTCAGCAGATTGCTGACGCCAAGATCCTGCAAGAGTGGCAGCTGATTGCGGTAGCGTACGGTAAACATCAGAATCTGACGTTCAATAACCGACATGGTCTCGTTGAGAGGCCTGGGCCGGTAGATCAGGGGACCGGACTTGGCCTGATGCAGGCGCCGGTCGGTTTCAGCGAGCCTCAGATCACGCTCGGAGATGTCCAGAAGGCGTGCCAGACGGCTGGCTATGGGATTGAACAGTTCTGGCAGCGTGACTTTGGCTAAAAATTCATGGGTCTGAGCGATCATTTCCCTGGGCGCCATCTGCCTGAAACAGTCCGCCAGATAGCTCAGACCATCAGGGGCCTTGGCCTGGAGATCATTGAACAGTTCTGGCCCGTTGGCTTTGCGCAAGAGGCTGTCAATGTCCTCGGGCTCTGGCAGCAGCACCACCTTGCAGTCAAGGCCCTTGGGCAGAATCATCTGGCAGGCGCGCAGGGCAGCCTTGCGTCCGGGCGGGTCGCCGTCGAAGAGCAAGACCAGACGCTGGGTGAAGCGTTCACAGAGGCGGTCGATCTGCTCCTGGGTCAGACTTGTGCCCAAGACGCCCACAGCGTTGCTGTAGCCAAACTGGTGGAGCGTGACCACATCCATGTAGCCTTCGGTTAAGAGCGCAAAACCCTGATTGCGAATGGCCTGGGAGGCCTGAACCAGACCGTAGAGATGGCTGCCTTTGTGATAAATGGGGGTTTCGGGACTATTAATGTATTTGGGGGCTTCGCTCTCTTGGATAATGCGTCCGCCAAAGGCAATGACCTGATTGGGAAAGGTGGTGATGGGAAAAATCAGGCGTGCACGGAAGCGGTCGAAGAGTCCCCCTTGCTTGTTTCTTCCCAAAAGTCCCGCCTCGACACAGAGATCTTCGGGATACCCGGCTTTTTTGAGCGCCGTGACGAGATTGTCCCAGCCGTCGAGGGCCCAGCCAAGACCAAAGGTCTGGCAGATGGCCTGGGAGAGACCGCGCTTTTCGAGATAGCGACGGCAGGGCGCTGATGCCGGTTGGCTGGCCAGCGCTTGGGCAAAGAGTTTTGCTGTATACGTGGAAATTTCCTGAATGACAAGCTTGCGGTCACGCTCCTTTTTTTGTTGGGCCAGATCGCGGCGCTGTCCTCCCCCCTTGAGCGGTACCCCGGCTTCACGGGCGAGAGCTTCAAGGGCCTTGGCGAAGTCCACGCCGTGAATCAGCTGATAGAAGGCAAAAATGTCGCCTGAAGCATGGCAGCCAAAACAGTGGAAACTGCCCTGTTCTTCATTGACGTAGAACGAAGGCTTGGTCTCCTTGTGGAAGGGGCAGGGCGCACACCAGCGCGAACCGTTGCGCTTGAGCTGCACGTAGCGGCCAATGAGTGTGACAATGTTGATGCGGGCTTTCACAGCCCCAACGGTGTCGGTATGCTGCATCTGGCGGCACTCTTGCTTAAAGCTTCTCTGGATCCCTGGCTGTGTCGCAGACTTTGAGTTTGCGGAAGATCGTGCTGCGATCAAGACCGAAGAGCTGCGCCACCTTTTGAACTGAGCCGTGCACTTCAACGGCTTTTTTCAGAAAATCCCTTTCCATGTCGGCCGCGATGGCCTTGAACGGACGTTTGGGATGCAGAATATCATCCGTATAGCCTGGCAGATTGCGCTCTTCTTGGGAGATCTGTGTCGGCAGGTCGCGAGGGGAAATGAGCGGCCCGTTGAGAGAAATGACCAGGCTGTGCACGAGATTCTGCAGTTCCCGGACATTGCCGGGCCAGGCATAGGCGCAGAGCAAATCCCAGCTGGCGTCCATAAAAGCCATGGCTTTGCGGTACTTGGCGGTATAGAAGGCAAGGTAGTGCTCGGCGAGCACGCGGATGTCCTCGCGGCGTTCCCTGAGTGGGGGAATGCGGCAGGTGGCCACATTCAGGCGGTAGAAAAGGTCTCGTCTGAAGGTCCCGGCTTCCACACTTTCCTGGAGATTGCGGTTGGTGGCGGCAATCACCCTGACATTGACCTTGCGGGTATTGGAAGAACCCACGCGGACAACTTCGCCGTCCTGCAGCACGCGCAAGAGGCGTGTTTGCATGGTCAGGGGCAATTCCCCGATTTCGTCGAGAAAAATGGTGCTCTCATTGGCGATTTCAAAATAGCCGGCCTTGCCTTTGCTTGAGGCGCCGGTGAAAGCGCCGGGCATATAGCCGAAGAGCTCGGATTCCGTCAGGGCTTCGGAAATGCTGCCACAGTCCACTTTGACGAGAATTTTGTCCTTGCGCGCCGAATGGGCATGCACGTAGCGGGCGAGCACATCCTTGCCGGCCCCCGTTTCCCCCAAAAGCAGCACCGTGGCATCGGTTTCGGCAAAGCGGCGCAACAGTTCCAGCACCTGGCCCATGACACGGCTTTGGTAGACGGGCTCGCGTGAACGATCCTTGTTGTTCTGGGCCATGAGGGCCAGCTGATTGCTGATTTGATCAATCAGTCCGCGCTGCTCGGCCACCTGATCCTGCAGCTGGCCCAGCAGGGTCACGTCGCGGGCAAAAGTGACCACCAGACACAGCTCACCGTGACTGTCGAAGACCGGAAAGCCCATGAGTACGAGCTTTTTGCCGTTTTTGAGCTTTTGCACATGGGTCGTGGGCCGGCCTGTGCGCACGATGAGAGGGTTGAGCACACAGTCAAAGACGCCGTCTTCCTGCAGTTCGCGCACGTTGCGTCCGGCAATCTGCGCCTGGGTCAGGCCCGTGAGTTGCTCGTACATGCGGTTAACGCGCAGACTGACCCCCTGGGCATCACTGATGAAGACGCCCTCGGGCAGGGCGTCTAGGATACTTTCGACATTGCGTGCAAGCAGTTCGGAATAGCGCTTCATAGTCGCCGGCTTTGGCAGATCGTGACACGTAAACTTGAGAAGCATTCCTCTGAGGCGGGGGGATACGAATAGAGATAAGCAAAAAACGGATTTTGTGAAGTGGACTATTTGAAATAGACAAGGGTTTTGCCGGCTCCGCCCTGATCTTCAGGGGCCAGCTCAAAATGGTCAATACCCGGGTAGCTGGCAAGATAGCTGTGCAGCTCACGTCGTAAGACGCCAGTGCCTCGGCCGTGCACGATTTCCACACAACTGAGGCCGCTGACCAGATTATTGTCCAGAAAGCGCTGCACAGTACTGCGCGCTTGCTCAGCTGTCATGCCACGTACATCGACCAACATGGCAAAACCTTGAGCGTTGGCCAGCGAGGCTTTGGGCGCGGTTTTGCCGGCTGTCGGCGTTTCAGCCAGAGGCGTAAGCTCGCTGGCTTTGGCCCAGAGGCTGATGCCGCCAAGATCGATACGCACACGGCTGCGGCGCAGATCACAGTCTGTGACGAGCCCTGTCTTGCCCAGGCCTTTGTGGCGAACGCGCAGTCCCTGCGTAAAGACAGAAGCGTCTGTTGAGACCGGCTCTTCCGCCTTGTCGCTGTTTTCCGTCAGTGCGTTGCGCAGTTCTTTGAAGCGGTTCAAGGCTTCCTTGGCCTTGAGTTTTTCCTCGCGGACCGACTGCATCAGGCTGTGAATCTGGCCTGAGATATCGCTTTTCAGGCGTTCGCGCTCTTTTTGCAGCCGTTCCTTGAGGTGCCGAGCTTCGTCCTGCGTTTTTTTCTGCAGGGAAACAAGGCGCGCCAGTTCGGCTTCGCGCTCAACGGCCAGTTTGTTTAAGCGCTCGATCTGCTCACTGGTGTCGCTCTGGCCAAGCAAGAGAATATTCTGTGCCCGTTCCAGGATTTCAGGGGCCAAACCGTGGTCGCGGGCAACGGTCAGGGTCTGGCTCTGTCCCACCTGGTCGTAGGCTAGACGGTAGAGCGGACGCAGGCTTTGCGGATCAAAGAGCATGGAGGCGGCACGCACGTGCTCTGTGGAAAGGGCCCAGATTTTCAGGCTGGGAAAATGGGTTGCGGAAAGCACGCAGGCTCCGCGTTCAAGCAGGGAGTCGAGTACAGCCTGGGCCAGCGCGGCCCCCTGGGTGGGGTCTGTGCCCGCGCCAAATTCGTCCAGAAGGATTAGGCTTCCCTGATTGAGGTATTTCCAGGCCTTGGAGAGATGGATGATTTGCGCGGTGAAGGTTGAGACGTGGTCTTCAATATCCTGTTCATCGCCGATAAAGGCGTCCAGGCGCGCCGGCCAGAAAAGATGGGAGCCAGGGGCCGCCGGCACAGGCAGGCCGCTGGCGGCCATGGCGCAGATCAGGCCAAGGGTTTTGAGGCACACGGTTTTGCCGGCGGCATTGCTGCCGCTGATCAAAAGGCAGCGATCGCTGGGCCTGAGCAGGATATCCAGTGGCCGTACGGCCTGAGCGTCTTTGGCTTCTTTGGCTTTCAGCGCAAGCAAAGGATGGCGGGCAGCCACAAGTTCCAAGCCTTCGCTCTGTTCGGTGAAATGGACGCAATGACCGTCCAGCGCTTCAGCAAGGCGCATCTTGGCCTGGAAAAGATCCAGCTGGGTGAGCAGTTCCAGGGCCTGGTCCACGGCTTCGCGCCCGTCACGCAAAAGGCCTGTCAGATAGCTCAAAACCTGCATTTCCTCTTCGTGTTCTTCGCGCCGAAGCTGCTGCAGGCGATTGTTCAGCTCAACCAGGAACATCGGCTCAAAATAGCAGGTCTCGCCGGTCTGTGACCAGTCGTGCAGGATACCCTGCAGGCGCCCTTTGTAGGTGGCCTTGAGGGGCAGAACGTAGCGATCCTGGGAAATGGTCATGAATTCATCCTGCAGATAGGGCAGGATATTGTAGTGGGCGGCAAAATCGTGAACCTTGCGCAGGCAATGCTGATGGAGGCTGCGAATGTCCTGGCGCAGACGGAAGAGCTCAGGAGAACTTTCGTCCTTGAGCAGGGCATCATCGGAAATACAGCGATTGAGTGCAAAGAGCAGTTCTTTGGGCAGGGTCGTTGTCTGAAAATGGGCGAGGAGTCTGGGCCAGGCTGTTTGGGCCTTGGGGAGGGTCAGGGCCTGCAGGGCCTGTTTGGCCTGATTGAGCACGTTGCGCAGAGCCCAGAAGGCGTCGGTGTCGGCGACGAACTGACTGCTGGCCAGAGCCCTGAGCATGGGCGAAATGTCCGCAAAACCCGTCGCTGAGAAGAGCTTGGCGGCTTCGCTGTCGTTGAACCAGGTCAAGGCATCGGTAAAAAGGGCCAGGGCGTCTTCAGCCTCCGCCTTGTCGTCGAGGGGAACGGTCTGTTGCGCACGCTGTTGCCCCTCCTTGGAACGACAGAAACCGGCAAGGAGGTTGATGATTTTGGGAAATTCAAGCGCCTTGAGTGTGCGTGGATGGATCATGGTTGGCCTTGCCGGTTGCGCCGGGCTTTGCTGAGAAAAAAAATGCGGGGAATCGTCGAGGATTCCCCGCAGAATCTGTCCATCTCCGGAGCTGCCGGAGATTTCGGGAATTTGAGGCAACCGTCAAAAAGACAGAACAGGATTTATACAGTGTTAAAGACCTACGTCGCCTGGTCCCGCCCCTGCGACCTGTTTCCCTAGGGTTTCCCCCTGCCGCTGCGCTCTGGAAAATCATCCGACACTGAGCTTCCATGCCGGACACCCGTTTCCCAAAGTCCATTGACATGACCTGTCCAAGGTACATGCCCGTATGCACGGGCTGAACAGGCGGGGAAATGTCCTTTTTCGGGTTTAGGATGCATTCATCTTCCGCGCCTTCTTGAGAAGACGTTTCCGAGCTGCAGCCTTCTTTTTCTTGCGCATCACGCTAGGTTTTTCGTAATGCTGGCGTTTCTTCATTTCCGAAAGAATACCAGCTTTCTCAACCTGTTTCTTGAATCTGCGCAAAGCCAAATCGAAATTATAGTCGTCCTCGTTGAGAAACACTCCGGGCAAATATATCACCTCCCTTGAGAAATGTTGAGGGAGCCAAAAGTCCTCTTCGCCTGCGGTTCCACTTTTATGCCCCATGAGGATCCCCAGACTTTTTGGTACGAAAAGTCTAGGGTCATGAACCATAAAAATTTGTGAAGCCACTGTAAAAGAAGGCTTTTGCAATGGCGACGTGCATCTAACTCCCGCAATAGGGCTCAGTTTGAGCCCGCCGAAATCGGCTCTCTCACGATTGTGAAATTTGAGCCGGGGGATTGTCTCTCCCTGAAGGAAGAGATTTGAGGGAAATGATGTACAGTTTTTCCGTCTTTGTCAATGTTTGACTTCCCCGGAAAAAAAACTAGCAAATAGCATGCCATAATAGTGTATTTATGCCAAATTAAGCTTGGCGAGGACACCAGGCAGACATCATTACGTTAATTGACGGATTCTTTGAGCTGCTTACCAGCGTGGAATTTGACAACTTTGCAGGCCGGAATGGTCAGCGGTGCACCGGTCTGAGGATTGCGTCCCTGGCGTTCTTTGCGTTCGGAGACCGTGAAGGTTCCAAAATTGGCCAGAGCCAGACGTTCTTCGCTGCGCAGGGTTTCGCTGACAACTTCCACAAAGGAATTCAGGACTTTTTCAGCAACAGCTTTGGTCAAACCGGTTTTGTTGGCGATCTTCTCGACGAATTCTGCTTTTGTCATGAGCTCGATCAGCGTCATGGCCCGTAATCGGGTAGGAAACGCTGCCTCCGATGTTTTCCTGGTTGTGCCCTGCTCTGAGGCAGGAACTGGTGAATTAGAACACAAAAATCTATCTACACGTTGACACATGATGCACTGCAGCCAGATGGAAGGGCAATAACCAGAGGAGAACGATTGAAGAGGAGGCGCCCGGTGCTGTGCAGCGCGGAAGTTCAGGTGGGAATGCATAAAAACATTGAATAATGCGGTGACGAGAGGAGATTTAGCCCATTCTTTCAGGTCCTGTCAATACGTCAGCTAAAAAAGCAGCGAGCTGCTGGAAGCTTTTGACGGGGATTTCCTCGGGACGGCAGGTGGCGGCAAGACCAAGATCGGCAAGAACTGCTGAAAAATCAGGCAGTTGCGCGCTGCGCAGGATATGCGCCAGCTGTTTGCGGCGTTTTTGGAAACAGAGTTTGAGCAGCGCGTTGAAGGGGGCATGAAGCGAAGGCGCCAGAGGCTCGCTCAGCGGACTGAAGTGGACCACGGCTGAGTCCACCTTGGGCGGTGGCGTGAAATTGCCGGGTTTGACGGTAAAGGCAAGACGAGGTTTGAGAAAACTCTGTACCCAGACCGAAAGGGCTCCGTAGCTTTTCTGACCCGGCCTAGCTGCCAGGCGTTCGGCCACTTCCTTTTGTACCATAAAAACGGCCTGTTTGAGGTCCGTGACGCTCTGGGCAATGGTCCAGATGAGAGGAGAGGCGATATTGTAGGGGAGATTGCCCACAATGGTGAAATGTTGGCCTTTGAGACGGGTGTAGTCAAAGCGCAGGGCATCGGCAAGCACGCAAAGCGTGGACTCTTTTGCCGCCTTCTGCCGTTCTCTGGCCCAGTAGTGGTCTTTTTCCACAAGCAGCAGACGACTGTGGGGACAGTTCTCCAGATGTTTTGTCAGGGCACCGGCGCCTGGGCCGATTTCCAGAATCTGATCTGAGGCTGTGAGGTCGAGCAGGGCGCAGATGCGGGCGCAGACAGAAGGATTGTGCAGGAAATTCTGCCCCAGGGCTTTTTTGAGTTTGGGCGGATTTGAGGGCAAAGCCACGTGTTCTTTACTCATGGTCAGGAAAAGCGGCAAAACGTTCTGGCCTGACAAGCAGCTGGCAGCGACCGCCGGTTGTGGAGCGCAGGCGTGTGGAAAAGTTTTTCAGCTGTTCCAGGAAGGCTTCAGCCACAATGCGCTTTCGCCTCTCACAGAGACTTGTGCCTTTGGCCAGCGCTTCAAGGCTGAGAATACGCACGTTCAGGCTTTGCAAAAGATGCAGAGCCGGGCCCAGGCAGCTTTCCGGAGCCGTGAGTTCAAGATGCATCAGGGGGGAAAGGAGGATGGGCTGAGCCTTCTGGATAGCCTCGATGAGCGCTTCGCGGGCCGCTCGGGCCAGGCAGTCCGGAGAGCGCAGGTCTGGGCCGATGGCCAGAACCTCCACGCCAAGGCCAGCCAAAGGCCAGCCAGCCAGAACCCCGGCAGTCAGCACGGTCTGCAGAGCGTCGTCAATGGCGCAAGCTTCAGCCTTGGTCGCTGTGCATTGGGCAGAAAAAGCCGTCTGGCATTTCAGGCAATCGTCGAGTGGCCGCACGCTGAGGCGCACACTGCCCTTTTGGCCATCCATTTCACAGTGGGCTTCGGCCTGGGCGCCACGCCGGATGCTTTCCTTGTGCCGCACCTGCGGCTCCTGGGCTCTGACTTCAAGGCCAAACTCGCGCAGGAGGCGCTCGCGCAGAATCTCCAGATGCAGCTCTCCCAGACCTGAGACCAGATAGGTGCCTGTGGCCGCGTCGCGGCCAATTTCCAGGCTGGGATCTTCATCGGCTATGCGGGTCAGCGCCTCAGCCAATGGGGCGTAGTCCGCCTCCTGGTAGGGTTCAAGGCTTTGTCTGAGAACTGTAGGATATTTTTGGTAGTTACTGGCAGCGGCACTTGGCTGCGATGCGAGCATGGCACCGGCCTGAGCGTCTATGCCTGTGATGGCCACAAGATCTCCGGCCAAAGCCTGCTCAAGATCCAGAAAACGCTCGGCGTCAGGTCTGAAGAGGGTGATTTCACAGGGCTCGCTTTGGCCAAAAAGCCTAAGCTTGTCATGATTTTTCAGGCTGCCCTTGAGCAGACGCAAAAAGGCAAAGCGCTGGTCGCCATGCCAGACAACCTTAAATATATACGCTTGTAGGGGGGCTTGGAGATCTTCCTGGGAAATGGCTGGGGCCGGGAGAAGTGCGCTTGCGCAATTGAGCAGCTCAATGATCCCCAGATTTTTCAGAGCACTGCCTGAGCAGACCGGTACAAGCCTGCCCGCCTGCGTTGCTCGGGCGAGTGCGCAGACAACGTCTTTTTCGTCAAAATCGCCTTCCAGCCAGAGCGAGAGAAAGGTGTCGTCCGCTTCGGCCACACGTTCAAGGAGCGTTTCGCGCAGGCTTTCGGCTTTTTGGCGCAGGTCAGCGTTTTCGATGGTTTTCGCGTTGAGCAGCGAGAGCACTCCGGAAAGCGAGGAGGGAGCCTGGCTTGCTTTGTCTTCTTCGGCAAAACGTGGCACGGTCAGCAGCGCAGTTTTGGCTCCAAGACGTGTTTCCAGCTCGGAGAGCACCGCCTCATAATTACTTTCGCTGCGATCACATTTATTAATGAAGACCAGGCGTGGCAGGCCACGTTGATCAAGGCTGCGCCAGACCGCTTCGGTCTGAGCCTCCACGCCGTCAACGGCCGAGACAATGACAATGGCCGCATCCACGGCGCGCAGGCTGCGTTCCACTTCACCTGTGAAATCCACATGACCTGGCGTGTCCACAAGATTCAGGCGCAAGCCGTGCCAAAAACAGGAAATGGCGGCTGTACAGATGCTGATGCCGCGTTTCTGTTCTTCAGGCAAATAGTCCATGACCGCTGAGCCGGCATCGACATTGCCCATGACCGAAATAGCCTGGCAATCAAAGAGCAGACGTTCGCAGAGCGTGGTCTTGCCGGCATCCACATGGGCCGCAAGGGCAAGATTGCGCAGATTGTTACTCGTATCCATCACACATTTCCGGCTTGACGTAGCCAGTCAACAGGGTCCTTTTCTGACAAGTGTCCCTGTTTGATTCCATGGCCCAAGGTTCCACGCCTATAGCGCATCAAGGCCAGGAAAACAAGCGCATTGACGTGGCAATCTGCCTGCACACCCGCTTCCCTTATCCTGATAGCCGAGTTTGCCTGACGCTGCTTGCGTTCCTCTGTTTTTTGTTTTTTTCGCCGCAGAGGGGGTATTGTGAGATTTGCGCTCTCCAAAAGCGTTTGATCGCAGTTTCCCGTGATCATCTTTCTGGTTTTTTGAGCGTTCTCGTGCAATGAGATCGGCTTTCCGTGAGGAAAGCATCTTTGAAATGGAGAAATACTATGATAAATATGGCAAAATAATTGACTGGCTGTTTTCTTCAAGACTCCTTGTCTTTTTTTGAGCGCGTATAGGTATAAATGCAGCCGGTCATTATGGGCTAAAATTAAGCTACTTTATTATCATATTTTCCGCAATTATCGTTTATTTTGTCTAATGTGAATTTACTTGATAAATTATTAGGGTAGATCTCATCAATATATTTTATGTCTATTTTTTTAAGAGGCTTATATTCTTTATTTTTCATTAAATCTTCATTGAGACTATTGTATATACTGTCCTTTGTAGTAACATAAAAACCTTTGTCTTTCCAATAATTTGTTACAGATTTGAATCCATTATCTTTTGATATAATAACATACTTATATTTTTTTCCAAATTTTTTTATTAGATATCCAAGAAACGTTACAATACAAAAATCTGTAGAATTTTTGCCTGTATTATGTGTTCCTGAAAAGAATGCTTGTGCTTCGGAAAGTTCTAAGTGTGCCTTTTTTAATATTGATGCATTATACATGTGCTGATTAACTAAGACAATAATAATATCTTTTTTTGTTAGCAATTCAGACCCTTTTAAGCCTAATTTACCAACGTTTTCC
>JAILPJ010000112.1 GCA_024699605.1 Desulfovibrio sp. | reverse complement strand
ATTTTTAGACAAGCAAACACGATAACAAATATTAACGTAACGCATTAATTTATAAGAAATTATGCAGCGGAAGATTCGGCACCTGAAAACCCGCTTCTCATGCGGTACTTTTCATATTTCGCCTTAGTCGAAAGTCGAGTTTTCCCTTATACTGCCCTTATCTTTGATCATGTCTTTAAAGCTTTTTACGCTAAGTAAAGAGCAAACAGCAAACAAGGTCCTTCCCATGAAAAAACTTCTCGCTTCTCTGGTTGCCGTTTTTGTGCTGTCCGCCTTTGCTGGCACCGCCATGGCCAAACAGGTGATCATCGGCAATGGCTGCAATTTTCCGCTGCACTTCATTGGCCTGAGCACACCCAATGACAAAGAGGTTCAAAACTTGATCACCGAACCTGTGGCTCCTGGTGATGGCATTCAAGTTGACCTGAAAATCACCAAGGATATTGATCTGACCGTCCAGGATAACGAAGGTACTCAGCTGGAGTTCTCAGGTCTTGATCTGAGCAATGCCAGCAAGGTCATCCTGAATCCTGACGGAACAGCGAACATCGAGTAAACGCTTTGCCTTGTTTTTTTTCCTGCCAGCGCAGTGCTATCAACCAGGTAGCACTGCGCTGGCATTTTTAGCCTATACCTTAATTTAGGCAGGATATCCTATGGACAGCTTGTCCTTTTTTGCCGCTCAGCCGAACCTTTTTGCCCCGCTGCCCAGCGCTCAGCTCATGAGCCAGTGGGATCATCAGGCCCAGGAACTTGGTCTGGATGGCACTGTGCTCATGGAAAACGCCTCACGCAGTGCCTTTCAGGAACTTTTCCGGCAGTTTCCCGATCTGGAAGACTTGGACGTGGCGCTGGTCATCGGTTCTGGCAACAATGGCGGCGATGCGGCCGTCATAGGCCGCTATCTCCAGGCAACGGGAGTTTCTGTCACAGCCTATCTGATCAAGCCTCTGTCCGACTATCAGGGAACCTGCGCCAAACAATTGGCCCTGGCCCAAAAACTTGGGCTGCCCCTGTGTGATCTCCAGCGACTCCTTGACGGCGAAAGGCGCTGTGACTTGCTGATCGACGGCATCCTGGGCACAGGCTTCAAGGGACCGTTGCGCGACGATCTTGCAAGCCTCATCGCCACAATCAATGCCCTGCAGATTCCTCGCGTGGTCAGCGTCGACATCCCCTCAGGTCTCTCAGCCGATACAGGGCAGCCTCTCCCCCAAGCCATTGTCGCCGATCTCACCCTCTGCATGTCGGCCTGCAAAAAAGGGCTTGTGCTGCCCTGCGCCAAGGCCTTCACAGGCCGCATCAAAACCCTGCCCATCGGTCTGCCGGCTCTTGTCCGCGAGGCGCGTTGTGCCCAGCACTATCTTCTGGATGAGAGACTTGGCCAAGTGCCAGCAGCCCTCCCCGCCAATAGCCATAAAAACCGCTTTGGCCACGTAGGCATTCTCGGCGGTGGCGACCGATCCCACACCGGCGCAGCCCACCTGGCGTGCCGCGCAGCCCTGAGAGCCGGGGCCGGCCTGGTCAGTGCCATTGTCAAAGAGCCGCTGGCTTCGGCCATTCAGCTCAATCTGGCGGAAATCATGCTCTGTCCACTCAATGCTCCGCACGGCTTTTGGCCAGATACTCTGCCCGTATCCTTGCAGGCCCTTTTGCCCAAACTCTCCGCGATCGTGATCGGGCCAGGTTATGGTCTGGGTGAGGATGCGTGCGATTTTTTGCAGCTTTTGCTCTCTCTTCCCAAGCGTCCCCCCCTGGTCCTCGATGCCGATGCCCTGACCCTGCTCGCCAATCATCCAGAGCTCATGGACAAGGTTGAAGCCTGCGACGTGCTCACCCCCCACCCCGGTGAAGCCGCAGCCCTGCTCAAAACAAAGAGTCAGGACATCCAAAACGACCGCTACGCAGCCCTCGCAGCGCTCACCGCCAACACCCGGGCTGTGGTCGTGCTCAAAGGCGCGGGTACGCTCCTTGGGCAAAAGGGGCTTCCCGTTCTCGTCAGTCCCTGGGATCTTCCGGCTCTGGCCATCGCAGGGGCAGGTGACGTTCTGGCTGGCCTGTTAGGCTGCCTCCTAGCCCAAAAAAACGATCAGTTGGCCGCTCTGAGCCTTTGGCTTGCTGCCGAGCCAAAAGGCGCTTTCCTGCGCAGGCTCTATGCCTTACCTCCAAGGCACAAGCCCGCAAACGCCAAAAAAGCCCCCTGCCGCATCCCCGAGGAAGCCGCTGACCTGCTCTTAGCCGCTCTGGCTGTCAACCGCCACGCTCTTGCCGCCCAAGAGCTCTGCAGGGCTTTTCCCCAACGCGGCTTTTTGGCCCACGAACTGGCTGATGCCCTGGGTAGGCTTCCATGCTAAGGCTCCATACCCTTGCAGACACCAAGCGCCTGGCCCAAGCGCTTGCCCGTCAGATCCTTGCCGGCGAGCTCACTCACCTTTTTTTCACCGGTTCCCTTGGTTTGGGCAAAACCACCTGCATCCGTATGCTTGTGGAGGAATTGCCCGGAAGCGAGTTGGCTCAGGTGGCCAGTCCCTCTTTTTCCATCTGCAATAGCTACCCGGTGCAGCCCCCGGTACTGCACGCCGATCTCTACCGCTGCGCCGGCGCCATTCCCGAAGAAATCCTGGAAGCCCTCGATGACCCGAAACGTGTGCTGCTTCTGGAATGGGCGGAACTCTTGCCTGAAGCCGACTGGCCCGAAGAAGTGCTTGTGCTCCATTTTGAACGAGAGCACGAGCAGCGCCTTCTTCTGCTCACTGCCCGCGGGCCAAAAGCCACAGATGCCCTTGCCGCAATCCTGGCTGCCAGCGGGTCTGAGGAAGAAAAACTCGCCTAAAAGCAAAGTCTATGCCAGTCCCAAAGCCTGCAAAAAGCTTTTTTTACGAAGACTTTTCCCAGGGGGCTGCCTATCAGCCAACGTTCTGAACTTTCAATAGCCTTGAAGTCCGCTAACCACGTGCTCTGCGAAACCGTTGGGAAATTTCCCCCAGAGTCTGTGCGTCGATGCCCCAACGTGTCACAAAGAGCCAAATTTTCTCGTCAATCCGAATCAGCACTGATGTCCGACCACCTTGAGAACCTGCCACAGGCGTAGCACGTGTGCAGAGCAGTCAGCGGGCAAGCCTATGTTCCACCTGCCGTCGGCTGATCCAGAGGCGACATTCGCTGTCGGAAAAGCGGCGGAATCCTGCTCGCTGCCCCATTGTCATACAGCAATACATCACGAAACTCCAACTGTAGCATGTCACTTTCCATGTGCCACCACTGCCAAGAGCCCACGTCTGAGATGGCGTCAGCCAATATGTCCAAAGCCTTTTTATTCATAAATTTCTTTAAAGGAAACGGCGACCCTTTAGGGTCGGTTTTATTGTTTTACAGCCAGCCAGAACCATGTCGTACAATTTTCGCCCTTGAATAAGAACATGATAATTCTTTCCCGCTTGCTGAAAGATTCTTTGGCAATAGCACGATTGTTTTTCCTAAATTATGCATTCCCTTAATTGAATATTTCTTATCCTTGTCTATGACAATATCTCAAGACTGCAAAGTATATCTTTTCCGACTGATATTTCTTGAACCTTTTTTTGTATATTCAGCGCGGAATATCCTGCAATTCTTTTCTGAAACACGTGATTCACGCCTGTTTGTCCTGTTGCATCCAAGATCCTTGTCAGACTTCACTTTTCCATCACGAACGTCATGCATCTTAGCGTTGTAAAATTTTTCAAGACAACGGTTGTTTCTACGATGCTTCTTGAAATATTCTGTTTCCGCAGGCATCGGCGGATGAAATTCTCCAATGCAATAAGCGTCGTTGGCATGACTTTTTTCAAGTCCAAGATCTTTCCGTGCACGTGACGTTTCCGCCCCATATGTGTGACTGACCGTAACACCAGGATACGGCGGCTAATCAATCGGGCCTGTGTTTTTCACAAGCCTCGCCCCTTTATGGGGCGGGGTTATTGACATTTCCCTCAACAAATCCCGATCTGTCTGCCTGTGAGTAGGCAAGCAAACCGATGCTGATGCTATCGAGATCTTGGGATTCGCGAGCGTGCCTATCGGGCCAGGGAGTTGATGGAACAAGTCGTACAGCACACGGTCAGAAGGCAGGGATGGACAAGCTTCCTCAGATGCTGCTTTGCGCTATCCCTGACATTCCCGACGAAAACCTTTTTTCGCTTTTTCATACACCAGACGATAGGATACCGGATGGAAGAGACATAGCCGCACGTCAGATCGCTTCGCTTCCTTATGTCCCCGAAATGTATCCAGAAAAATGAGGATAGCTTATGCGATAAAGGGAAACAACGTGTTTGACTGCCTCACGCATGACTGAAGTCACGAGAATGCGGCGGTCATTTTTTCAAGAGTTCTCGCACAAGAAGACTAGACCTTACGAGCCATTAGGTGTATCACAAAGACAATTTGCCACTCAGCGGCAGCAACGCCTTGCGCCAAAACGTCTGGGCCTGAACTGGCTTACCTGAAGGATGCTTCAGACGCAAAGCCGTATTCAGCTCTGCGCTGAGCCAAAGCGCCCTTTTGGGAAAAACGCAAGACAGCATGTTTTGCCAGGGCAGACTCTTCACATTGGGAAAAACAGCGGAGGCAGCGTTTCCTCCCCGGATTTCACATCCGGAGATCCGCGCTGAAAAAAGTTCATGAAGATACTTGTGCAAAAATTCGGTGGCACGTCCGTGGCGGATCTTGACGCCATGAAACATGTCCTCGGCAAGGTTCAGAAGGGGCTCGCGACCCACGATAAAGTCATTGTGGTGCTTTCGGCCAGAGCAGGTGAAACCAATAAACTTCTGACCCTTGCCCAGCAATGGTCCGCTGCTCCTGACAAAGCCGAGTGCGACTGCCTGGTCTCGACGGGCGAACAGGTTTCCATAGCGCTCTTTGCCATGCTCCTCAAAGACAACGGCATATCCGCTCGTTCCCTGCTCTCCTGGCAGATTCCCATTCTGACCAACGATGACTTCAGTAACGCCCGCATCCTGGAAATCGACAAGGATAAGCTCTATTCGCTTCTGGAAAGCTATGACGTGCTGGTGGTGGCAGGCTTTCAGGGCGTCACGGACGACGGGCGGATCACCACTCTGGGCCGTGGCGGTTCGGACACCTCAGCCGTGGCTCTGGCCGCAGCGCTTGATTCCTGCGAATGCGAAATCTACACCGATGTGGACGGCGTCTACACCACAGATCCCAATATCTGCTCAGCAGCGCGAAAAATGGACTGCATCTCCTACGAGGAAATGCTGGAACTGGCCAGCATGGGCGCCAAGGTCTTGCATATCCGTTCCGTTGAATTTGCCAAAAAATACAAGGTTCCCGTGCGGGTACGCTCCACATTCAGCGACGATCCCGGTACACTGGTGACCAAGGAGGATGCCAGCATGGAGGCGGTTCTTGTTTCCGGTATTGCCTACGACAAAGATCAGGCACGTGTCACCCTGCGCGATCTGCCCGACATTCCGGGTACGGCTGCCGCAGTCTTCGGCCCGCTTTCGGAAAAAGGCGTGCTCGTGGACATGATCATTCAGAACACCAGTCAGGACGGTCACACCGATATCACTTTCACGGTCTCACGCCGTGATCTGACCAAGACACTGGAAATCATGCAGAGCATCTCGGATAAAATCGGCGCCTCGGAAATTCTCCACGACGTCAACGTGGCCAAGATCTCAGCCATCGGCGTGGGCATGCGCAATCATTCGGGCGTGGCCGCACGCGCCTTCACGGCCTTAACCCAGGAAGGCATCAATATTCTGATGATCAGCACCTCGGAGATCAAGATCACTATTCTCATTCAGGAAAAATATGTGGAACTGGCCGTGCGCATTCTCCATGACACATTTGGACTTGACTGGGATATTGCGTAAGCGACAGTAATCGATCCGCGTTAGCTTCTTAGGACCTTGTTGCGAGCTCAATATGGCTTTTGTGCATATTTTAACCAAAGATCTCCGTCCGGGCATGTTCATTGTCCAGACGGGTGAAACCTGGACCAACAGACCCTATCTCTATGCCAAACCCGGCCTCTTAAAAACTGAGGCCGAAATAGCGGAGATTCGCAAGCAGGGCTTTATCGAAGCCTACTATGACCCTGAAAAATCCGAGCACAGCAAAATCGGCGTGGAGGACCTGCTCAGCGGACGCTTAGCCACCCCCCTGCCAGAGCCTACCGTTTCCTTACAGGAAGAGATCAAAGCCCAGGAGGAAAACTACAATAATTGCGTCAATTACATGGAACATGTCATGGAGGAAGCACGCAGCGGACGCATTGACTATACCTCAGCCAAACCGCTGATGGACGGCATTATCTCAAGCGTCAACCGCAATGCCGATGCGCTGACCTCCCTGGCCAAGATCAAGACCTACGACGAATACACCTTTGCCCACTGCGTCAATGTCTCCATCTTCAGTGTGACCTTTGGCCGCTATCTGGGTCTGCGCGAGGAAAACCTGCACAATCTCGGCCTTGCCGGCCTGTTTCACGATCTCGGCAAGATGCGCGTACCCCCCAGTATTTTGAATGCCCCAAGACAGCTCAAGCCTGAAGAATTCGCCATTATGCAGAAACACGCCAGGTACGGCCTTGAAATACTCTCCCAGATTCCCAATATTCCCAAGGCGATTCTGGCCGGCGTCTGCGATCATCACGAACGCTATAACGGCACAGGCTATCCGGACAAGAAAAAAGGCAGTGAAATCTCTCCCTTTGGTTGCATTATCTCGGTCTGCGACGTCTATGATGCCCTTTCCTCCAAACGCGTCTACAAAGAAGCCATGCCCCCCAGCAAAGCGCTCTCCATCATGTTCGGCATGCGTGGCGAATCCTGGCAACCAGGTCTTGTGGAACAGTTCATCAAAATGCTCGGCATCTATCCTGTCGGCACGCCCATTGGCTTAACTAGCGGCTTCAAGGGCGTGGTGACGAAATCCAATCCTTCTGCTCCGCTCTATCCCACGGTTACGATCTGCAAGGATCGCAATGGTCAAAAGATCGTGCCCCCCTCCTCCGTCGACCTCGCTCAACAGCACGAAATGCAAATTGTCAAAGCACTCAGTTCGGATACCGTGGACTTCGACATCCTCACTTTGATCACAGAAGGCAAAGACGTTCCCAAAAGACCATGAGCCGGCTGATTGTTTCCGTTGTTTTGATTTTTGTCAGTCTGGCTCTTGGCTATCTCTGGCGCAGGCAGATCCTGGCTCGGCAAGGTCAAAGTCAGCATCTGATCAGCCTGCGTGACCGTCTGCAATTTCTGGCCTTCTTTGTCTTCATCCCTCTCTCCTCCATGCTCTCGCTCTGGGGGCTGCCCACACCGGATGAGCGCCTTTTGCTGTTTCCTCTGCTGGGTCTTTCCGCCTGGACCATAGGAGGTCTGCTCGGACTGGTCTTTGCTTTTCTTGCGCATTTCTCCCGTGCCGGCACAGGCAGTCTCTTCTGTTGCGCCACCTTTTCCAATATCGGCGCTGTGGGCACCCTGGTTTGCGTTGTCTTTTTTGGCGAGATCAGCATCGCCTATGTGGCCCTCTACCGGCTCTTTGAAGAGCTCTTCTATTATGGCCTAGCCATTCCCGTGGCCACACGCTTCAAGGGCAATGGCGCCTGCGAGGTGCGCGTTCAGGGCATGCGCATCTCCCGCCTGCTCTGTCTCGTGATCGCGGCTCTCGCTACAGGACTTATCCTCAACCGTCTGCACCTGCCGCGTCCTGAAGTGTTTGGCTATCTGTCGGCTGCCATGAGCATTCTGGCCTGTGTACTGGCCCTTTTTTCCATTGGCCTGGGCTTGCGTCCTTCGCGCCTCACAGGCTACAAATGGGCCTGCCTTTTCACCATGCTCATCAAATTTCTGCTGGTGCCCGTTGTTGTGACTTCGCTGGCCTATGCGCTGGGTTTTGCCAAAATCGACGCCGGTCTGCCCGTAAAAATTGTCTTGCTCTTATCGAGCATGCCCGTGGCCATGAACGCGCTTTTGCCACCGGCTCTGCTTTCTCTCGATCTCGACATGGCCAATGCCTGCTGGCTTCTGAGCACACTGGCACTGGCTCTTGTTTTGCCAGTACACGCCTTTTGCCTTTTACCCCTCTTATCCGGGTTATAAGACAAGCAAGCGTCCGTTTTCTCCACTTTTTTTCCTGGGAGGCAGTATGAAACGAATCCTTTTGACGGCCCTTGTGGCCTGTGCGCTGTTGCTGACAGGCAGCCTGAACAGCGCCGAAGCCAATTCCTACAAAAAGGAATACAAATTGAGCGTGGTGCCCGGCCAGACGTCCGGCTGGGGCATGTCAGCCACCTACTTCGCCGACCTTGTGCGGGAAAAATCCCAGGGTCGTATCAATATCAAGGTCTACTGCAACAGCCAGCTGATGAGCGGCATGCAGACCTCGGAATTTCTCCTGGTGCGCAATGGCATCATCGATTTTGCCCTGGCCTCGACCATCAACTGGTCGCCTCAGGTCAAGCAGCTCAACCTCCCCTGCATGCCCTTCTTCATCGCCAGCGCTCCTGACCGCTACAAGGCCATGGACGCCATTGAAAGCGGGAGCGCCGGCAAGATGCTCATTGACGCCATTGAAAAGAAAGGCGTGCACTTCATCGGCTGGGGTGAAAACGGTTTCAGAGAACTGACCACCAGCAAGAAAGTGGCCGAACCCGCTGATCTCAAGGGAATGAAAATCCGCGTGGTGGGCAGCCCCATCTTCATCGACACCTTCCGCGCTCTGGGTGCCAATCCCGCCACCATCAACTGGAGCGAAGCCATTGTGGGCTTCCAGCAGGGTACGGTGGACGGTCAGGAAAACCCCACCAATGGCATCAATATTCCCTCCAAGATGTGGCAGTACCACAAGTTCCACTGCGACTGGCACTATGTCATTGATCCGCTGATGCTCTGCAGCAATAACGATATCTGGAATTCCTTCACGCCTGAAGATCAGAAGCTTCTGCTCGACTGTGCCAAGGAAATGGAAACCTACAGTAAGGCCCTTTCCCGTCTTGGCCAGGATCCCAGCTACTTGGCCTATCTTCAGAAGATCGGCAAGGCCCCTGAAGTCACCGATCCCTACAAGCTTCTCAAAGACAACGGCATGACTGTGGTTACCCCAAGCCCGGATCAGATGCAGCAATTCATCAAGGCCACAGAAAGCGTGCGCGAAAAGTGGACCAAGAACATTGGCCCGGAATTGGTACAAGCAGCCAAAAACGATATGCAAAACGCCAAATAAAGCGTTTTCCTGCGCGGCGTCAGAGTCAGGCTCTGACGCCGCCATTTTTCAAACTTTGCCTTTAGCCTTGGGTCAACGTATGTGGAATTTTCTGCAAAACCATCTGGAAGAAGTGCTCGGCTCCATTCTCCTCGCTCTCATGACAACCATTGCCTTCATCAATGTTGTCGTCCGCTACTGCTCAACCTTTTCTTTTGCCTGGTCCGAAGAGCTGACCACCAATTTCTTTGTCTGGATCGTCCTGCTCGGCACAGCCTGTGCCTTCCGTGACCGCAGCAATCTCTGCGTGGCCCTTTTCTATTCCAAGCTGGCACGCCCCCTGCGCCAGATTTGCTATTTCTTAAGCCTGGCTCTGGCCATCATTTTTTTCTCCGTGCTCGCCTATACCGGCGTTTTGGAAATCCTCGACGAAATCGATCTTGAACGTGTCTCGGATTCTCTGGAACTGCCGTACTGGATCTACTCCTCGGCCATTCCGCTCTTCAGCCTGCTGATCATTGTGCGCATTGTGCAAAGAGCCTGTTTTGACCTGAAAAACGGCGACATCTAGGAGGCTGGCATGGAAGCACTTGTTCAGGATCCAGCCATCTGGCTTTTGTCCCTCTTTCTCATTCCCCTGCTCCTGCGTGTGCCCATTGCCATTGCCCTGGGCATGGCGGCCGTTCTGGTCATCTGGAAATGGGACAAGGGCCTGGCCATGATCTCCTACAACTTTTTTGCCGGCATTGCCAAACCCCCGCTTCTGGCCATTCCCTTCTTCATTCTGGCCGGCTACATCATGGAACGCGCCGGCATTGCCCGCAGCATCATCAACTTTGTCCAGGCCCTGACAGGAACCGTTCAGGGCGGACTGGCTGTTGTGGCAGTCGCTGTGGCCACCTTCTGGGGGGCAGTGAGCGGTTCCGGTCCTGCCACTGTGGCCGCCCTCGGCCTGATTCTGATTCCCGGCATGGCCCAGGCCGGTTACGCCAAAAATTTTGCGGCAGCTACGGTTTCGGTGGCCAGTGGTCTGGCCATCGTCATTCCGCCGAGTATCGCCTTTATTGTCTACGGCGGCATCGCCAATGTCTCGGTGCCGGCGCTCTTTGCCGCGGGCGTCATTCCGGGGCTCTTGGTTGCCACCTTCATCATGCTGGCTGTTTTTCTCATCTCACGCCAGAAAGGCTATCACGGTCAGGCTTCGCACATCTCCCTCTTCCGCGCCTTTCGTGAGGCCTTCTGGGGCCTGATGACCCCTGTGGTCATTTTGGGCGGCATCTACGGAGGCGTCTTCACGCCCACTGAGGCTGCGGCCGTAGCCGTTTTCTACGGTCTGTTTGTGGGTGTCTTCATCAACCGTGAAATTGCCAGTCTCAAAGATTTCTTTGAGATCTTAGCCTCCAGTGTCCGCTCCTCGGCTGTTGTGATGATTGTTGTGACCTGTGCCGGACTGTTTTCCTGGGTGGCCACAGACATCGGCCTGGTGGAACGCAGCTCGGCCTTTTTGCTCTCACTCTCGGACAATCAGTGGCTTTTGCTCTTTCTGATCAATATTCTTCTCTTGCTGGCTGGCATGCTGCTGGACGCCATTTCCATCTACTATGTCTTTCTCCCCTTTATGCTGCCCATCATGGCGCATTTTCACTGGGATCCCATCTGGTTCGGTGTGATGATGACCGTCAATCTCGCCGTGGGACAGGTGACGCCGCCTGTGGCCGTCAACCTCTATGTGGGCGCCAATATCAGCGGCCTGAGCATGGAGGAGATCAGCAAGCCGGCACTGCCCCTGATTTTTGCCGCCCTCTGCGCCCTTGCGGTGATCATCTTCTTCCCCAAACTCTCAACCTTTCTGCCAGCCTTCCTTGGCTTGTAGAACGCACACGCCACAATCGACACAAGCCTTTGTCTCAAAAATGCGTCTGAAGCTTAGCAAAAAGCTCTCCTGAACGTCTCCTGCGCTTTTGCCCCAATGGCCTCTCGTAACCAAAAAGGGCCAATCCTTTCCCCTTCAGATCAAGGCTTGCACGGATGATTGACCGTAACTCTCCCTTGGACAACACTTCTCAAGACAGGAAAAACAACGGAGGCGGCGTTTCCTCCTAGGTGTTGCGCCTGGGCCTCCACGCCGAAGAACTTAATGAGCAAAACGCCCTCCTACTCCCAGCGTTTCACGCCCATTGCCTGTACCATCACCGCTCTTGCCCTGGCCCTGATCCTTGCCCTCTTCTTCTGGCTCTACTCCACCTCCAAAGAAAACATCCTCATCACCTGGTACAATCAGGCCCAGTCCACGGCACAGAATGTCAACTACTATATGAAAACGCCCATGGATGCCGTGGCGTTTTCTTCCCTCAAAGTCAATGAAATGCTGGCGGAAAAGCAGGATCACGAGACGATCAGCCGCTATCTGATCAACCAAACCGCCATCTACGCCAAAGTCATCGACGAAAACACCACTGGCGTCTACAGCTACTACAGGGGCCGCTACCTCGATGGCAGCGGCTGGAACCCGCCCAAGGCCTATCAACCCAAGGAAAGACCCTGGTACAAGGCCGCTCTGCAGGGAAAGGGCAAAATTGTTCTGGCCAAGCCCTACCTGAATATTCAGACGGAAATGATGATGACCTCGGTCAGTCAGCTGCTCAACGATGGCGATAGCGTGGTCTCCATGGACATCTTCCTGGACGGCGTTCAGCGCGGCATCTATCAACTCGGCCACCAGAAGGAAGTGACAGCCGCCATGGTTTTGGACAGCGACGGCTTTGTGGTGGCCCATTCGGATACGGATAAAATCGGCATCGAAATTAGCGAGCACGGTTCAGAAGTGGAAAGCAGTTTTTTTGAGGACTCAAGAAAGCAGGAGCCCAGGCAGGCGACAAGCCAAGCAGAAGACGTCCAGGACCACCTGAAAACAGCTATTCAGCGCCTTGAGCTTTCGGACAAGGCCACCAACAAGAAGTATACGGCACTGCTGGCTGCCATCAACAGTGACTGGAAAATCCTCCTGATCCTCGATGAAGACAAGATGTACGCCTCCCTTGTCACCATCTATGCCACAAGCGGCCTTTTTCTCGTCCTGGTCCTTGGCACCTGCCTTTCGGTCTTTTTGCACATGAGCCGCAAATACCAGGAAGCCGAGGAACTGAACCATGAAATTCAGGCTGTGGCCTCCATCTATGTCTCCGCGGTCAAGATCGATCGCACAAGCGATCAGATGTCCATTATCCGCTCCAACCCCGATATTGAAGCCCTTCTTGGCGGCGACATGACCAATTTCAGCGGCCGCGCCGTGGGTTTTGCCGAACAGTTCTCCTCCCTCCAGTCCCGGGACCTGATGAAGCAATTCATGGATCCCACAAGCCTTGAAGAGCGTCTCAAAGACACCAATTCCATTTCCCAGGAATTTGTCGACGACAAAAACCGTTGGGTGCGTCTGCGCTTTGTTGTGGTTAATCGCGATGACCAAGGAACACCTCGGCAAATCTTACTGGCCTTTGAATCCATTGACGAGGACCGCAAGCAGCAGGAAGTGCTGCGCAAGCTTTCGGAAACGGATCTGATGACCGGCATCCGCAACCGGGGCAGCGGCGAAAATCTGATCCGCAAGTGCATGGCCGAAGGGCTGTGCGGCATGTTCTGCCTGCTGGACGCCGATAAATTCAAACTGGTCAATGATCGCTTTGGCCACGCCACAGGCGATAAGGTGATCAATGCCATTGCCCAGAGCCTGACCAAGACCTTCCGTGAGACCGATATCGTCTTCCGTCTGGGCGGCGACGAATTTGCGGTCTTCTCCAAGGGTGTGATCACCGAAGAGATCGGCCAGAAGATCATGAGCCGACTCTTCGGCAATATGGAACACATTGACATTCCAGAACTTGGCGGGGAAAAAATCCACGTCAGTATCGGTGCCTCCTTCTATCTGGCCAATCGCGCGGACAGCTTTGAAGCCCTCTATCAGCGGGCTGATCACGGCACCTATCAGAGCAAAAAAGTCTCAGGCAATCACATCACCTTTGTGTGGCAAGACAGTCCTGCCGAAGAAGGAAGTTCCTAAGAGCCTGCCCCTGATTTTGGATCCTATGAGCCGCAGCCTCCATACTGCGGCTCTTTTTTTTATTCTTTGAACAGGCCAAAGCTTTCCCTCTCATGCGCGTTTTTGCCGCGCAAAAAAAGCTTGACGTTGAGGCGCTGAGTAGCTATTGATTTTTAAATTGAATTTAAATTTCAAATAAGCCCGGTTTCGCAAACTCTCTGACAGCCTAGCCTTTGCCTTGTAAAGGCTAGGCAATGAGGCTTGTGCGGACACAATCCACAAAGGAGTGCATCTATGGCCATTTCTCGGGGCATTGCCCTCACAAGCCTGCAAAAGGGCGAAAAAGCACAGATTCTCCAGATCACCTCCCACGGTGAACTTGGGCGCAGAATCCGCGATCTGGGACTGATTCCCGGAGTTTCCATTTCCCTGCTCGGCCGGGCTCCCCTGGGCGATCCACTGGCCCTGCGTGTGGCCGATACCACTGTGGCCATCCGCAAACGTGAAGCCCAGGCCATCTTCATCAAACGCTAGCTTGCCAGTAGAGGAGCTTGTGTGACCGACGTAGCCTTAGATCCTATCAGCCAGTTTGGGGAAAATCAGTCTCCCCAAAAAAGCAGTTCAGACACAGAAGCGGGACTGAGAACCAATATCGGCGGCATGGCCTATTCCTTGCGCATTGCCGTGGCCGGCAATCCCAACAGCGGCAAAACCACCATCTTTAATATGCTGACCGGCGCTCACCAGCATGTGGGCAACTACAGCGGTGTGACCGTTGAAAAAAAGGAAGGCATTCTGCACCATGCAGGCCGAGAAATCATCTTTCTGGATTTACCAGGCTCCTATTCGCTTTCGGCCTACAGTCCCGAGGAACGGATTGCCAGCGAAACACTCTTGGCAGGCACCGAGCAGGCCGTGCTCTACGTGGCCGACTCAGGTCTTCTGGAACGCAGCCTCTTGCTTTGCGTGCAGATTCGGGAAATGGGTCTGCCCACGGTTCTCGCCTGCAATATGATGGATGAGTTGCACAAGCAGGGGCATGATCTCGATTTTGCCCAGCTCTCAGCCCTGCTTGGCGTGACCGCCTTGCCCACGGTGGGCGTCAGATCAGAAGGTGTCCGCGATCTCTTCAAAGCCATTGAACACGTTGCCACAAGCCAGGCTCCGCAGCCGCTGCACGTGCCCTACGGCCCCCTGCTTGACCCCATTCTGGCAAAACTCGCCAAACTGGTGGAAGAAGAATATCCCGCTGCCTTGAAACACTATGGCACAGCGCCTGCCCGCTGGATGGCCCTGATGCTTCTGGAAGACAATCCCATAGCCTGGGAGGCCGTGCGTCAGGCCGGAGACGAGGCCATGGAGCGCGCCAAAAGCCTTTGTCAGGAAGCCCAGGCCTGTGCCGAGGCTTCGGACAGACGCGTGGAAGACATCATTGCCGTGCAGCGCTTTACCTTCTGCCGCAATGTGGTGCGCAACTGTCTGATCAACGGCGAGAAAAAATCCGCCCGCATGCAGCTTTCCGACAAGCTCGACAAAGTCTTGGCTCACAGTGTCCTGGGGGCAGTGATCATGGTGGCTGTGCTCTACGCCATGTTCAATCTGGTGATTTTTGTGGGCGCCTATCCCCAGGAATGGCTGGAAAGCGCCTTTGCCTGGCTGAGTGGCGTTCTCAGAGAGCAGATGCCTGAAGGCTTTGTGACCAGTCTGCTGACCGACGGCATCATCGACGGCCTGGGCGGTGTTCTGAGCTTTGTGCCCTTGATCATCATTCTCTTTCTTTTGATCGCCATCCTCGAGGACACAGGCTACATGGCACGCATGGCCTATATTGCCGACCGCCTCTTCCATTTCTTTGGCCTGCACGGCACCTCGGTGATGCCCTACATCATCGCCGGCGGCATTGCCGGTGGTTGTGCCATCCCAGGCGTCATGGCCACGCGCACCATGCCGAGCCCCATGGAAAAAATGGCCACCATGCTCACCCTGCCCTATATGACCTGCGGTGCCAAGCTGCCAGTGGTCCTTTTGCTGGCCGGCACCTTCTTCAAGGGCAATGAGGCCAATGTGATCTTCTTCGTGGTCATGGCCAGCTGGCTGATCGCCTTTGTCATGGCGCTCTTTTTGCGGCTGACTGTGCTGCGCGGCTCTTCCACCCCCCTGGTCATGGAAATGCCGCCCTACCGCTGGCCAACTCTGCGCTCCATTCTCATCCACGGCTGGGAACGCACCTGGATGTATCTGCGCAAAGCCGTTGTAGTGCTCTTACCGGTCTCCATCCTGCTTTGGGCCTCCATGACCTTTCCCAATCTGCCGGCTGAAATGGTCCTGGATTTTGAAAATCAGAAAGGCCAGTACACGCAAAAAATGGCCATTTCAGGCATTTCTCAGGATCAGATCGACGAATTGCAGGAAAAAATCGACGACATGGACAAAGCCCAGGAAGCCGCAGCACTCAGGTACAGCCTGGCCGGTCGCCTTGGCGTCTGGCTTGAACAGTTCACAGCGCCTTTGGGCTTTAACTGGCGCACGGACGTGGCCTTAATTGGCGGCATTGCGGCCAAGGAAGCCATTGTCTCCACCCTTGGCACGGCCTATTCCCTGGGCAGTGACATCGAGGAAGACGACGCACCGCTTTCCCGACTGCTCAAACTCGACCCGACCTGGAACCCGGCCGTCGCCCTCTCACTGCTCGTCTTTGTGCTGCTCTATTCTCCCTGCTTTGTCACCCTGGTTGTGATCCGCCAGGAATCGGGCAGCTGGAAATGGGTGGTTTTCAGTATTCTGTTCAACACGGCACTGGCCTATGGCGCAGCCTATGTCGTCACCAAGAGCTATGCGTGGTGGGGGAAACTGCTGTGACCCTAAACCACTGCGCCAAACAGACCTGCCTGCCGCTCAGAGCCTTTTCTCTGCTTCTGCTCGTTCCCCTGATCTGCCTTTTGCTCGGCGGCAGCGGGCTTTTGATTCATCAGGCACGCCAGATCATGTCCGACGGCTCTCACACCTACGGGCAGTACAAAGCCACTGAGTCCTTTCTGGCGCGCACAAGCAAGGTCTATGATCAGCTTTGGCTGCTTGCGAGCGTGCGCGACAGCAAACATGATGCGGCCGCCTGGGATAGGTGTTGTAAAGAGCTCCAAGCCCTGGCCATGGAAAATCAAAGACTGGGCCAGTCCATCAAGCCGCATCTGGCCAGCCTAAACAGGCTCAAGGCGATCCGTCTCCAAGAGCGCGAAATCAGCGCCAAACTTTTGCAAAGCCAGGATCAGGCAAATCTCCTCTTGTCTCAAAGCCGCTTGGAGCTGCTGGAAAAGGAAGCAGAAAGCGCTCTTCAGTCTCTGTCAAAGCTTACCAAAGACCTGCTTGTGGGAGGCGACGCAGCCCAGGAACTGAGTGCAATCCTCAAAAAACAGATTGTCGATGCGCAGTTTATGGAAAACTGTGTGCTGCTCATGCTCCTGATCACGCTCTCTTACCTCGCAGCCCTCATTGCCCTGGGCCTTGCGCAGGTCGTTCGTCCTCTGGAGGCCATCAGAGGCTATGTGGGCCAGCTGGGCACAGGCGTGAAGCTTCCTTCTCTCGTGCCAAGCCGGGTCAAGGTGATCGCTGAGATCGGCGAGACCCTGGAGAACCTGGGCATCTATCTTGGCCAGGCCACAGTGGCCAGTGAGAAGATGGAAAGCGAACGCAGCCAGTTCAAACGCATGTCGCTCTACGACGGCCTGACCGGTCTCTACAATCGCCGGGCCTTTGATCAGCTGCTGGACAAGCTTTGGCAAGCGGCGCGCGACCAGCAAACGCCGCTGGGTATAGTGATGATGGATGTGGACAAATTCAAGGTCTACAACGACAGTCTGGGGCATCAGGCCGGTGACACCTGCCTGAGGGAAGTGGCCAAGGCCGTGGCCAAAGCCGTCCGCGGCAATGATGTGGCCGCACGCTACGGCGGCGAAGAATTCGTGGTGATTCTGCCCGATACGGATCAAAGCCAGGCCTTGGCGTGTGCCGAACGCATCCGCACGTCTGTAGAACGTGTCAAACTGCCGCATCCTGGCTCACCCACAGGGCCCTATGTGACCATCAGCCTGGGAGTCACTTCCGAGCTGGTTGACGGTGCAGGCCAAGCCCTGGATCTCGTGCACCACGCCGATGCGGCACTCTATCTTTCCAAGGAAAACGGCCGCAACCGCGCAACGCTCTTTGACGCCAGCACAACGTCAAAAACGTCCTAATTCTTGCCGCAGTCCAACTGCATTGCGAAGTCTCCATGAATCCTCACAATGACCAAAGAGCCCTCACACAAGCCTCGTCAAACGCGGCAAAACGTGCTGCTGCCCAAACCCTGATTTTTCTCTGGAAAGACGAGCAGGCCATGTTTACCGCGCCTGAACTGCGCGCTGAATTTGCCGGCCACTATGACCGACGTGCGCCGCTCTTGGTCTGGAGCCAGGACCAGGTGGTGCACCCTGACGACCAAGGTCGCCTGTCGGACTGCCTGCAAAAACTTGCCTGCGGCATTCCCTATATTGAGGCCAATTTTCGGCTGAAAATGCGCACAGGCGCCTATGCGCTCTGCGCCTGCACCTTCACGCTGACAGAAGGCAAAATTCCACAGCATATTGGCACCTTGCGCGTAAAAGGCACGCAGCAAATCCCACGGCCTGAGATCCACCGCGATCCCTTGACCGGCGTGTTGACGGCGCGCGCTTTTTTTGCGGCCACAGACAAACTGCTCGCCCAGAAAGACCGTCAGTACTGCCTGATCCGTTGTACGGTTTGCGCCCTCAAACAGATCAATCAAAAACAGGGCTTTGCCAGAGGCGACCATCTCCTCAAGCTCATCGCGCGCTTTTTGCGCCGCACACTCCTGCCAGGAGCAGAAAGCCTCGGTCGCATGGACGGCAACGACTTCGCTGTCTGCCTTTTGGGTGGCCCCAAGCGCGCCCTGCACTTTGCCCAGTCTCTGAGCCGTCTTTTTGAAAATAAAAGCCGGCACAGGCACGCCGACCTCTGTTTTGGCATCTGCACAGCCAGCCAGAACACCACCCCGGCCTATCTGCTCTATGACTGGGCGACAGTCGCTCTCGAGACCGTCAAAGGCAGTGACGTACACAATGTGGCCTTCTACGATGATCAGCTCAAAAAACTGGAGCAGGACAAGGTGTATATCACAAGCCACATGGCCTGCGCCCTGAAAAATGACGAATTCAAACTCTATCTTCAGCCCAAGGTCTTGATCGACACAGGGCAGGTGGTGGGGGCAGAAGCGCTGGCTCGCTGGCTGCATCCAAAAGACGGCATGATCATGCCTGACCGCTTTGTGCCGCTCTTTGAGTCCAATGGCTTTATCCTCAAGCTCGATGACTATATCTGGGAAGAAACCTGCAAAACCCTGCGCCGCTGGATCGACAACGGCTATGAGCCGGTTCCCATTTCCGTCAATGTCAGCCGACTGCACTTTACCAATACCGATCTCTTGCGGACGTTTCGCTTTCTCACCGAAAAATACCAATTGCCACACCATCTGCTGGAACTGGAAGTCACAGAAACGGCCTTCATCCCGGGCTGGCAGGAACTCTTACGCAAAATGCGCCTGCTGCGCAAAGCGGGTTTCGCCCTTTCCATGGACGACTTTGGCATTGGCTATTCCTCGCTGAGCAGCCTGCGCGATCTGCCCTTTACAGCGGTCAAGCTCGACCGCGTTTTTGTCCAGGGAGAATGCGCCAGCGACAGAGGACGCATTGTCGCCAAAAACACCATCAAACTGGCCAAAGAACTGAAGCTGCAGATTGTGGCTGAAGGGGTGGAAAGCGAAGAACAGGCGCAGTTTCTCCTGGAAAATGACTGCCATATTGCTCAGGGTTTTTACTACGCCCGCCCCATGCCCGCCAAAATGTTCGAAGAATCCTCGTTCTTACGCCTGAAAACCGATCTGAACCGCTACCAGGCCCTGAAAAAGCTTAGGGCAATGCCGCTCAAACTCAAAGCCTGCCAGAGCTAAGCTTTGGCTCTGCGTAAGCCTGCAAACGCCTTCATCTTCTCGGCAAAAAGGCCTTGCCGCTCGGTGCATGGAAAACTCGCCACGGCTTTCAACGACGAAAACCCCGCTTAGAGCGGGGTTTTCGATTCTTTAGAAGGCAGGCAGGCTACCAGTCGTTCCAAAACAGCATATCTATTTTCTAATAACCAAAAACGTATTGACATACAATATCTAATCGACTCTGCAAAACACCAATCATCTGATTGTATTAGAGAGTATTGTGACACACCCTCTCGCTGCCGGGTAGTGTTGAAAATACTGCACCTAGAGGTTGCTTGCTTGTCAGCAAGGATCTCTGTAAAATATTGCCGTCTTGTAAAACTCAGGCAAGGAACCGTTCTATGGCCTCGCTCAATATACTTATCGGCGGTGATTCTTTCAAGAAGATCAGGGAAGAACAGCGTTGCTATGTGGACAAGACAGCTTTCATCGAAGAATTTTTGGCCCCCGGCCAGCCGGAGGTGTCCCTCATAACGCGCCCCAGGCGTTTCGGAAAGACGCTGATGCTGACCATGCTCCAGGAGTTTTTCGATATGAGAGCGAAAGAACGCAATCTGTTTGAAGGACTTGCCATTTCTCAAAAGACACAGCTTTGCGACGCCTGGATGCATCAATATCCCACCCTTTTCCTAACACTTAAGGGCGTGGAAGGACGAAATTACGGTCTGGCCCTTGGTCAAATGTCGGAAGTGCTCCGGTCACTCTGCATTGAACATGCCTATCTGCTTGAAAGCGATACGGTGTCACCTCCAGACAAAAAGACCTTTTCCGTACTCTATAATGGCACTGACGCCGAAAAAAATCTTGCCAATGCTCTCTTTGTTCTCTGCCGCGCCTTGGAAGCCCACCATGGCAAACCGGTTATCCTGCTTATCGACGAATACGACGTACCCATCAACTGCGCTGAGCAGAATGGCTATTACGAGGAAATGGTCGGCTTCATGCGCAATATGCTGGGCGCTGCGCTCAAGACCAATCCTTCGCTCAAGTTCGCTGTGCTCACCGGCTGCCTGCGCATCGCCAGGGAAAGCCTTTTTACCGGCCTGAACAATTTTACATGCTTCGGTATCTCTGAAGACTTTTTTGCGGACAAATTCGGATTTACCTCTGGCGAGGTGGATCAACTCCTTGCTGCCATAAATCTGCCGGGCAGGAAAAAAGACATTCAGGAATGGTACGACGGCTACTGCTTCGGGCAAAAGCGAAAACTATACTGCCCGTGGGACGTTTTGCAATACATCTACGACCTGCAGCGAAACGCGGCAGCTCAACCCAAGGCATACTGGAACAACACAAGCGGCAATGCCATCGTCAAAACGCTGGTCAGGGAAGCGAGTGACGATAGCAAGAACAAGATAGAGACGCTCATCGGCGGCGGAAGCATCAACGAAGTCCTTTGCGAAGAACTGACCTACGACCTTATCTATGAAAACGAGAGCAATATTTGGTCCATGCTGTATTTGACAGGATATCTGACCAAAGCGGAAACCCAGCCCGATGGTGAAGAGACTGCGCTCGTCATTCCCAACAAGGAAGTCAGGCGGATTTTCATAAGTACAGTGAGACAATGGTTTAATGAAACCGTCAGGAAGCAGGATCTCTCCTGCTTTGCGCAGGCGCTGTGGAACGGCGATGCCAATGCCGTGCAGGCAGCGATCAGCGATCTCCTGTATGGTACGATCAGCTACCATGACAGCGCCGAAAACTATTACCACGGCTTTCTTGCCGGGCTTCTGCGCGGCGTCGGGCTGAATGCTCAATCCAATGACGAGCATGGCTTGGGTCGGCCGGATATCGTCATAGAAGACGGACGGAACAGACAAGCCATCATCATTGAACTGAAAATCGCTGAAGAATTCACGCAGCTTGAAAAGAAAGCCTCGGAAGGGTTGTCACAAATTTTGGAGCGCAGATATGCCGCAGGTCTGCAGCCTATGATCTGCACCGTCATAAACTACGGCATCGCCTTCTGGAAAAAGGAATGCGCGGTCAAAGTGTTCAAAAGCGGGCGTCTATGAAGCGTTGTCCATCCCCCAGGCCAATGCTGTCAGCAGCGGGGATGGTGCCGAATGGATGAACACCTGAAGACACATCTACCTAATTCTTAGGTATGTACATTTTTTTGAAAAAGGGCATGATTCTCCTCGCCCATACGTGAAAGCAAGTATCGGACGCCGCAGAGACAGGGACTGAGGAGAAAAAAAACATGGGTCGAAAGCCGAAGAAGAAAAACCGCTATTGTTTTTCCCGGCGTCTTGAAAAAGCCTTGGCAGAGATACCTGCCTATGGTCTGACACTCATCGAAGCGCCATCCGGTTTCGGCAAGACTACGGCGCTGCGTGAATACCTGGCCAAAGAACAGTCGCAGGCAGACGTACGCTGGTACACCTGCTTTGGCGAATCAAGGGCCAAGGCCTGGGCTGGCATTGCCGCGCTTTTCACAGGCGCTGAAGACAGTATTGAGGATGAGCTCTCAGAACTCGGCGAGCCCACACTTGAAAATCTCTCCGATATTGCTTCGCTGATTTCCGCCTATACCAGCCCTGAAGCCAAATACCTCGTCATCGACAATTATCAGCTCTTCGCAAGTCCTGTGCGCAAACGCTGCCTCGCCGCTTTTTCCGCCTGCCGCGATGAGCATCTGCACATCATCGTTGTGACGCAGCCCCTCAAGGGGGAAGACGGCACAGCGACCTTCCACCCTCAGCCCTACCACACCATCACAGCACGTGACCTCTTCTTCGACAATGCCTGCATTGCCGAGTATTGCCGCTTAATGAACATTGCCATCTCTCAGGACACCATTGAAGCTGTCCAGTTGTCCTCACAGGGGTGGGTTGCGGCCATCCGCCTGCAGCTCCAGCATTACAGCCACTCAGGCAGCCTAAGCGATTTCAGTGATATTCGCCCTCTTGTTGAAACGGCCATCTGGAACCGACTTTCGGACCAAGAGCGAAACCTGATGCTGGGGCTTTCCCTGCTGGACGCTTTTAATACCCGTCAGGCCGCCATCATCTGCGACGGCATGGCCCTGCCCGATACCGTGGCAGAGCTCCTCTCTCAGGATTTTTTCATCCGACATGTAGCGGACAGACAAGCCTATGTCATGCACAGCATCCTGCAGGATTACCTGCGGGAGCGTTTCGCCATGGAGTCCCAAACGTTCAGAAATGCCATGTACCGCAAGGCAGCCCTTGCCTCCCTGGACATAGGCGATCTCTTTCAGGCGGCACTCTTCTTCATGGAGGTGGGAGACTTTCACGCCATCCTCTCCCTGCCCATGTCCACTCAATACGTCTATGACAATCAGGAACGCAATATCACCGCCCTCTTCGAGGGACTGATGGACAAGTGCCCGCTCCCTATCCTGCGACAGTACCCGGTCTTCCTTGTGCTCATGGCCTATAATTTCTTCCGGCGCGGCAGCCGTGCGTATTTTCTGCGCGCCACCAATGTCCTGCGAGTGCTGCTGGAAGAGAGCCGGGAAGGCCAGGGCCCTGAATGGGAACGGGCCTGCGGTGAATACGCCATGCTCATGTCCTTCACCGAATACAATGACATCGCCAGAATGGGAGCTTTTCACAGCAGAGCCCTGCAGCATCTGCAGGCTATTTCGGACAACCCCAGATCCGAGGTCTTCCGGGGCACCATGCCCTTCGGTACAGCTTCGGTGCTCTGTCTTTACTGGAATCGGATCGGGGGCTTAAGCCAGCTTTTAGATCTCATGGATACGTACCTGCCGGTCTATTCCGATCTGGCCTCCGGCCACGGCGCAGGCGCCGAACATATTTTCCGCGCCGAAGCGGCCCTGGCCTCTGGCGACGACGTCACTGCGGAACTCATGGCCCACAAGGCCACCTACCGGGGACGCAATGCGGGGCAATACGGCGTCTGTCTCAGCGCAGACCTTATTCTGGCCGAAATCGGGCTTCTGCGCGGTGATCTGGAAGCCTATGAAACAGCCCGAGAGAGTCTGGCCCGCAACGCCCATGAATCGGGACAGCATTCCATCCTGCGTCTCGGAGAACTCTGCCAGGCAGAACTGGATCTGAGTATGGGCCGCACAGAGGATATCCCCGCATGGCTGTGTGATGCCGCCGGCATCCAGCGCGTCGTCTATGCCCACAGCATTCCTTATGCTCTGATTTTCTACGAGCACTATCTGCTGTTGAAAGGTCGTTACACCGAGCTGCTCGGACTGGAAGAGCAGATCAAGCAGCAAGCCAGCACCATGAATTATATCCTTCCGAAGCTCTACTACGCCATTTATCTGGCCATAGCGCAGGCCAAACAAGGGGCAAGAAAACAGGCCATCGCCCATCTGGAAGAGGCCTTGCGCCTTGCTCTGCCGGACAAAATCTATCTGCCCTTCGCCCGCCTGGCCCCGGATCTTACCCCGATCTTTCCTCTCCTGTCTGAACCTGTGCCGGAAGAACTTCGGGCGATCTGTGCCCGACGTGAAAAAGGCGTGTCTCTTATTCTCAAAAATTCTGCGGGAGAAACCTCGCTGCTTACCCCACGGGAACAGGAAATCAGCGCCCTGGCAAGGGATCGGCTGTCGGCCAAGGAAATCTCGGCACGGCTCTGCATCAGCGTACATACTGTCAATACCATCTTAAAAGCCGTCTATCGCAAGTACAATATCAGCGGCAAGGCAGAATTGCGCAATCTCCCTTCTCAGTAATCATCAACCAATGACAAACCTTGTGCGCGGGAGACTGAAGATGCTGAAAGACATCTGGAAACCGACGAAGCTTGGATTTTTGACATTGTTTCTGGTCTGCGTGCTTCTGGCCGGCCAAGCCAGGGCCGATCTTCCCCTCGATGCACGGCATTTTCCGGACCAGCATTTTCGAAACTGGCTTACGGAAAACGTCGCCCAGGGCAAGAGCGTGCTCACAACAGCCCAAATCGCCGCTCTTGAGAGCATGGACATCTCCTTTGGCGAAATCGCTGATCTGAAAGGCCTGGAACACTTTACGGCGCTGAAAGAGCTGATCTGCTTCAGCAATACGCTCACGGTCCTTGACCTGGCCAAGAACCAGGTACTTGCCCTGCTGCGCTGCCAAGGCAACGAGCTTGCCACACTCGATCTTTCCAGAAACAAGGCCTTAGAGGTCGTAAACTGCGATCAAAACAAGCTTGCGAGCCTTGACCTGTCAGCTCTTTCGCATCTTGTGGCCTTATCCTGCCGCTACAACGCCCTTTCTGCCCTTGATCTCTCGAAGAACACGGCGCTAACGGAGTTGGACGTCTGGGGGAATGCGCTTACGAGCCTTGATCTGTCCAAGAACACGGCCCTGGCCAAGCTGAACGTGCTGGAAAACCCCATCCAAAGCCTGGATCTCTCCAAGAACCAGAACTTGTCTGAGGCCGCCCTGCCCTCAACGGCCGTCGTAATTCTGCCGAACAACGACAAGATCGTCATGGCCGACTTCAAGGTGGTCAAGGCAAAGGGTTCGTTCCGGCTGGATCTTGCCAAGTATGGCGACAAGATCGCTGAAGTCAGCGTGGAGCCCGAAGGCGTGGATGCAGAAGTCAGCGTGCGCTCAGCCAAGGGCGTGCATAGCTTTGCCCCTTGCGACGGCAAGGTCAGAATTACCTACAGACTGGGAAAGGAAAACTCTCTGGATCTTCTTTTATTCATTGCCAAGGAAAACTGAAAAGCGTGTTCAGCGCTTGGCAGAGGCCAAACGCTTGCCCGCAAGGCAAAGAGAGTTTTGTGTATCACGCAAAAGGATGTTGCATGCAAAAAAGCCAGATCCTAAGCCTGCTCTTCTGCTGCCTGGCAGTGCTCTTCAATCCCCTGCAGCATCCGGCAAAGGCTGCTCAAAGCGGCTTTTCCCAGACGCAGCTTACCCAGATGAGTGCCTTTCTCAGCAATTTTACTGAACTGGCTTTCATGAATTTTGATCGCAAAAAAGGCGGGGATGAGGACACGCTGCACCTGGGCAATACCTCCTCACAGGCAGCGCTGATCGGTTTCGGCATCATGCACAACTGCCTCAAAAACAAAAGCCGGATCAAACCCTGCCCGCTCAAGGACTGCGAGCACGGCCAGCTGATCATTGAGGCAAAAGACGTTGCGGAAAGCGTCAAACAGTTTTTTGATCTTGACCTGAAACACGCAAGCGTCGATCAGACCGATCCCCCGTATTTCTTCGACGGCAAGTGCTATCATTTCAGTCTCGCACCGGATTGGGAAGGCATCGAAAGCCTGTACCGTGCCGAGGTCAAAGAGGCACGGCAAGAAGGCAATCTGATCCGCATGAGCGGCGAGATCTATGACGCTATAGAGACAAAGGCCCGGCCCTACACCTTTGTCGCCTACGCGAAATCCAGGACCTGGCAGGGCAAGGAGAGCTGGGCGATCCTCTCGTTACGCTGTACATCGCGCTGGTTTCTGAAAGCTGCGTGGGATTTTGTGGTAGGCTTCAAGTTCCCCAACGGCGAGGACATCGACAAGGATGAGCTTGGAGGCAACTTTGCCGAAAACGAGCTCGCCTTCTGCGACGTGAACGGCGACGGCCAGCCCGAGCTATTGATCCGCTTCCAAAGCGGGTCAATAGCCTCACACGTAGAATTCGTCTCAAGCTTTGACGAGAAAAAAGGCAGACTCAACGTGGAGCTGATCGCAACGCCTGGTGTGGAATACTTCAAGAACGGCTGCGCCAAGGAAAAAGCTGCGCACAATCAGGGCCTGGCCGGCGCGTTCTGGCCATACAGTATTTCCGTCTACAATCCGAAAACAGGGAAATATGAGCAGAAAGGCAGCGTCGACGCCTGGAGCAGGGAGGCGTACCCGACCAATCCCTTTGACAACGACAAGCCCTTTCCCAAGGCAATGGACGTCACAGGGGACGGTTTTGTCTACTTCATCCATGACGCAGGCTTTCAGGGCGCCAGGGGAGATCAGCCTGTGGATACTCCCGTCTATCAGGCCTGGGTTGGGCACTACCTGGGTGGTGCAGAACCCGTCAAGGTGGAATGGGTTCCAGCTACTGCTTCCGGCATCAGGGTGCTTGAAACAAAGTAAATAAGGAGAGCTTTTATGTGGAAGAAGATGGCGAGCCTGTCTGTGCTCGGTACGTTGCTGCTCTGCTCAAGTGTGGCCTGGTCGGCTGATGCACGGCATAGCGCGTATCTCAAAGCGGCCCAGGCTTTTCTTGAGCAGCACATGCTACCCAACGGTGAGGCCATCGACAAGGATGAGCTAGGGGGCAACTTTGCCGAAAACGAGTTCGCAATCTGTGATGTGAACGGCGATGGCCTGCCTGAACTGCTCATCCGCTTCCAAAGCGGGTCAATGGCCTCCAGCATGGAGTTCGTCTCAGGCTTTGACGAGAAAAAAGGTACCCTCACCGTGCAGCTGACCGCAACGCCTGGTGTGGAATACTTCAAGAATGGCTGCGCCAAGGAAAAAGCCGCGCACAATCAGGGCCTGGCCGGCGAGTTCTGGCCGTACAGTTTTTCCGTCTACGACCCGAAAAAGGGAATCTACGAGGAGAAGGGAAGCGTTGACGCCTGGAGCAAGGAGGCGTATCCGACCAATCCCTTTGACAACGACAAGCCCTTTCCCAAGGCAATGGACGTCACAGGGGACGGTTTTGTCTACTTTATCAATGACGCAAGCTTTCAGGGCGCCAAGGAAGATCAACCCGTGGATACTCCCGTCTATCAGGCCTGGGTTGGGCACTACCTGGGTGGAGCAGAACCCGTCAAGGTGGAATGGCTTCCAGCCACCGCTTCTGGCCTCAAGAGCTTGGATGCGCAATAAGCTTTCCTTGGGCATACGCCCTTGCCTTGGTCAGCAAAGCCATGGTAGCCGCTCGATTGCCAAGGGGCGCCATAGGCTCTGTGGATTATTGTCCTTTGATTCTGCACAGAAGCAGCATAAGAAATCTGGAAAAGAGGAGATTTCGCAATGTATAAGGTGATTCGTCTATTTTTCGCGTCCTTTTTGCTTTGTCTTCTGACGTTTGGAGTTGTTCCCACGGTGCATGCGGATCAGAATCTCCAGGTCAAAATCAACAACTACTCCAGCAAATCACTCTCTTTCGCCTTTGCCCGTGAAAATGGCTATGATGCGTCCAGTACCACAACCATAGGCTGGTATACGGTTCCGGCCAGATCAACGAAATCCCTCAAACTTTTCAGATACACGCCCAATGATAATTATTATTGGTTTGTAAAAGTCAGTGGCGGGAAAGCCATCACCAGAGCAAATGACTTTACTGGCTGGGTCACACCTGGAAAGGCTTTCAAGTCCATAGACGGCAGAAAGCCAGGTGGTGGTGTGCGTGTCGGTTTTAAAAACCTCAACGAAAAGCACGGCCGCTGTACGATCAATATGGGCAAAAAATAGGCCGTTTGGCTGCATGCTGCTGGCCTAAGCGCGAGTTACCTTGTTGATCCTGTCACTGCTCTCTCTACTGGGCATAGGTTGTTACGCCTATGCCCTTTGCGTGCTCTTGCTGATACGACAGGAAACGCCCCTGCTCTGTGCAGCACTCTGCGGCTGCCTGACCTTTGGTCTTTGCGCCTGGTTTTGTCTGAAGCGCGGCCACAGAGTCTTGTCTGCCTTGCACGCCTTCGTTTCCGCCACAGCCTGCGTTTTATGCATAGCACTGTTGCTGATTTGACGTACTGCCACTCAGTTTTTCATGGCCTTTGCCAGAAAAGCTGGATAGAGGCTTGGCTCAAACAAGATCCTCTTGACGCTTGTGGGAGTCAGGGAAGATAATCCTAGCGGTTCACTCCTTGGCGCCTGAGTCTTCGACGTGAACATCGGCACTGCTGAACAGGCAGGACGGCCTTACGCTGCTCTTTGTGCCTTTCGCAACCAGCGTGTGATCTCTGCCGTTGTTTTCAGCGTTTTTGCCAGAACTGACTGTTACAGGGGGACATATTTTTACATGAAAACGCTACTGTCATTCGTTGTTGGGCTTCTTGCGTGCGCACTTTGCACGGGCGTAGCCCTGGCTGCCCAAGGCGACTATCTGCTGAAAGGTGGAAAAGCCTATCGGCTTACTGGAGGCAAAGAAATGCCGTTGAAAGACTGTGACGTGCAGTCGGCCGATACGGATGCCGGGCTATGGTCGTGGATTCTGGTGGATCCGGCACAGTCTGAGGCGATGAAGAACTCAGAGGGCGGCGTCTACTTCTTTCAGGGCAAGGACAAAAAGCCCGCGGGCTTTTTGCCCATCAAAGAAGAAGCCGCTTCCTGCAGACTGTATTTTTCCCCTTCTGGCGAAAAATTTTTGCTCAGCTGGGGCATGGAATATATCCAGCATCTCAGCCTCTATGTCATCGACAAGAACAAGGGCTTTGTCAAAAAAGCCGAGTTCAACGTCATGGGGCCAGCCTTCTGGATTGATCCTCATCGCTTTGCCTTTAACTCCATCAACGTCAAGAAAGGAGCCCGGGCCAAGGACAAATTCGACTTATGGTGGACTTCTGCTGCCCTCTACGACTCCGCTGTCGATGAACTGATCATTCTGAAAGAAGCTACGGCAACCAAAGACTACACCATCTCAGGCTATGACGAGGCAAACGCAAGTTTTGCTATCATGGAGAGTTCCGTCAAAGACACCAAGGATTGGGGAGACGAGGAAAAGATTACGGATACAGAGATCTCAGTCCCCACACCCGCTGCAGGCTAATGCAAAGGAGTATGATCATGAAAAAAGCCCTTTTCTGGAAAACACTGCTGCTCTGCCTGGCCTTGTTCATCTACCCTTTGCCAACGCAAGCGGAAACTGCTTTGGCAAAGCAGATGAAGTTGATGAGCACCTTTCTCAGCAACTTCACTGAACTTGGTTTTATGAATTTTGACGTGCAACAGGATGGCAGTGACGACGTCCTGCACCTGGGCGATGGTTCCTCCAATCCCGACCTGATCCGTTTCGGCATCTGGCATAATTACGTCAACAACTACAAAAGCCGGATCAAGCGCTGCTCGATCAAAAACTGCGAATACGGTTCACTGGTCATTGACGCCAAGTTCGTTGCCGAAAGCGTCAAAAAGTACTTTGACATCGACCTGAAGCACGCAAGCGTCTTGCAGTCTGACCCGCCCTACTACTATGACGGCAAGTGCTATCACTTCGAAGGCGCTGACGGCGAGGCCGTGTACTATGCCGAGGTCAAGCAGGTTTCACAGGAAGGCAAGATCATCCGCATGACTGGCGATATTTACAATGCCGAAAACAAGCAGGATCGTCCCTCGACCTTTGAAGCCACAGCCAAGCCCTACAAGTGGAATGGCAAGGATACCTGGGCCATCCTCTCCCTGAAGACCACCCAACGCTAACCATAGCTTACGCCCAGAAGGTCTTTGTGAAAATGTAAACGAGCCTTTGTCGTTAGACAGCAAATACGCCTGGTCCATTTCGGATTTGGTCAAAGAGCACAAGCTGCGTTTGCCAAGACCGGCATAGACCAGGCACTGTTTTTTTTAGAACCGTAAGGAGTCTCTTATGAATAAAGCCCTATGCAAAAAACCCTTCCTTTTGCTCTCGATGTTGACCTTTTCTCTCTGCCTGGCCTTGGCTCCCTGCCAGACCTTGGCTCTGTCGCAGGAGGATGCGCAACGCCTGGTGAAAGACACAAAGACCATAGACTCCTATCTGGAACTCAAAGGCGAATCAGACTATGTGGGCAAGCCACAGAATATTCTTATGGCGGCCTTATTCGGTGCCTACGACGCAAAAATGGCATTTGCCTTTGAGCAGGCGCAGCGCAAAGAAGAAGGCAAAAAAGCACTTCCCGCCAATACCGCCCTCTTTACGGTCAATGGACGCTCTCTTCCGGCAAATCAGGTTCTCATGCGTGATGAGGCGCCAGCTGTTTTCAAAAATCTCTCTGAAAATTTTACCTGCTTCATCACAAGAGATGCCGCGGCACTGGCTGCCTTGTATTTCACAGGCCACAGCGTCCAAAAACACAGTGCGCCGAAAAACGCTGAATTCTTAGGTCAGACACTTCTCAATGATCAAGGCTACTTTGTGAGCATTGATGGCCTAGGTGATGCACCCACAGAGGCTGTGCTGCAAAATATGACAGTCAAGGGCGACGGCTTTGTTCTGACAGGAGAAGTCATTCAAGTCTTGGGTGACCCCGATGAACAGCAAAAGCCCGGATCATTCCGCCTGGAGCTTACGCCAGGGGATGTGCCGGGTTGCTGGAAGCGACAATATAGCGAAAAGGCCCCGAAATAATACTGGCGTCAGGCTATGAGCAAAACTTCTGTGTTTGTCGTGCTCATACGGGGCAACGCCAGAAAGAACAGCCGTTACCTTCCTTGAGACCGGAGAAGTGCTGCATATCCTTTTGCTGGGCAATCATGAGGCTATGGCCTGGTACGCTCAGCCAGACGTTTTTTCCACGTACAGTTGGGCACTTCAGGATTGGCAAAGGAACGGTGGTCAGAAGACCTGGCGAGCTTTTCGAGAGGCTCTGGCACAGGGAGCAAAGCGAAGAAAGATCGCTCGTTCAGTGCCGCTCGTCTTTGAAGAGTATTGGCATTGTGCCAAAAACTGGTATTTGTCTGGCAATTTGCTTTTTGTGCATGCAGGGCTACCCATTGGGGTGGGGCGTAAATGGCTGGAATATTCAAGGTATGATTGCACTTGTTAAGAAAAGTGAGCCAGTTGCTCTGTCAGGAGGCCTGCGCTTTCTAGCTCTTATTTTAGGCTTGCTAAGTATTGCAGGTTTGAGTTTTTTGGTATCATATATTGACACAAAAATGATATGATATTTGTCAGAGTTATATAACTTATAAAATCTTGATACTTGTTTTTGCAAGAGAGTTATTTATATTGTTTAGAGAGTATAAAGCCAGGGAATTCACGACAGAAATCGGAAGTATTTTTGTTCTGGGACATTTTCTTTACCGTCGTTGAAAATTATGACTGCCAATATATGTTATTTTTGCCAAAAAAAATTTTGCGATGTAGTTTGATAAGCATGATGGATCCAACGCTTATGGCAAAAAATCACTTTTCTGAATAATCCGCCAATATATATTCTTATGCAAAATTGAAAAAAGTATAATATTCTTGAACGTAATTCCAATGAAATAGTTTGAACAAGATAGATAATTAGAGAAAGTTTTAGATAAAATAAATTATTTTTTATTTCTTTATGATATTTTTAGCTAGGAGTATAAAATAATGAAAAAAAATTATTTCAATTCTCTTACTCTCATTTGCAATTATTGAAATGCTCAGTGCTAAAAGTATTTATGCTATTTCGGACAAACAATATGCAGAATGTAAGAAACTATCACCTGAATTTTCACAAGCGGAAGAGGATCTTAATACTGTATGGAAACAGCTAAATTCTTTAATCAAGAGTAAAGAAAACAAACATAAACTTCTTATAAATCAAAAGAATTGGTTGAAAGATCGTGACGACAAATATGTTCATAAAGACGGCTCGGTAGATATTACAAATTTTACTTATGAAACTAAAGAAAGAGTGGCCGATCTTTTTCTCTATAAAGAATATGTAAAAAACAACTATTTACCGGTAAAATTAACAGGACAAATTATACAACAAACAGAAAGTCGTTATGACGAAAATACTGCATATCATCTGTATACAAAAATAGTAGTCAATAATAATGAGTATGACATATGGATTTTATTATGCTCTTCAGAAGACAAAATTCAACATAAAGATGTTGATCGAATATTAGGAAAGGCAGAAGCTAGCAAGGATAAATGCAGCATACTCGTAGATTATGACATTTTAGGAAAAATACAGCCTATATCATTTGTAAATCCATCAAAAAATGAAAAGTGTAATTTAAATTGGTAGAGTTTATTGTATTTGGAATTTCATTCTTCATAAGTTGAGCTGAATTAAACCGCCGTTTTCATGCCCTGAAGAATACCTAGTTTACACTGCTTCTGGATGCTGTGAATGGTACGTCGGAGGCTTGTTTGCGGCCTTAGACCCCAAATCTTTTACAGAAATCAAGCTTTTCAAGTGTGTTACCCCTCGAAAGTCGAGTTATTTTTTATTTTTATATATTTCACACCTATTTCCAATACGTAACACTAAAATAGTCACACTATCATATTCTACTTTGTATAAAATACGATAGCCATCAATTCTCTATCTCCAAAATTCATCTAAATTTCCCTGTAATGATTCGCCTATTTGTCTTTGATTATCTCTATTTTGTAGATGTTCGTCTAGAAATTTAAAAATACGTTTAGTATCATTTCTGACAAGTCTTTTTAATGTATTCAATGCTTTAGGAGTAACACTAACTTTCCAAGCCATACTCTTTCATCACTTCTTCTAAAGGTAGAGAATTTTCATTACTTGACTTAAATTGTTTATAATCTTTTTCTGCAGGATAGTTATCTTCCAAATTTTCTAAATGAGTAAGAATTGCTTCTTTAGCATAAAAAGATTTATTGCGACCTGTAGCCTGCGCTAAATATGTTAACCGATTTTCTATGTCAGCAGGGAGCCGTAAGGTGAGCATACCTACCATCTTGTTTTTTGTCATAGGTGTATAGGTGAATTTTTTGCCATAGGGATCAACGAAGATTGACTATCCAGAATGATTTAATTGATACGGTTAATCGTCTTTCTATCCTGTTGCTGCCAATGAGATAGTCTTCCATGTTTTTTCGTGCCATATGAGCATGTTAGTCCTCGATTAGCTCGTGAGGCGCAAAATTCCTCTTATGTTTGTAGTCATCAAGTATGGCACGAAGGTGTGCCTGATTTTGAGGGCTATAAAAAAGATCATCTTCTTTTTGAAAAGGGAGATCATTTTGTTGTACGATCTTAGTTAAAAAAAGGCGTATAGCTGAAGCAAGGTCAATACCCATGCCTTCAACTATGGCTTGCGCCCTATCGCGCAAGGACTCGTCAACACTAACTTGCAAGTTTACCATAGCCACCTCCACGAACAAGAGTATAGAGCTCATTTTGGCCGTCGTAAAGATTACCGTACCATAAAATCATAGCAAATAGGGGTACCACTCTTGCCCCGAAAAGGTTACACAAGATTCATTTTTTCAGCCTCTACCAATCTCTTCCTCCGAGAAGCCTTAGGATCTGTCCAAAAATGACATGACATTTTAAGGCGAGATAATGTCGTTCAAATCATCATGCCATTCATCTCGCGTAAGGTTGAATTCTTGCATCAATACCGCGCTCCGACATTGAAGAACCGCAAGCCATATTTGGGCTTCACAGTCTTTCCTGTCAAAGCGACAACCTGTCAAAATGCCTGATGGGAAGTCTCAGAACTCAGGAGTGTCTACCCATACCGACTGACAAATTACGACCATGCTATACTCCTAAAAGCCGCTTAAAATCAAGCTTTAGAGGAATTTCAACCGCAATTTGCTGATAAACGCAGGCCTTAAACGGTTCCCCATGCCAGACAACTGAGAGAGCCACGGCATCATTGATACCGTGGCTCTCAAGCCTGCTCGAACGGTATAAAAACTGGCAGCAAAAGCGAGGACTAAGCGTTAGAGGCATTGACTTAGATCGCAATCCCTCAAAATGCCAACGCTCCCACAACTGAAGATAGCCACTCTATGGTTATTTTTTCTTATCGATCACGAGCGTCGCCGAGCCATAGGCCTTCAAGGGACGTCCATTCTCATCAAATTCAGTGGTGTAGCGAACGTGGAAGGGAATTCTGCCCACCGTAAGCGGAATGATGGCCTCAAGATGTGGCACGCCCTGCTCAATCTGACGATGCCAGTCTCTGTACATATCGGCATAATCCGGCGGGAAAATCCCCATTTCGATGGCCGGTTCAGGATAATTCTCCAAAAGCGGAGGCAAATTGAGATCTCGCATGCAACGGAAACAGGGACGCATTTGCTTAGTGGAAACCGTGTATTCCCAGGCATAGACATTGGCCTGTTCACTGGCGAAACGGAAGCGCCGTTCGCTGTCGAAGAGCGCCAGATAGGCGTTCTTTTCCTTTGTGATATTGTGCACTATGGCGTAAACCAGGTACTGATCACGGGCAAAGCCTATGACCCGCATTTCCGTACGGACGCAAATCTTGTCATCGCCGCAGCATTTTGAACAGACATTGCGCCATGTTTCGCAGGTTTCCTCATTACCGGAGTCAATGGCCTTTTTGACGGTTCTCTCAAAAATATTGCGGTTCAGCCCGTCAAAGGAATCCCACGGTCTGATCCTGACAACTTCCTTTTCCGTCATGTTCATGCCGATTTCACGGAGATATTTCTTATTGACGCGCAGAATCTCCATTTCACCTTCTCTGTAGGTGAAAATAGCGGCAGCTCCCACAAGGTTGTTGAAAATAAGCGTTTCCAGAGAGGCCGGGTTCCAAAAATTGCCCGAGCTCACGGCCTTAACGAATTCCATAGCCGGGGAAATGGCCTCGTGCTCAACCTTCTGAATCTTTTCAATAAATTCCTCTTCCGGCAGTGGCTTGCAATACAGATAGCCTTGGATGTAATTACAGCCAAGACTCCGCATGTAGTCGGCCTGCTCCATTGTTTCCACGCCTTCCGTGATGATGGGCGTTCCCAGCCATTTGGCCATCTGCACCACAGAATTGAGAATGATACCGCCGCGGCCTCCAACCTCTCCACTCAAAAATTTCATATCCAGCTTGATAATATCGACATTCAAATCTTTCAGAATATTCAGTGAAGAATAGCCGCTGCCGAAGTCATCCATTTCGACCAGATACCCGCATTTATGCAGTCGATTGATGACATCCATCATCAAGTCCATGCCGCCGATGGCGGCAGACTCTGTGATCTCAATCCTCAAATATTTCACTGGAACATTGTATTTGAGACGCAGGGCTTCAATCTCATCGACATATTCATGCTTGTAAATGTCGTACCTGGACATATTTACAGAGATCGGCATGATCGGGAAATTATTCTCTATACACTTTTTTAGAAAACGACAAACCGCATCGAACATATGGACATCAGCCCGATACAGTAAATCATTTTGCTCAAGCACGGGGATAAAATCAGAAGGATACTGAATACCAAAGTCGGGATTTTTCCAGCGCATGAGAGCCTCAGCACCAACCATACGTCCTGTGGAGTGATTAATTTGCGGCTGATAATAAGGAAAGATATGGTCATCGCGAAGAGCAATATCAAGGGAATCTAACAATTCCTGCTCTGACATACGCTTAGGATTCATTGTGCATCCTTTGAAATTGAATTTTATTTTTAATAAATGAACATAAGCTCCGATATCAGTATATTCAGCTCGACTTTCGACGGGGCATCTCCCCTTGAAAAGCCTTGTTTTTAGCTGGTTTCCTGAATAATTCTGGCTTCCCCTGGAGGCGAGTCAACGAAGATGGTGGAAAGCCCCAATATAAGCCGGTTTTAGAGATATCGACAGAGTTTGGGTATTGAGAATCAGCTTCTGATGGTGCTTTTGTCGTATCGTCTCTGTTTGGATACTAGGAACCAGCAACATAGGGTGCTCCCCATGCAGTCTGTCAGGATCCCCTATGCGTTTTACAAAAATCTTTTTTATACATGTAAGTCACTCGTGTAAATCAATAAAATTCGAAATTAGCAAAGAATTTT
>JAILPJ010000105.1 GCA_024699605.1 Desulfovibrio sp. | reverse complement strand
AATATGCTGTTTGCTGAGAGCGGCTTCTTTCCATTGCACCCGTATTTGATCGGCAATGCGACTTTTCGACACCTGCATCAGGACAAAATCCACAAGAATCTTGATGACCAGGCGCTCCGATAGATGTGAACGTACAAAGCTTGCCGCATGCCGAACAGCCTGGTAGGAGGTCCAAGGAATGCTATTGGGGACAACGTGAGCTTGTCCTCAATCACTGTCATGATGGCCATGAGCCTCGGCGAATACTCATATCTGTTTAAGCTTTCCTTACGGGCTTCATTTTCAGGAGTGTCAGGATAAAGTATGAGGTCAGAATCAAGATATTCTGTGACGTTTCCATTCTTGTCTACACCCACTATTTCGTTGCTGCTGGCAGGGTGTAAAACAAAGCGGTTGCCATCTTCATCCTGCACCGTGATGATTTCATCAATGACCGTTCTCATCTTGGCATAAGACTCGTCTATATCATTTTCTGATTTTTGGGATTTCTGATCATTTCTGCTCGTTCGGACATCTTCGACGAGGCCGTCTGTCTTCTGGCAATCATTGCTCTCTTGAGCGTTCTCTTCTATGCATGGCTCTTGTTGAACCATAGACATTGGCTCATTGTCCTCTGCTGAGACAATTACGTCAACCTGAGGCTCTGTCTCCGGCTCATCAGGGATCACCACTTTAGACTTAAGCATTTCCCGCTGTGCATACAAACGCTTCTGCATATCCCCCAAACGTGCCAGAGAATGATGGTTCTGTTCCTCCTCCCTCATAGCCTGCGCAATTTTATCCTCTACTTTCTTCAGTCTCTCGCTGAGTTCTGCATAAAGTCTCTCATACTCGCTTTGTCTGAGACTTTTCTGCCCGCTTCCTTGAGTATCTTCTCCGATTTTGGCGAAAAGCTCATTCTTTTCAGCTTGCAGTCGCTAATACTCAACGTCTGAAATTGAAAAAGGGTTTGCCGCAGCCACTGTGAGAGCTCTAACGGTCCAGCATTCTTATCTGGCAAATTGTCAAGCCGAATACTCGTTGGTCCTGTCTGAATCTCAGCACGATGCATGTCCTCGACACAGGATCGGACAGTATCCAGCAGAAGGAGATCGTTCTCTGGCACGGTTCTCATTGTATCAAGAGCACAAGTCATGCCTGTTCTTCCTCTTTCTTTGCAGGTCGTCTGCCACGAGTCTCAAACTGACGGTATTCTTCCTTGGCGTTATGCCGATATCGGTATAACGCCGAATGAACCGTCGAGCAGGCGCCCATAGAGACTTTGTATCCCGCAGTTTCCATTGACCGTCGTTTGTATCAGATAGATGGTGCCTGAAGAAAACAGGTCATTCATCATGACTTGGTCCCAAGAATGGTCAAAAATTCCTTCATGACACAGCAAAAGCTTTCCAGAGGCCTGGGATCATTGTCTCCTTCCCACTTCAAGGTAAAATTGCCATGCTGCACAGAGAGAATGTTTTTGGTCTGCGTCATTGTGGTCGAGTGATGAACAACGGAGGGCGTACATTCTGGGCAAGATTGGTAAGCATCGGGTGGCAAATTCTGCTTATTTTGTGCATCCTGGGAAGCGATAACGTCAGAGGCCTTGGGCGAAAGACCCTCTGCTGAAGCCGTCGGTAACGCAGCAGGGTGTGTACTGGATGGCATATTGTCTGCCGGAATGACATGAACGAGGTCGTCAGGAGAATACTTTTCCCCAATTTCCATGCTTCCCCTTTTGAGCTGCAGCATTTGCGTACGTTTTCGGATGAATCCTTCTGGCAGGTACTGGCGTACTATGTGATACGCCGTGACGATGTGGATTTTTAGACGCTTCGCTATCTCGGCCATATTGAAGGTTGTATCGCGGACTGCCTGCAAAACAGCTCTGTGTGTGAGATTTTCGATGTCCTCGATTTCATCGAGGGACTGAAGGTATGGCATAAGAACTCCTCCCGGGATGCTGTAGGCAATAAAAAAGGCCTACGTTGATACGTAGGCCCAATATCTCACAGCTCTGAGAGCGTGTTTAGTGATACTCAGTTTCCGCTTACTTACACTTCTCCCAGACGCACTTCCCGACCCCCCAGAGCCTTGAGCAGCGAAAGGTCGTGGGTAGCATAGATCACCGTTGTGCCACTGTCTATGCAGCCTCGCACAGCACACTCAATGGCGCGGGCACTGCGAGCGTCCACACTGGAGGTGGGCTCATCAAGCAAAAGAACCGTGGGTTGCACAATCAGTCGCGAGGCAAGTGCCACCCGCTGTTTTTCCCCACCCGAAAGCGCGTGAAAAAAACGTTTGCCCATCGTCTCAGCGTCTTCAAAGCCCACGGCGTGCATGACCGTCTCAAAGGCTGCCTTAAGATTGCTCGTCTTGCCGCGTAAGGCCAAACCGAGCGTGACATTGCGAAAAACCGTATCCTTCAGCAGATAGGGTTCCTGCAGCAAAAGCGTCACCTCTCGCCTGGGATCATCCCCTTGGCCGAAAAAGAGCAGTTCTCCGGCAGAGGGTTTTTCCAAAAAGGCTAAGAGTCTGAGCAGCGTTGACTTTCCACTGCCATTGGGCCCTGTCAGGGCCACGACTTCGCCTTTTTTTACGGAAAATGAGGCCAGGGAAAGCGCGGTCACTGTGCCGTAGACCTGGACGAGATTCTGAGCCCGGTAGATTTCACTCATGCCCGCACCCGCCGTTTAATCCCCACAAGGAGAGCGTTGATCAGAAAGGCGATCAGCAAAAGGAGGAAACCTAAGGCAATGCCTTGACCGAATTCTCCCTGACTGGTTTCCAAAGCAATGGCTGTGGTCATAGTCCGCGTGGCGTAGCGGATATTGCCACCCAGCATGGTGGCGATACCGACTTCAGTAACCACCCGGCCAAAGGCCGTCACACAGACCATGGCCACGTCGTAGCGCAGTTCGCGGATGGTCAAAAAGACAAGTTGCCCCTTGGTCGCCCCAAGAGTGAGGAGTGTTTCCCGACAGCGTTTGTCGAGATTTTCCACAGACTGAGCCACCCATGAGGTAATAATGGGCAGAGCGAGCATGGCCTGACCGATGACCATGCCTGGTACGGTGAAAAGCAGGCCAAATTCACCCAGTGGTCCGCGTCTGGTGATAAAAGCGTAGACAATCAGACCAATGAGCACGGTGGGGAAGGCCAAAAGGGTGTCAGAAATAAGCCTGAGCAAGCGCCTGCCGGGAAAGCGGCAATAGCCGAGCAGAAAACCCAGGGGCAAGCCGAGCAAAAGCGCTATGCAGAGGGAGACAAAGGTGGAACTGAGGGTAACCTTGACAGCCGAGATCGTGGCAGTGTCCATGTGCCACAAGAGTTCCCAGGCCTTGGCAAATCCTTGCGAAAAATACTCCATGCGCGTGTCCGAAAAGGGAGGCAGAAGGCCTTGCGGCTCCCGCCCCCCCTGTAGCCATCGTTACTTGCCAGCGTTGGGGAAGAACAACTGCTTCTCTTCCAGCTTGAAGTCGGCAATACGAGCCTGTGTGGAGGGAGAGACCCACCAATCTTCAAACTTCTTGCCAAGAGCTGCCTTGGTATTGGGGCATTGCTTGGGGTTGACGGTGATCACGCTGTACTGATTGTAGAGCGCCTTGTCGCCTTCGACAACGATTTTCAACGGATTATCCTTGGCGTGCTGGCCGGCGAACTTGATCCACGTTCCGCGATCGGTGAGCGCATAGCCGTTCTTTTCCGCCGCCATGTTCAGGGTCGCAATCATGCCCTGGCCGGCCGAAACGTAGAAGGGTTCCTTGTCGGGGCTGAGGTTTGAGGCTTTCCAGAGCTTCAGTTCCGCCTTATGGGTGCCCGATTGGTCACCGCGGCTCACAAAGGTGGCCTTGGCATCAAAAATGGCCTTGAGGGCGGCTGCCGTCGTCTTGCCAGTGACCTTGGCGGGATCCTTTTTCGGCCCGACCAAAACAAAATCATTGTACATCACCTGACGCCGATCAATGCCATGGCCGGCTTCCACAAAGGCTTTCTCGCTGGCAGGGGCATGCACGAGCAGAACGTCGGCATCACAGTTTTTGGCGATTTCAAGGGCTTTGCCGGTGCCCACAGCCACCCATTTGAGTTCAATGCCGGTTTCTTTGAGAAAAATAGGATTCAGGTACTCGAGAAGACCGGTGTCCTGAGTGCTGGTGGTGGTGGCCATCATCAGCGTGTCCGCAGCCCGCGCAGAAAGCGCAAAGGAGCATACGGCCAAAAGAGCTGAAAACATACAGCAGATCCGTTTCATGAGATCCTCCTGGATTGAGATGAAAGAACAGAATAGTGTTTTCATTAGGCATTTTTTAGCCATATGCAATATGTTTTATTTTGCATATTGCCTTGCCAAACAGACTTGAAGCAAACCTTGCTGATTTGCTAAGGATGCGTATCGCCCATCGCTAACTGCCAAAGGAGTAACGATGCTGCTCATTGTCGACGCCGCACGCGGCAAGTGCTTCACGCAAGCTCTCCCCCCATCGCTTGCGATTCTTGGCGGGCGCGCTCTCGCGGTCCTTTTGGCCAAAGGAGAAGTGACAAGTCACACCCAAGAGTCCTGTCTTGTGCTTGCCCCAGGCCTTCTTGCTCATCACACAGACCTGCAAGGCACGCGTCTAAGCCTCGCCTCCAAGGTGTTAGGCCACGGTCTCTGGCAGAGCAGTGCCGGGGGTGCAATGGCAAGCGCTTTAGCGAGACTCGGTATCCGGGCCCTGCTTGTGCAGGGACAGTCGCCAAACACAGAGATCCATGACCTCGTCATTGATGAGGCCGAAGCCAGGCTTGTCCCTTCTCTAGTCCCCCCCTGCAGGGATTTGTCGCAGCGCATGGCAGATCTTGCCCGCAGATGGCCTCAAGCGGCCTGCCTGATCAGCGTAAGCCGCCTTGGGCCATATCAGATTCCCCTTGCCAGTATCAGCATCAGCGATGCCTTTGGTCACCCAAAAAGCCATGCCGGCAGCTTTTCGGGTTTTCTGCTGGGCCTTGCCGGTATTGGCGCCATTGTCATCCAGAACGCTTCCACCCTAAGAACCCAGCGTAACGCACCGGCAACACTCCTCGCCTCTCTGAAGCCTCCCAAAACAACGCCTGCCCAAAATCAGGCAGAGCAGACCTGTTCCTTTGCCTGTTCCACCTGCCAGGCCAAGGAAGGCCCTGGCCCAAAGCACAAAAAATGGCCAGATTTTGCCAAATCCTGGTCGTTTGAATCCCCGAAGGACGAGCACGCTTTTCTTGAGCGCTATGTTGATCTGTGTGATCAGCTGGAGGTGGATGCCTTTGCCCTGGCTAAGCGGCTTAGCCAGCTGGAAAGGCTTCTGCCGAAAAATCGCCCGGACCTTGTGCTTCAAGAACTGCGCCGGCTCAACGAGCAGCCGAGCGCCTCGCAGCTCTTGCTCCAGTTGCAAGGGTGGTTTCCCGAAAAAAAGGACGAAAAAACCTCCGAGAGGCGTTTGCTCATCGAAACCCTTGGTCTCTGCCGTTTTGCTCAACCTCTGCGCAAGGATCCGCAGCTTCTTACGGACCTTGTGCTGCGGCTTACAGGCCTATCCGCTGAAGAATATCGAGCCCTGGCGTCAACGGTTTTGCTCGCCGAGTCCAGCCTTGCCAGAACAAAGGAAGAATAGCCCATGAAAACCGAAGTACAACTCTGTCGCCGTCTGTGGCTTGAGTGCGCAGGCGAACACGTTCTGGGCAATGGCATGATCCGTCTGCTGCTTGAAGTGCACAGTCAGGGTTCTCTGAAAAAGGCCGCAGAACAGCTGAAAATGCCCTACCGTGGAGCGTGGGGACGCATTCGAAAAGCGGAGGAGGCCCTTGGTGTCACGCTGCTCCAAAGCAGCCGTCAGCGGCAGAAGGGCGTAACCCTTACGCCCATCGCGCTCTCCCTGGTGGAGACCTTTACGCGCATCGACGCCGAATGCCGGGACTTTCTGCAAGAGCGTCTGCAGCAGTTGTCTTTGCAGGACTTTCAGATCACGCTCGGACGCTAGTTCATGAACAATAGCACACGCTTCCCAACCTTCTTTTTTTTCTGCTGAAAGAAGATCGGCAAAAAAAAGCATAATGAAAAAATGCATTTTCTCCTTGCACAGACCGCTGAATAGTGTACAACAATACTGACGCCTCAGCCTGATTTTTGAGAAATGTGCAAATTGTGCCAGGCAACGCTCTGTACTGTTTGAGGCGGGATCTGCACACCAGGAGGAGAACAATGAAGGATGAAATGAAGGAAGAAAAAGAACAACAGTCATCAGGTGTCAGCCGACGCAGTTTCCTGCGTAACTCTCTTGTATCCATGGCGGCGGTGCCTGCGATGGCCATTGCGGCTGAAGCTGCTCCCGCGCCCAAGACGCCACCTGCTGCACCCAAAACACCTCCTGCAGCCCCTGCCGCCAAGCCAGCCAAGTCCCTGATGGTTTTTCGCAAGAACTGCACGGGCTGCCACAGCTGTGAATACGCCTGTAGTCTCTATCATGAAGGCGTGGTCTATCCTGCGGCCGCTCGCATTCACGTGCGACGTATCAAGGGCATTGTCGATGTGGTCAGCATCTGCTGGCACTGCCCCGACGCCCCTTGTGTGGAGGCCTGTCCTGTGACGCCCAAGAAGGCGATTTACAAGGATAAGGAGACCAATGTCGTCAAGTACCTTGACGAAAAGCTCTGTCTTGGCAGCAAGTGCAATAAGTGTGTGGAAGCCTGTCCGCCTCAGTACCTGCGCGTGCACCCTGTCACGAGCAAGCCGCTGTTCTGCGACCTCTGCGGTGGGGATCCCAAATGCGTCAAAGCCTGCAACAGACAGAGTCGGGAAACTGGCGAAGTCTTGCGCTGTGACGCCGTTATTGGCGGCGTGCACCGCAGTTTCCGCGATGTGACGCCCGATGATGCCGTCGAAGGCATGCTCAAGAATCTCTACTATCCCAATACGGACGGCGGACGGAGGTAAGCACCATGGCACACAAGGGTGGAAATTTCGGTAAAATTCTCGATATCGACCTGACCAGCGGCAAGGTGACCACCAAGACCTTCGACGAGCCCTTGGCCCGCAAGTTTCTGGGCGGCACAGGCCTTGCCACCTATTATCTCTATACTGAAGTACCCAAGGGTACGGACCCCATGTCCCCGGCCAATCTGCTGATTTTTGCCTCAGGACCGCTCTGTGGCACAGAATGCCCGGGCAACCGTCTCTCGGTGAATTTCAAAAGCCCCATTTCCGGAGGCCTCGGCAATTCCTATGTGGGCGGCGGTGTGAGCTCGGAGATGAAATTCGCGGGCTGGGACATGGTCATCATCCGCGGCAAGGCCCCCAAGCTCTCCTACATCAGCGTGCACAACGACAAGGTGGAGATCAAAGACGCTTCGGCTATGGCTGGCAAAGACACCTATGAGACCGAGGAAATGATCAAAGAGGAGATCAAGGATCCCGACGCCAAGTGCCTGGTCATTGGACCAGCCGGCGAAAAACTCGTGCCTCTGGCCTGTATTATCTCCGAGCGCTTTAAGGCCGCCGGCCGTCTCGGCACCGGTGCGGTCATGGGCAGCAAAAATCTCAAAGGCTTTGCCATACGCGGCACAGGCTTTGTGCCTGTGGCCCAGCCCAAGGCCTTTCACGCCGCAGCCGACGCCGCTCTCGCTGAAAATGCGGCCAATGACCGCGCACCGGGCTTCCGCCAGTTCGGCACGGCCCTCTCCTTGGATCAAAACGCCTGGTATAACGATACCCTGGCCACCCGCAATTATCAGACCGCCTACTATCCCGACATCGTGGGTCTGGGCGGTGAAGAGGCCACCCGCACCTTCTGGCAGAAGCACGCGGCCTGTCCCGGCTGTCAGATTCACTGCATGAAGTTCGGCGTGCTGCGCGGCGCGGAAAAGTTCGAAGGACTGATCGCTGAAGGTCCCGAATACGAATCCGGTGTCATGGAAGGCCCCAATATCGGCATGTCTGCCCTGGAAGAATCCATTCCCCTCATTGAGCTCTGCGATGCTCTGGGCATCGACAATGTGGGGGCTGGCAATGCGGTCTCCTTCACCATGGAGCTTGTGCAACGCGGTATCCTCAAGCCCGATGATCTTGACGGCATTGATGCCCAATTCGGCAATTTTGAAGCCGCCTACAAGCTCTTTGAGGCCATTGCCCTCAAGAAGGGCAAGGCCGGAGAATTGCTCGGCAAGGGTTCCTGGGCTATGGCTGAAGAGATCGGCGGTGACGCCAAGAAATACATGTGTGCCTCCCGCAAGCAGGGCATTGCGGCCTGGGATCCGCGCACCTCGCGCGGCATGATGGCCACCTACGCCCTGGGACCCAGAGGTGGTGTGCATACCGACGGTGGTTCGGCCAAGGGCATTGCTGACCGCGTTGTCAGCAGCTCATGCTGTCTGTGCTACTTCATTCACGGCACATGGGGCGCCAAGACCAACAGCAATATCATCACCATGCTCAACACCCTCTGCGGCTACAACATCACTGAGGCCGAATTCGAAACCTTGGGCAAGCGCATCATCACGCTGCAGCGGGCCTACAGCCACCGTGAGGCCGGCGACAACCGCCAAGGCGACATGCCTTTTGACCGCGTCTATGAACCCCTGCCGGAAGGACCCAAGGCCGGTGCCAAGTGGACCCCGGAAGAAGTGAAGAAGGCGCAGGATGACTACTATGCCTATTTCGGCTGGGACGACAATGGCGTACCCACTGCCGAATGCCTGAAGAAGCTGGGACTGGATTTCTGTCTGGACAGCTTGAAGGCGTAACGAACTCTTGGCACTTCACCGGTCTGTGCTCTTTGGGCCGGTGAAGTGCTTTTTTTTGGGCTCACAGCCAGGATTGTAAAAATCTACCAGCTTGAGTATGCTACGGCTCAGATCTCAGAGCCTTTTGCAGAGCTTTGAGCAAAACTCTTTATTCCTCCCTGACAAGCCCATCAAACGCTCCTCAGAGCAATCGTTTCCCCTTTTTCCAAGGCTAAAGGCCAGGCAAAACAGTCTCAAGCATTCCAAACGTTCCGCACATTCGGCTTTTCTGGTTCTGGCCGGAGGTTATTATGAACAGCTCCCGCAGAAAACTCATTCAGGTCGTGGCCGGTGCCGTGATCGTCGGTGGCGGGCTTACGGGCATTGCCCGCGGCTCCTCTGATCTGCCCCGCCCGCCTGGGGCACTCACGGAAGAAGAGTTCCTGGCGCGCTGTCAGCGCTGCATGCGCTGTGTGGATGCCTGTCAGCCAGCGGCATTGTCTGTGGCGCATCTCACCGACGGCCTGGGCAACGTGGGCACACCGGTCCTGAACATCGACAAATGTATTCAGTGCATGGACTGTGTGCGCATCTGCCCAAGCGGGGCCTTGAGTAAGGTCAGTAAAAAAGACCTGCGCATGGGGGTCGCTGTCATCCATGAATCGGCCTGCGTCACCTATCTCAAGAAACGCCGCTGCAAGACCTGTGTGGACGCCTGCCGTGAATTCAAGGCCATTACGCTCAAGGATCGGCGCTATCCCGTGGTCGATACAGAAAAATGTACGGGCTGCGGTGCGTGTCTGAGGCGATGTCCCGAGCGCGACAAGGGCGCGCTGAGCATGGATATTACCAAGATCAAACGTTTTGATCCGCCAAAAGACCGCTTTCTGGCACAGTTGGATAGCCGAACGGAAGAAGTGGCCCCAGTACCTTTTGGGGAATGGCTGGCCAAGCGCCTGGATACGCTGGCCGAAGTCTACGGCATCAAGAAATGAGGATCTGCCATGCTCTGTCAACAACTCTCTGCCGCTGGCTGTGATCCCCAAAGCGTCCTCGTGGTGGGCGGCGGCGTGGCGGGTATGCACGCGGCGCTTCGACTCTCCGACCTTGGGATTCCCGTGCTGCTTGTGGAACGCAATGCCTACCTGGGCGGCATGGTCATGCGCCTGGACAAAGTCTATCCCACAGACCACTGCGCCTTCTGTCCGACCTGGACCACAGCTCTTGCCTGTTACCGCTCAGCGCTGATTCAGGTTGCCCTCAACACGGAAGTCACGGATTTTTCAACCAACGGAAACGAAATCAGCGTTTCCTTGCGCCAGCAAAAGCCCGCCATTGACCCTGCCCTCTGTCTTTTCTGCGGTGCCTGCCGCACAAGCTGTCCGAGCAACGCCCTGCTCGAACGCGACCCCCAAAGGACATGGGATCCCGCTCTGCCTCCCAGCATGTCCATTGATCCCGCACGCTGCAATGGCTGCGGTCACTGCGTTGAGGCCTGCCCGGTCAACGCCATTGACCTCTCACGCCAGGAAGAAGCAATCACGCTCCCTGTAGGCGATGTGCTCTTTGCCACAGGCTTTGAGGAACCCAAGCCGTCTGATCCCCGTCAGGCGCCGGAATTTGGTGTCGGCTCTCACCCCGACATTCTCACGGCCATGGAATTTGAGGCCTGGTACAACGAAACCCTTGATGCCAAGGAGCTTCAGACGCGCTCAACGGGACGTCCTGCTCAGAGCGTGGCCTTTATTCAGTGTGCGGGCGCCCGCGATCAGCGCCATTTGCCCTACTGTGCCGCCGTCTGCTGTATGCACGCCATGAAACAGGCCCGCTGGCTCAAACGGAGAAACCCCAATATTGCCATCACCATCTTTTACACGGATCTGCGCGCACCCGGTGCGGGCCAGGAGCGCTATATGCGCTTGGGCGCCCAGGAAGGGATCCGTCTTTTGCGAGCAAGACCTGGCCTTGTGATGGCCAGTGAAGCTTCGGGCATTGGGGTGCGCTATGAACAGCCTGAAAGCGGACAGGCCGTGGGCGAGCGTTTTGATCTGGTTGTGGTCAACGGCGGCCTTGCGCAGTGCCGGCTTTCAAAAGCCCCTACTCCACCGTCCGAGTCCAAGCCCGTACATCGCTGCGGCTTCTGCGCAGAACCCGCCGATGTGGCCACATCGGTCATCCAGGGAGCAGCTGAGGCCTATGCCGCAGCCCAACGGCGTAGAGCCCGGGACGGAGGTGCGCAATGAAGCTCTGTGTGTATTGCACCTGCATGGGGCAGAACAGTCTGACCCTCTCTGCCGAGGATCTGCAAGCCGCTCTGGGAAGCAGCATACGCGTCGTTGCCGTTGATCGGCTCTGCGCGGCCGCCCATCTTGCAGAGGTTCTGCCCAAAACGCTCAAGGAGCAACAGGTTCAGCAGATCGTCGCCTGCGCCTGTTCAGCCAGTGCCCTGGGCCAAAAAGCCCTGGCAGCGCTACGAGAGGTCTTTCCCAAGGCGCGCGTGGAGTTGGCAGACATTCGGGAAGGCTGTCTCTGGCCTGCTCAAAATACGCTCAACCCTTACGTGCTCAATCAGGCCCAGGCTTTGGTGCAGATGGCCTTTGCCAGGCTTGAACAGCTCCTCCCCGAAAAACGCGCCACACAGCCCATGGCTCAGGATGTCCTTGTGGTCGGAGCCGGACCGGCTGGTTTGGCTGCCTCCCAGGCCCTGGCCAATCTTGGACTTTCCGTCACGCTCGTTGAAAAACGCCCAACAAAGGGCGGCCTGGTGGCTCTTTTGGGCAAGCTTTTTCCGCGCCTGGAAGAAGCCTCAACGCTTCTGGCCCGTCTTGAAGCCTCCTCTGTTACTGAGCTGCTTGGCTATGAAGTCACTGCCCTGCGCAGGCAAGAAGGCTCCTCGGCCCTTTTGGCCACTTTCCAGAACAAGCAAGAAAGTCAGACCAAAGCCTTTGCCGCTGTGATTTTCGCCACAGGCGCACAACCCGTTCTGCCTGGCAAGGCCTTTGGCTGGGCGCGTCAGGGGGTGATCAGCCAGATGGAGCTTGATACCCTGCTCACAGCCGTGGAAAAAGGCCGCAAAAACGTCGAAGAGCTGCCCAAACACGCGGTCTTTGTGCAATGTGTCGAGGCCCGCAACGACCAAAAGCCCTACTGCAGCGCCATCTGCTGTCCCACGGCCGTCAAAAACGCCCTGCGTCTGAAAGCTCTCTCTCCCCATTGTGAAATTTGCGTGCTCAACCGTCAGATGGTCATGCCGGGCCAAAGCCTGGAAGAACTGTACCGCAAGGCCATGCAAGCCGGCGTGCGTTTCCTGCACGTGGATCAGCTTGAGCAGATTCGCGTTGAGGGCGAAAACGCCGTGGAAGCCATTGTCGTAACGTCCCCCGCAGGCACAAGTGAACTCCGTCTGCCAGCAGAACGTCTTGTCTGTTCAACGCCGCTTCTGCCCGCAGCCAGCACAGCCACCCTTGTGCAGGATCTCGGTTTGGCCAAGGATAGCCTTGGTTTTTTGCGCGGCCAGGAACCCGCCCATCCTCTGGAAACCCAGGAGCAAGGCGTCTTTCTTGCCGGCTCGGCCCGCTGGCCAGTCAGTGCGGATCAGGCCGTGGAACAGGGGCGTGCGGCGGCCATTTTGGCCGCAGGCTACCTGAAGAGCCTGCGCATGCCAGCAGCCGAAATCCCAGACCCGGGCTTTGCCGCAAGCATCCGCAAGGAGCTTTGCAGCGGCTGCGGTCGCTGCTCGGAAGCCTGCCCCCACAAAGCCATGGAGCTTGGCCCTGATGGTTTGGCCCAGGTTTCTCAGGAGCTTTGCGCAGCCTGTGGCATCTGTGCCGCTGTCTGCCCCTCAGGGGCGGCCGTCTTGCCTCAGGGAGCACCCTCTCCCAGGGAAATCTTCCTCGCACACAGAAGTCCCAGGCCAAGGAGCTGTTCATGATGCCCACTTCCTGCCATGCCCCCATTGCTGTCTTTGCCTGTCGATGGTGTGCTCTGCTCGGAGCAGAACGCGCCGGCCGGGAACGTCTGCTCCTGCCGCCTGAAATCCGTCTCTTTCCCGTAGCCTGTGCCGGCAGCGTTTCCTACGACGCTATGCTCACAGCTTTTGCCAACGGCGCAGCTGGTGTTGCCGTCCTCGGCTGCCACCTGGGCGGCTGCCGCCACAACGACGCCAATGCCGATGCCCAGGCCAGGCTGAGTCTTCTGGCCGACGCGCTGGAAGCCGTGGGCATTGACCGTCGCCGCCTCTTTGTCTCCTTTGGCACAGCCCATGAGGCCAAAGCCTACGCAGCGTGTCTCGAGACCTTTCGCCAAGAACTGGCAACGCTGCCTGCCCTTCCGGATTTCTCCGCACCAAAAACCGATCTCTCAGTGCCTGAGGCTTCGGCACCATTTCCCAAAGAGCCTGAGCAGGACCAAGGTCTACGCGCAGAAGCAGCCAAGGCGCTCGCCTCAGGCAAAATGGTGCTTGGCCTGGCAAAGGTCGGGAACAGCACAAGCCCTGAACTCTTTACCGAGGACAGTGATCTCAATCAGCTTGAGGCAGCAGGTAAGTATCCCCTCGCCAAGCTTGCGGGCTTTGTGCTGCATGAACGCAGGCTCAATCAACTCAGCCCCCAAGGGCCCAATCTGAGCCTGCGGGCACAGGCCTTTGCCCTGAAAGAGCGGCCTCTGGCCATTGCCTGCCGGGCCTGCGATGCCCGCGCCCTTTTTGCCCAGGCTTCGCTGCACAGGTTTGCCCTTGCCGATCTCGATCTCCTTGCCATTCCCTGCTCAGAGGCGCAGAAAAACGCCTGCGCCTGTCTTTGCGCAGACTGGCCCAAGACAAGCGAAGCAACAGATGACCTTGCCGAGCAAACCCCCAAGGACAAGGAGCCAAAAGAGCCTACCACAAGTCTGTCTGAGCGTCTGAGCGTCTGGCAAAAGCATTTCTCCCGTTGTGTACTCTGCCACAGCTGCCGCACAGCCTGCCCAGTCTGTATCTGTCCCAGCTGTGCGTTGGAGAACGCAGCGCATCTGCCCTGTGGACGCGACACCCCCTCGCCTCTGCTCTACCATCTCGCGCGGGCGCTGCACGTTGCCGACCAATGCGTGCAATGCGGAGCCTGTGAGCAGGCCTGCCCGCAAAAGCTTCCGCTCACGACCCTGCACAGGGCCGTGGCCTCTGGGCTTGCCCGCATGGGCTACCGTGCAGGCACAGGACAGCCTTCGCCTCTGCGCCAGACCCGCCATACGGTCAATACCCCGCAGTGGTCTGACAGCCTCAAGGGAGGTCATCAATGAACCCCTATCAGGATCTGCTCATGCAATATGGGGCCTATGGCTGTGTGGAGTGCGGCAAATGCGTTGCGCTTTGCCCCATGGCCGAGACAGCCAGCCCTCTGAGCCCGGAACTCTCCCCCAAGGGTCTTGTCAGACAAGCCCTGAACGCTGTGGAAGCAGCCTCCATGCCCGCTCTCAAGCATTGTCTGCAATGCGGCTCGTGCAGTCAGACCTGTCCTGCCAAGGTGGATGTGGCCGGCCTGATCAAAGCGCTGCGCAATGAGGCAGGTCTCGAGGAAGCCGTCTGTATGCTCTGCGGACAAGCGCTCATGCCGCTTTCTACCCTCAATTATCTGAACAACGCTGTGGGCGCAGCCTACGAGCAAAAGCTCGTCTATCCGCTTCTCTGCCCGGACTGCAAACGCAGAGCCTATGTGCGCAATAACAGCAAAAGCCCCCGCTGAAGCTGTGGAACTAATTTGCCTCTGACGGCTCAGCGCACGCTGCGTGTGCCAGATATTGTGAATTTCTTTGAGAGAATTGCCATGACACCAAATACCTCTCAGCCTCTCCAAAGCCTCCGTGACCTTTTTCCCCAGGCCAAAGTCGGAAAAGCGGTCAGAAGCGTACCGGGACTGGTTTTTGATCCGGAAAAATGCACAGGCTGCGGCTTGTGCACGGCGGTCTGTCAGGCCGGCGGCAGAACAGGCACGCCCAGAGCGCCCCGTATCCGCCTCTTCCACGACAGTGAAAACGGCAGTCATTTTGCCCTGTGCTGTCAGCACTGTCTTGACCCCCAGTGTCTGCGGGCCTGTCCCAATGGCGCCATCTCTCGCGGCCAGGACGGCATTGTGCGCATCAACCAGAAGCTTTGCGTACACTGTGGCCTGTGCCGTGCGGCCTGTCCCGAAGGCGCGCCCTTCAAAGACAACGGCAAAGTGGTCAAATGCGATCTCTGCGATGGCGATCCGGCCTGCGTTGCGGCCTGTCCGCAAAAGGCCCTGGTCTGGACCCGTGGCAAAAAACGCTCCTGGATCCATCCGCTGCGCTGGCTTTGTCAAAGCCTGAGCTTTTTCCTGCTCGTCATCGTCTTGATCGGCAGTGTCTGTTCCCTCAATCTCGCAACAATCGACATTGCCTGTCCCTTCGGCGTGCTGCAGAATATTTTTTCCGCCAAGGCCATGCTGCTGACAACGCTTGCGGCCGCCCTGCTCTTGATGCTTGTCAGCGTCATCTTTGGCCGGGCCTTCTGCGGCTGGATCTGCCCCTTTGGCTTTGTGCTCGATCTGGTCGACAAAATTCTCCCCCACAAGCTCTTTCGTCTGCCCGCTTTTTTACGCCGACGCGTCAACAAGTACGGTGTGGGAGCCGGTGCGCTGGCCGCGGCAAGTCTTGCGGGCACCCAGGCTTTTTGCGGGGTCTGCCCCATTGGCACGGTCTGCCGATCCTACGGCCTCAACTCCGTCATGGCCGGTGCCGAAGCGGCCATTATTCCGGCTCTGGCGGCTTTGGACTTAAGTGAACGGCGCAGCTGGTGCCGTTATCTCTGCCCTGTGGGGGCAACGCTTGGGCTTGCCGCAAAGCTCGGTCTTGTGCGCATCGACATCGGAGCCGAACGCTGCAAGAAATTCTCCTGTATGCGCTGTGCCGAGGCCTGTCCTGTGGGGATCATTCCCAAAGAGGCCCTGGTGCAGGGTATCAGTCCAACCATCCCCATGGCGGAATGCCTCACCTGTCTGCGCTGCGTTGCGGCCTGTCCGCATCATGCGGCCTCCATCCGTTTTGTCTGGCAGAAAAAACGATCCCCGCATGGGGACCTTCCCTGTCCTGAAGCCAAGGAA
>JAILPJ010000069.1 GCA_024699605.1 Desulfovibrio sp. | reverse complement strand
CGTGTAAAAGCAACGGAAGTCTCTTAGGACCCATCGATGGGGCCCTGATAATCATTTTAACTCGAGCTGATCTGGCTATCAGGGCAACACACCTTTTTTTGGGAAGTCTGTTGTAGTTATAAATGCACCCGGGAATTAGGGCTGATTTCTCATGAAAAAGAGTGTCGTTGGGTGCGGGAGTACCGAGTTCTTGATTCAATGGTACAGCTACACGTACATCAAGGTATTCGTTCGCTACCATCCATGCTAGCAGCTCAAGGGAATCATGCACTTCGTTGGAGTTGGCATCAAACGGACATCTCTGGAGATTAGCTTCGACGGTTTTTCTCAGCGACTCACCTCGGTTGATGGCACAAACTTCATCATAGTCGAGGGTGCAGCCCACAATGAGGCGCATATGCCCCTTGTTTCTGACCAGCTCTTCAACACCAACTGCGGCTTTTGCCAAAGCGTCTGCTGAAAAGAAGCCTGTTGTTCTGTCATATCGAACTGCACAACTCAGCACAGGTATATAAAAGAGGTTAAGCAGGTTCCCGTCATTGGGAGAGTATTTGCTCTTCCACTCAAAATCTTTCAGGATGCTCATGTTCAGGATCGTTTTTAGTTGTCAAGCAAGGACTGTTGTAGCCGTAAGGGGGCACGCAACTTGTTGGAGAAGATGAGCCGCCTGATGTTCTCAAGGGACTCGAAGTCGTTTGCAGCAGGTAAATCAGCTCCATCGGTACCACCAAATGACCGAGAAATAGGCAGTACTTCTAGGACAGCCTTGAGACCGTCAATGAACTCCGTGGACTTGTCGAGATCATTTTTGATAACCAGCTCTTTGGCAGCTTCTAAGGATCGAGCCCTTGCTGCGTGTGCAGTGTGGTGAAGGGCATCAAGTATGGAACGTGTTCCTGCCGTTGAGCCAAGAGAAGATTTTGCTGCGCGTGTTTCACTATCCCAGAGAATAACTTCGGAAGCTTTTTTTCCGGCAATCACATCAATAATGTCTCTGTCCATGTCCAAGCCCACAACACGGGCAAGGTTAAGAGCTTCGTCGTAGGCAAACTGTGGAGCACGGAACGTATGCCATGCAAGTACAAACCATTCGAGTAAAGGATCAAGGGAAGCCTGCCGTTCACTTTGCATGATTTGTTTCAGAATCCACCCTTTCACAGCAGTACGGGCAGTCGTCAGAACGTCTTCAGGTGACGTGGCATAGGGGTCAAAATCTGGTTCAGTGGAGCTTCCCTTCTTTCCCGTCTTGCTTGCTATTTGTGGCTTGGGAGTTCCACGCTTTACAGGCCAGTGCTTTGAGAACACCTCAAGAGCTGGGCCGAAACAGGCAAGATACAAGTCAATGCCAGAAATACCAGCTTTACGGAAAGATTCGACCCTCTGCAGTACTGCGGCGGTCACTTGGGGTTCAAGGTCTTCCCAGAATACTACCTCATCTGTTTCTTTCTCTGGTCTTGGGCGACACACAAGAAAAATGGTTGAGTTCGCAGCAGCTTTGTCTTTGATATGCAAAGATCCTTCTGCCTCGGTATTTACAGGCCAACTTGCTGTAATGACAAACCCTGCGTCCAGGAGCCCTTTTGCCAAAGCGTCCCAGGCACCAGTAGCCTTATGGGTGAACATCAGCATGAGGACGCCATCATTTGTGAGGACTCGGTGACATTCTGCAAAAATACCTGCCATACGATTGCGGTAATCTGCATAGGCAAGGTCTCTTGCTTTCGTTTCACCTTTGAACTTTGCAGGGTTTGCTACTGCTTCATTTTCTTTATCTGTCAATTTTCTCTTGAACAGCTGGGGATAGATGTAGCCAGCAGTACGTTTCAGCCAAACATAGAAGAAGTCAGAGAGCTCAGCATACATGACGTTATCATAGTACGGCGGGTCCATTACTACGGCATCAACTGAGTGGTCTTCGATATGATCGAGGTTGTCGCCCGATTTATTAGAAATAGTTACTTTTGGAGGCGTAAATTTTGGTTTATTAACATCTAATAACGAGTCTTGAACATATGATTGCGATGATTTTAAACTTTCTTTGTCGATATCAGGGCGGAGAAGATCAATAAGTTCAGCTAAGCATTTGCCGCTTTGCTCAAGAGCCCAATCGTAGCCAAGGCCGACGACGAGGGGGGCCATTTCAGCATGAGACCACTTAAACGGGAAAGCATGCTGACGAAAAGTATGATCAACAACCTCTCGACCTGAGTGCCATGTTATACATCTAGAGTTATAATCTAAAATTTTATCCAGCGCCAAAGCCAAATACCCAAAAGCAGCTTTCTGAACTTCTCCAAAGCCAGATTTAGCTTGTTCTTCTTCAAGGAGAGTCCTGAAGACCTCAACGCTGGTGCAATGGCAGTAGAGTTGACGGGGGGAGAATAGATCGCGCCAATAATTTACGCCATACACTTTGGAACGGTCAGAAAACATGAACCCCTATTCTTCAGTAGGCACCATGTCCTGCGCTTCCCAATATGGGAGCTTCGCATCGAGTTTGGCTTTTACTTCATCAAAAACGTCATCTTCAGGACGTGGTGCACGGTATCCACGAACCCATTTCTCTCGCCCGCGTTTGCCTGTTTTGGTGATTGTTTGAATTCTTTTTTTGAAGACCACAGCGTAGAGCTGTTCCCCCATACCGCCATCTTGGGCGATACTCTTCACCTTGTCACCGTCAATGACGCGACCACAGTTCGGGAAAGGACAAGTAGCTCTTCCTCCTTCAACAGTCCCTTCGGATTGCTCCTTTGCCTTGCTGACGATTTCAAAGGAGCACACGCGTTCGGATTCATCTTCAACGTCATGCGGTATAAGACGTACCCCTGTTCCATCAGGAGCAAGGCGCCAGTTAGGTGAAAGAGGGATCAGACCGCCGCAGTAAGGGCAACGGATTGTGCGAGCAAAGAGGTAGCCATCTGGCCGCAAATCGTCTGAATCTTCGGCAGGGAAAAGATCTTTCAGTCGATCTCTGACTATCGCTGAGAATTTATCCCCAATTTTTTTAAATTCTAGGTAGACCTGCGACCCTTTTATCAAGGGTTGTTCAATAGTTAGCTTTTCAACAAGACATGCAACTGGGTTGATGTCGTTACTGATAACGTTTGCGCCAATACGAATAGCTTCGAATGGAATACTTGCACCCCCAGCCGTGGGATCCAAAACTGTTGGGGTAGAATTGATTCCTATTTTCTTTCCTTCCTGAGATATCCATGTCCTTTCGTCATCAGTAGGAGAATAGCTGAATGCTCGTGAGTATCCATATGCATCAGCACCAAGACGAATTCCATCTCTTGTTGCCTGTGCAATTCTAATCTTGGCAGCTACTGGATCCCCGTGAATCCCAAGCGTATGCATAAACTTTTTTCTGTCAGCATCAGCGGGCAAAAGAGAACCCAAAACAGCTGCCCTTGCCGATACCAACGGTCGTCGCGCCCACCAAACGTGTAAACGATTAGGTGCAGGGAATGGTGTCATAGGGGTACGTTCTCTGACGCTCTCTATGCCAATTTCAGCAATCGGTAGCCACTCTTCAATCAGCCGGCGTGACATAAAGTACATCCTTTAAGCTACTGCAAGGCATGCTCTGGTGTCTGCAAAGTAATGTCTGAAATACAAATGGTATAAAATAATATTTGAAATAATTTTTTATAAAAATATGCTAGGTGAAGTGTTGTATTTCGATGCAATAAGCTCTGCTAATTCTTGAGTGATAGGAGCCTCACCATTCTCTAAAGATGTCAAATACAATTCTGATATACCTAAACCATCGGCAAATTCTTTGTTAGATAAACCTTCTCTTGTGCGAAGGCCCTGTAGTGCCATTGATGGGCTTCCATCTGGAAAAACATCGTCAATTGTATAGAGCTTTTCACCTTCGTCATTAATCAGCTGTGTTGATAATTTTGCGACATTCAATATGCTGATAATGGCGTCGTATATCCTTTTTGCTTCAATGCTAGGAACAGTTAGACTAATCTCAGTTGAATCGCCTATAGTCTGCGTTTTCATGCGTGCCTGCATACTTTATCTCCATAATTCTAATTTTTTTATCTAAAACTTTCCAAATTACAACATATATAGGCTTATTTTTATTGAGATGACAGTGGTGTATATCGTTATCTTTACCTTTTAGCTTCCCATAATGAGGCCAGCTAGCTCGGATTGGGCCTAGCTTTTTTAATTCGATGAGTAAAAAATAAAAAGCATTTGCTATATCTGATGGCAATTTATCTACTTGTTTCTGAACTTTTGCAGAAATCCCAACAGTCCAAGAAGTATCCATAGATAGAGCTCAATGTCACGAAGTTTTTGTTATTTTGGATCTGTCAGAAGTACACGCAACGAGGTGAGCACACGCCTAGGATTTTTTCTGTGCATAGCCATTCCTAGCCAGTAAGCAGCTTCTTCTCTATCCATAAGGTCAATGCCACTGGCAATTTGACGCATACGCTCTGCACTACGCATCGGAGCAAGAAGCCTGCACAACAGACCAAGATTTAATGACACATCTTCGTCGATATCGAACGTCTGGTGTTTCCCCGCAGCAGGAGTGATTTTGATCCCTGACTTACTGAGGCGGCGCAACACCTGTGATTCTACCAAGGATAAATTCCTTCCTCGAAGGCCAGCTATACGCAAGGGCTTTTGAATGTGGGGCGTTGCCGGACAAGGAAGCTGCCAGATTTCTAGCTCTAAATCATCAGTGCCGTGGTTGATGGCTTTTAACTGGTAGACTGGAGCTGTGGTTCTTGAATTGTCCATATATTTTCTACTATTTTCTTTTGGCTGTTGCAGTGACGTACACACTGACATCACCAATTTTTGTCAATTTAGCTGCAAAATTGTCTGCATCATCCCCTGAGAGACTAAGACCTTCTGAAAATTCCAAAAAGTAGGAAACAGTACATTCACTGTACGAGGCCGCACGCATCTGCGGTAACAGAAAGTCTTTTATCTCCATGACGTTATTAAAAGACCCCTCGTAATTCATTGAACAATCACTGCCATCTTCAGTTTGAAAACTGCCGTCAACAGTAATTTTCTTTTCGCAGTTCTGAATGGAATTAGCAGCGACAAGGAAAGAAAAACCGCCTCTTGCTTCGCTAAAATCGAATTTAAACGAGGATATTGCTTCAAATTTTGCGCTACGAGCATCTTCTAAGATACATTTCAAAACAGTCCTGAGATCACCTTCGTGCGATATTTCTTTTATTTTTGAAGTTGATGATGGAATAAGTATTGAATTTGTATCGGTATCTGGATCTGGTTTAATATCATGCTCATCATTTGGGTTAGGTTTAGGATCTGGCTCAGGTTCCGGTTCAGGTTCAACTATTTTCGGCCAAATTTTATTTTCACGAGCGTAATTAGCAGTCAGTATAAAAGCTTCATTGCTAACTTTGAGTCCCTGTGGAATTGGATCTCCTTTTCCACAAATAAGATCTCCATCTTGGTAAACAAATTCGCCAGTTTCAATACCATTTATGATAGAGGCAATGAAGTTTTTATCTCCCACCATCATGGAGAGAGCAACTTCCATTCTATACTCATTGCGTAATTCTAATGTACTAATTTTGCCTTCCCTTTTTAACGGCGTTCTTTCAATCATAAATAGTGCGCTGTCGCAGTTGTCCCCGTCACGGCGAAGTTTGTTAAGGTCTGTAAGCACTCGAACTAGCTGCGCCTGGCCAGAACCAGGATTGGCAGAAGCATTGTGATATTCAACTGTCGTATGTCCAAGGTCTACTGAAGCACCTTGAACCTTATTTCTAGACGGGAAAAATACATGTCGGTAAGCTTGTTGGATACAAATTGCAGCTTCTTGTTCTGATTTTTTATATTTCTCTTTGAGCTGTTCTTTTTGGTGATCCGCAAGATCTATTTGATTAGCTGGGATACGCATATCCTCAAGCGCAATCCTGTGGCGCATCTTGCTCTTCATGTCTTCTATTTTGCCTTCTTCAGCGACAATAAAGACTATATTATTCTTATATAGCCTTATTCCGCTATCTGCCCCCTTAGATCTAAACATTGTGCTGACTAGATTGGGAACAGCAATTTCAGCATCACCAATAGAAACTGAAGCACCATCAAAACCCATAACAGCTAAAATCGGTTTGTCTGTAGCAGCGTCTTCAAGCTCATTCGGGACAGAAGGGAAGAATACAGTCTGAAATGTATCTCCCTTGAAGATAGATTTGATTTCATCCTTAAGTCGATTGCGTACATCATTGGAATCAACCTGACGTTCACGAATCTGTATCATCCTTGTCAGATTTGCTTCCACCATAAACCGCAAAGGCCGGTTTGGCCTGTCGTCCAAGTATGCAGATTCTTGGATAAACCGTCTTCTTGCGTCGTCTATAAAACTAAGTTCCAAATCTGGAGCAAGAATGGCATACCGCAACTCATTTTCAGTGGCACCCATTAAACTGTCATTAAAGGCAAGGGTGTGCATAAACAGTGTTCGAGCAACAAATGCGGTGTACGTCGGCATCCCACTGAAATGTTCACGATCAATGTTTTCAGCGAGCGAGGGTTTATCGCCTTCCTGTGCAGTTACATCGGCAGCTAAGACAGGCGTATACGCTTGCATCTGAAGCCGAATCAAAATTTCTTGTCGGATGCTACTGTTTGAAAAGTCCACATGGTGCAGGTGAATAGCATATGTTTCAGAGGGGTGCTTTCTCCAGAGCTGGTTCACAGTTCTAGCAAGGAGCCTGAGCATGCCCCGTACTCTTTGGAACGTCGTTAGGGTCGAAGTCTTTTCCTTCAGTGTGGCCACAAGCTCTGGGTGAAGCGGATACCCTTCGTAAAACGCTTCACGGTTTGCCTCATTGATGTCTACCGAAGGGAGATATTCTTTGTTTACGTTCCAGAGTCTGCAATACTCATCAACAATGGCTTTCGCCTTGTTATCATCAATGGATTTGAAGAGGCGTCGTCTCAACACTTGGACTGTTTCATCTTCTTCTGTGGGGTCAAGAAGGGTTGCCTTTCGTGCCGATACACTTTCTGCCTCAAGCATTGTGTCAGCAATATACTGGTTTTCCTCACTATAGGCGTCAACAGCTTTTTTATCTTTCTTACCGATAGCGAGAGTGAACACGAGTGCGACACGAGGTGCCGATTCTACTGCTTTAAAGAGAGCACTCAGAAAGGCTGTGAGCTGTTTTCCGGCATCTTTTTTCTTGGCTGACTGTTTGCGGATGTAAATAGCCAGTTCGTCCATAAGGATGAGGGTCGGGCGGTCTCCAAATAAGCTTCGAATGGTTTCTGCCCCAGGGGCAATCCCTGCTTCATCACTTTTCTGTACAGTTTCGTATCCTTTCTTGCCACCAAGAGCAAAGGCGATTTCTCCCCATGGGGTGTATGCTCGGATGCTGTCTCCCATAAGGCGTCCATTGACAGGATCAGCGTTCTCTCCATCAAACGCTGCTATCTGTACAGCCTCGGTTGGTATAAGGTCAGGATCAAGGAATTCTGAGACATTTGAAACACCCTTCATACCTTGTGCTGTGTGAACAAGAGCAATCAGAGAGTGCGTCTTACCACCACCAAAATTCGTATCCAGCCGGAAAATAGAGGAAATTTGTTCACCAGTGCCCTTTAACCTCTGGCACACGTTCTGTAACAGATTTTTTAGTCCCCGTGTTGGGTGTGTGTTGGCAAAAAACAAGGCCGAGTCCTGATACTCGGCAGGCGCTGTGTTCTTCAGAACTTGTGCCAAATCGGCTGCAAAATCGGATTCTGTAAGTTTACCATGCAACACGTCTTCACGTGGAGTGCAAACATCATAAATGGTGGGTAACGTCATCAAAAGTTCCTCTTTACCTGCGACAGGAGCTGTAAAATGCCGTTTGTGTCCTGAGCTATGCCTACGCAGCTTCCCTCGATCATGGCATTGACTCTCTCATGCGTGGTGTCGCCTGCGTTACGGAAGTCAGTTCTGATCCCAACAACTGGCTTCCCTTTGGCATAAGCATAACCAATCTCCCAAGCCGTTCCGTCATCAACTTGCGTACCGTCAAGAAGGGCCACCACAACATCACAAGCGTCAATGGCAGCCCTGTCTCTTTCCATGATTTGCTTGGGCGCATCAGCGCCCCACGCTTTGATTTCTTCTTCAAAAAAGAATTCACCCGGCCACATAACTTCATGACCAGCATCGGCAAGCTTCTTTTTGAAGCCCTGATGCCAGTTCCTTTCTGCTTCTGAGAAGAGTGGCCCTGCTTGGTAAATTTTCATTGCCTTTACTTACCCTATGAAATCTGCTTTGGTGAGAATCTGTTACCTAATGGTGCAGCAACCATAGTTTAAACGAACCATATGGCTGGAGAGCTACAAGATCCTCTGGATATGCACACACTACCACACGCCAAAAAAAACGTACATTGCTTCAAAATTAAGATTTAAGGCCCGTTTCCCCTGCCCAAGGCCCTTCCTCGTTAGGAAATCTGGGATCGTTGAAATTTGGGGCCATTCCGGGGGAATTTTCCCGGTGTTACCCCCTTTCCAGCCCCCCAGCCAGACTGTGTCCAGTGTGGAAAGACTGGAACTGCGCATTTTATCTCTTCTATGAGCAAGGCCGCCATCAATTTCAGTCAGCTAGTGCTTTCTTGTAGTCAACGTCTGTGTAATACGCTAACCTGCCGTTTTCGGGAAATGTGGCTGACGATGCACTTGCCAAGCATAAGAGCAGGCAAAAAGTTTCAATTTTCCTTATTTTACAAGGTATACTGTGGATAAGCAATCCGTGTCTATTTCAGTCGTAGCACGATATTGACAAACGTGCTACTTTGACGTAAAGCTTTTCACAAATGAAAGACAGGGGATCCCTTTTCCTCGCGTTTTTTGCCGAAGAACTCAGCAACACAAGGAGTCGTGATTATGCACAAATTTGCTCTGGGCTGCACCCTGCTTGCTTGGGGACTTTTCACAGCCATTCCAGTCCATGCCCATTTTGGGCTGCTTATCCCATCTGAGGCAACGGTGATCGACAAAACCGCAAAGACAATCTCTCTAACCATGGCCTTCTGTCACCCCATGGAACAAAATGGCATGGAAATGGCAAAGCCCAAACGGGTCTTCGTGACAAGTGCGGGAAAAACGGAAGACCTCACAGCCGCCCTCACACCCAAGCCCTATTTAAAGCATAAAGCCTGGATCGCGCAGTATACCTTTGCCAAGCCTGGTCTCTATCAGTTTGCCGTAGAGCCTGAACCCTATTTTGAACCGGCTGAAGACTGCTTTATTGTCCACTACACCAAGGTCATGGTGCCGGCCTTTGGCGAAGAGGAAGGCTGGGATGAGGCGCTGGGTCTCAAGACGGAAATCGTGCCCCTGACCCGTCCCTTTGGGAACTATGCAGGCAATGTTTTTCAGGGTAAGGTGCTTGTGGACGGGAAACCCGCTGCAAACTGTATGGTGGAAGTGGAATACCTGAATGAAGGCGGAAAGCGCAAAGCGCCCAATGACTATTTTGTCACCCAGGTTGTAAAGACCGATGCCCAGGGGATTTTCACCTATGCCGTGCCCTGGGAAGGCTGGTGGGGTTTTGCGGCCCTGAATACGGCTGCCGATACTATGCCCTCCAAGGATGGGCCCAAGCAGGTGGAACTGGGTGCCGTACTCTGGACCAAATTTGCGGGAAGTGGGAAAAACTGATGCATATTGCCGAAGGAGTGCTCTCTCCAGCCATTCTGGCCTCAGGCTATGCCCTGACCTGTGTGGGCACAGCCATTGGTGTCAGACGTCTTGACAACCAAGGGCTTTTGACCTGCGGTCTGCTCGCCTCTGTCTTTTTCATCGCCTCCCTCATCCATGTGCCCAGGTTCAATCTTGCGCATAATTTTGAAAAAACCAACAAAAATTATCTACACCCCTTTTTCACTGCTGGCTGAACCTGATGACGGGGATGCCCTGAATAAAAAGGCGACCTTCGTGTGAAAGTCGCCTTTGTCTTATTTACTCGGCTGCCGTACCCTTCGCCGTTAGCAGGGATAGAAGGAAATAGGCCAAGAGAACCATCCTGTCATCGCCATTTTTACTTAGACACTCCAGATACCCGCGTGCATAGTCGGAACTAGTCTTCTCAAAACGCAGGCTCTCGATAGCATCACTGGTGGCTCCGATCATGATAGAAAAATCAAGAATGAAGCGGCGATCTTTGCCTCTAAGGACATTAGTCTCAGTCATGTTCACCTCCTTTGGTTTGGGTTGTGAGATGAACACCTATATTTGTACGAAATTTCGTGAAGTTAAACGGCACCACCTCCGATGCTCCTGATAACGTCCCCTTTCGCTCTCCTGCTCAGAATTTCTGTTTACTTAATCTCTTCAATAATCCCTTTCACCGCAGACAATTATTTTTCTTTTTGAATTATGTATGATAATTGGTTGTCAGCAAGTTACAATATATTTTTATGTTAGAAATAATACCATTACACCGTTAGAAAGTAAAAAGGCAGAGCATCGAAAAATGTTCTGCCTTTTTTTATTTTATAGATATTGTTGCTTATTCACTTTTCATCTTTTCAACCAAATTTGCCAGGGATTCAGTTTGCAGAGCCATATCAGAAATAGCTTTCGTAGCTTCATCCATAGCGGTTGCTGTCTGTCCAGACATAGCATTCACGGCAGTAACTGACTGGTTGATTTCTTCACTGGCTGCAGATTGCTCTTCAGCAGCCGTTGCAATAGCGCGCACCTGATCAGCTGTTTCTTCGACATTTCCGACGATTTGCTGCAGCGCTTCTCCGGATTGTTTGGCAAGGGATGTTGCCTGATCCACGGCTGCCAGAGCTTCGCCCATCTTGTCAACACTCTTTTGGGCACTACTCTGAATAGCCGAAATGGCCTTGGAAACATCGTTTGTTGAAGCCATTGTCTTTTCTGCCAGCTTCCGTACCTCATCGGCAACAACGGCAAAACCACGTCCGGCTTCACCAGCTCTTGCAGCTTCAATGGCCGCGTTTAAGGCAAGCAGATTTGTCTGATCGGCAATATCTGTAATTACGCTCATAATCTGACTGATGCTTTGGGTATGTCCGTGCAGTTGCCCCATGTCTTCTTGAAGCTCCAAAGAGACTCTTTGTACCTGATTGATACTGTCCAACGCATCATCGAGAATCCTCTGCCCTTTCTCTGCGTTTTGTCTGGTTTCCGCAGAGACAGAAGCCGCTGATGAAGCATTGTGAGCAACTTCCTGGACTGTGGCATTCATCTCATTCATCGCTGTCGCCGCTTCAGCTAAACGACTTGAAGATTCAGATGCCACTTTGTCTGACTCCTCTATCTGAGCAGACAGTTCATTGGCTGCCGCTGATAAGGCGTTGATCATGCCCTCCAGCTGATTAGCTGCTGCGTGCATGCCTTCAGTCTTGGCAAGTTCAGCTTTTTTGGCGGCTTCTTTA
>JAILPJ010000060.1 GCA_024699605.1 Desulfovibrio sp. | reverse complement strand
GATAGCAGAAAGAGTTGTGTTTGTCCACCTACGTCTACCCATATTTTTACGGATCAAAAAATCCAGAAAATCGGCTCTAGGAGCCGATTTTCGAGCTACAACAACCATTTTTGCTGATAAACACAGGTATGTCAAGCGTTTGCTCCAAGACAAAGAAATTGACCACACCCCGTCACGGGGAGGGTGAGCTGATTTTCATAATAGGAGTAAACAAGGGCAAAAATCACTGTGTGTACCTATTTTTTTATTTGTCAGAGCGATCACGTGTATGCTATAGGCGTACAAGATTCCAATTAGGAGAGAACAGCTTCCAAGAGATTGTTGCCCTCCAACCTCATTGGAGAAAATCGGACGCAAGTGTTCTGTGATGTTGTATCCCCTTGATATGCAAGAGAAACTGAACATGATGCTTGAAAAGTTTTTACAGGCGTACCGTAACGCCTAAAATCGTTAGGGATTTCGTCTACCCCTATTTGCTACGATTTTATTGTACGGTGTGGTTTTGCCTCAAGAAAGCTAAAAAGGTGGCATTCTATGGCTAAACAGAGCAAGAAGCAGGATATGGCCTTTCAGCTCTATGCTGATGCCGTGAAAAAGAATATTGATAAGACGGCTGAAGCTTTTGGTGTTTCCCCGGATCAGTTTGAAGAGGTGCGAAACGCCCTGCTCAGTGGTGCCGCATTGTACGAGATCCTTGGCATTAAGAGGGCCTCCATCGACGCCCGTTATGCCTTGGCCTACCAGCTCTACCAGGCTGGCAAAATGCAGGAAGCGGAGTCCATATTTCGCTGGCTTTGCAGCTACGCCAATACGGATGTGCCACATTGGATGGGCCTTGGCGCCTGCCGTCAGGCGCAGGGAAATTTTGACGGAGCCATGGAAGCCTATCAAATGGCAGCTCTCTATGGTTCACTGGAAGATCCGGCCCCGTTCTATTATAGCGGCATCTGTTTACTCAAACAGCAGAGAAAGGACGATGCCAAGGTGGCTTTGCAGACGGTCTTGACCCTGGGAGATGCCTCCAAGCCTGAGCACAAAGTCATTATGGATAAGGCACAGACTATGCTTTCAGGGCTTGAAACAGGGGCGTAGTTATGCCAAGGTTCAGTGAGCATTTGCAGGCACTGGCTCAGGCTACCAATTGGACGTCTCTGACGAAACCCGATGCCCATGGGGTGGTGCGTGTGGCTTTGGAAGACAATCTCGATATTGTCTTCTTTTGTCTTGGCGAACAGTTCTGTCTGATGCGTGGGACTGTGTTTGAGTTTCAAGGCAAGGAGAGTGAGCGTGAGTCCCTCTGTGAAAAGGCTGCACGCCTGCAGGTGGCTGCGTTGAGGGATAAACCTTCCCTTGTCGCCTATGAAGAGCCCGGGCAACTCACTGTTCCCGGGGAAAACGGGGGTGGGGCACGTCTTATCTGTTACCGTTGTGTGCCTTTAAGTGTTGACACGGACACATTTATTGAGGAAGTTCAGGACTGGTTGAATGATTACGCTTGGTGGAAGGCCAATTTTGCTTACTCCAATGATCACCCAAGTACGCTAAACGCTTTTTTCAGCGCAAGTCCCTTTTCCAACCTCAAACTCTGAGCACAATGGGCTGATCTTACGAGGCGACCTGACCGGGTGATATTCTGCTTTTGACGTACAGGCTTGTGGCAGCTACGCTCGTGTTCTTTGGCGTTTTTGCCTCTTTTTTCCATGACTTCTTACGGGTTCAGGTCTCATGCAGCGCCCTGTCTCATTGCTTCTTTTTCTACTCTGGGTCTTTTTGGCCGCAACGGTTCTGGCAAAACCGGCACAGACTCCACAAAGACTGTTTCTTGTGCCCTTCACCCACGTGGCCCAAAATGAAGAGCTGGCTGTGCTTTTGGCTGAATTCGCCCGCGTTGAAGGCTATTCAGCGCTTGTCAGTCCAGCTTTGAAAGGTCAAGTGACCGGCACGTTTGAAGCCATTGATCCCTACGAATTCCTCTCTAGCATGGGCGCGGCCTATCAGGTTCGCTGGTTCAAACAGGGTCGCACCATCAATTTCTTTGCTCAGCAGGAAATGCAACAGGCTTTCCTTGCCCCTTCCATTGTCAGTGCCGAGACCTTGCTTTCCCTGTTTCGGGAAGCCGAAATCCTTTCCCCTCAGCTCAAACACAAGCTTTTACGCAATAAAAATATCCTTTTTGTCCAGGCTCCTGGTTTTTATGTTGACCAGCTGCGTCAGGCGATGGCTTCCATGGAGCAGGCGCAGGTCAATCGGGTTGTGATGCGCGTTTTTCCCTTAAAAAATGCCTGGGCCGAGGACAAACAAGTCAACAGCAGCAATGACACCCAGGTGACCGTGCCCGGCGTAGCCAGTATTTTGCGAGCTATGGTGGCTGGCGGTCCGCAGACGGAGACCACCGTGATGCGGGCCTCCTCGGCGCAACAGGGTCTTTTGGGGAGCGGTTTGGCGCAGGGTAAGACGCAAAACGTTCCTTCGGCTCAGGCACAGTCGGAAAGTGTCAATCCCAGTGGCAAACAGAACGGACCTAACTCCACTCAGGTCAGTATCATGGCCGACTCGCGCATGAATGCCGTCGTGGTTACCGATGCCGAGTACCGTATGCCCTATTACGCGCGCGTTATTGCTGATCTCGATAAGCCGGTACGCCTTGTGGAAATTCATGCGGCCATTGTGGATATTGACAGTAATTATCAGCGTGATCTCGGTATCAACTATCAGGGCGTAGCAGACTTGGGAAATGGCTGGCGTATTGGTGGCGCAGCGGGCGCGGCAGCGGCCGAGGGAGCGCTTCCCACGCCAGGAGATGCCTCCGACGCGGGTCTGTCTTTTTCCACCCTCTATACCCGCGGAACCGATTTTTTTTTGACCCGCGTCAAGGCCCTGGAAGAGGATGGGGTTGCGCGAGTACTGGGTAAGCCCTCGGTTTTGACCACCGACAATGTGCAGGCAACCCTTGAGAATACCAGCACCTACTATATCTCCGTTTCCGGCTATCAGGCCACGGATCTTTTCAAGGTCGAGACCGGGACGGTTCTCAAGGTCACCCCGCATATCATTCCCGGCCGAAAGCTGCCAGATGGCTCCTATTTGCCCGATGCCATCAAGCTTATTGTCAGTGTGCAGGACAATCGCAATGATAACGCCGCAACCTTCACGGTGAGCAGTACCAATCCCCAGCCCATCAAACAGACGAAAATCAATACGCAGGCCATTGTGGGAGAAGGGCAGAGTCTCTTGATTGCCGGCTATTACTATGAAAAGCAGGGCGACAAGGGAGCAGGCATACCGGCCTTGAAGAATATTCCCCTCCTCGGACACCTTTTTGGCAGTGATGAGTTGAGCCATTCGCGCATGGAGCGGCTTGTGCTGATCACACCGCGCATTATTAATATTGAAGATATTCCTGTCGTACCCAATCGCGTTGAAGATCCCCGCTTCAGCCGTACGGCTACGCAGGCCAATTACGACGAGCGCGTTCCCTCCAAACCGCCCGTGGGCGGCTGCACCCGCAAACGTCTGGACTATGCTTCAACGCCCGATCTTCCCCCTGAACCCGGGGCGCCTGAGCATCCCAGACCCATGGGAGAACCCACGAAGCCTCTGCCTACGTCAACGCCTGTGGTGCGTCCGTAACGTTGTCAGGTGTTGGCCTGCGCAGTGCGTATATTTGCTTCCGGCCAATCTGAACAGACCGTTTTTCAGACAAGAAACAGCCTGTCAGCAGGTGTTTGGGCGTAAGCGTCTCTTGCTAGCAGGCTGCCAGCAGACGACGTTTTGCTCAGGCCTTGGGGGGGAATACTCCGTCGTTTGCATGATCAAGGTCTTTCCAATGGACAGGAAAATGAGAGAGGCAGCGTTTTCTCCCGGACTTCTTTCCCTGCTTTCAGGGCATGAGTTTCAGGGTCGTACGCTGAGTATTTGATGAGTGAAGAGATCGACGCTCACGTCAGAGAAACAGTCGCCATTCTGCACGTTTTTTCCGGTGTGCATTTGGGAGCGCAGATTGAACTGGCAGCGGGCACTTGGCTTTTAGGCAGCGACGATGCCTGTGACTTGATCCTGATGGGACTTGCGCCGCGTCATGCCCGCCTCACAGTGCGTGCAGAATCTGAAGTTCAGGTTCTGGCCGCTCCGGAGGCAGGGGCGCTTTTTGTCGATGGCGAGGAGGTGCAAGAGGAGGTCTCCCTGGTTTGCGGTCAGGCCTGGTATCTCGCAGATACCTGTTTTGCCTGGAATTTGCCTCATGTGCAGCAAGAGACCATCATTCCGCAAAAAAGCTTTGCGCAAGCGTCCAATGCGTCAGTCAGGACCAACGGCGGAGAAGAAGACGCCCTGAGTCAGGCGACGGAGGAACCTGTCCAAACGGCAGAGCCAGTTGAGAGAGTGGACCCTGTTCAGCCTGAGGCAGATTTTCAGCCTGTGAGCATGGAAGCGCCCCCTGCCAAGCAGCCCCGTTCCTTCTGGGAGAAATGGCGCAGACCGTTGCCCTTGCTCGTTCTTGCGTTTTTGCTGGTTGTTCTGTCCATCACCTTTTCCACAGGGCCCAGCCGTGGGGAATACCCGGAAATCGTGGGAAAAATTCTGACCGAGGCTGGCTTTGCCGATCTGGCTGTCACGCCGCGTTGGCCAGGCGTGGAAGTGCGCGGCTCTGTTCCCACGTCGGCGGATTTGGAACGGTTAAGTTCGGCTGTGGGCGATGTCTCCTTTCCGGTCTATCTTGAAGTGGCTGTGGACAATGATCTCTTGCAGGCTGTGCGCAATGCTCTCGGTGTGCGCGGTTTTTCGCCGGTAGTCACTATGGTTCGACGGGCTGGCGAAGCGCGCGTGCGTATTGCGGCCTTTATGCGTGACAGCTTGGTTGAAGCCGAAGCTTTTGGGCAGCTTGAAAAGGATGTGCCTTCACCGCCCTTTAAAGAGCGCCGTATTCTGCACGAAGACGAAGTTGTGCCGATTATTCTCGCTGCGCTGCACAAGGAGCATCTTGAAAATATCCGTCCTGTCTGTCTGCCAGGCCGTATCACCTTAACAGGCAATTTTTCCTTTGAGGTCAGGCAGATCTTGGAAGAGCTGAAGGCCAAGCTCAGTGCCCAGTTTGGCATACCCCTGTTTGGCGAAAATATTTTTGTGGCGAGCGAGCCTGCGGTGCGACGGACCCCTCAGCACTCTGAAAAATCCGCCAACCTGCACTTGCCAGCCGCCCAGTCCAACCCCGCAGCAAACAAGGACACGTTTGAAGCAGGAAAAGTTCCGCACGCTTCGGATCCATTGGGGGGGCTCAAGGTTACCGGTGTCTTCACCGCACCTTTGCTTTTCATCATCACAGACGACGGCAAACGCTTTTTTCAGGGCGCTATTTTGCCCAATGGCAATGTGCTTGAGCGTATTACGTCTTCGGAGCTGACCTTGCGCAGTGCCAACGGAATCATTAGCTATCCTTTACGAGGACCCCATGAGTGAGACTCTTTCCGCTTTCGACCTGCTCGAGGGCGATTATCAGGGAATTGGCTTGCGGAGACTGCAGGAGTCTCTTGGACAGATCAGACAATCTGTCCGTCAGACCATGGATCGTGGACTGACACGTGAAGAGTTCGACGTGGCGCAACGCGTGCTTTTGGCTGTGGAAACGGCTGAGGAGACCGCCAATACGCTGCATGAGAAAATGTCGAGGTGATTGAGGTGATGCCAACAAATCCGCTTCTTGACGATCAGGCTGTGGCGCTGCTGCTCGATATGGCCAATCTGGCCTGCCACAAAGGCTTTCCGGCCCAGGCGCGGGTCATGCTGGACGGCGTCTTGTCCGTGCGACCGAATTTTGCTCCGGCTTTGATCACCTTGGCCTATTCCCATCTCGTGGTGGATGATTTTGATCAGGTCTTTGCCATCTTGACACCGGTCCTTGAGGCCAATCCCGACGATGCCGATGCCAGAATCGTGGAGGGCATGGCCTTTTTGCTTTCTGGCAAAAACGTTGAGGCCCAGGAGTCATTTGCCCATCTTGCCGAGGGGAGTCCCCAAAAGCAGCTTGCCCTAGAGCTTGCAGCCGCCTTTTGAATCAAGTGGATGAACGGCGCAAGATAAAGCGGAAACAGTTATGATTGTCCATCCTTCCCTTGTTTTTCCCCGCCTATGGCAGTTTTTGCTGCTGATACCCTTGCTTTTTCTGCTTTCTGCCTGTCAGACGGAGCTCTATGCCGGTCTTGACGAGGAAGAAGCCAATGCCATGCTCGCTGAGCTTTTGAAGCGAGGAGTCGACGCACGGAAGAATCTTCAGGGCAAAAATGGCTACAGTGTTTCTGTCGACTCCCGGCAGGTGGTACAAGCCCTGCAGTTGCTCAAAGAAAAAAGTCTGCCGCACGATAAGTTCGCCACACTGGGCAGTGTCTTTGCCGGTGGCGGCATGATCAGTTCAGCTACGGAAGAACAGGCCAAGCTGATCTGGGCGCTTTCTCAGGAATTGTCCGATACCTTTTCGCGTATCGACGGCGTGCTGACAGCGCGTGTGCATGTGGTGCTGGGGGTCAACGATCCCTTAAACAATGTGAAAATTCCGCCTTCGGCGACTGTGTTTCTCAGGCACAGTCCTGATTCCATCGTCACACGTCTGGTCACAGAGATTCGCAAGGCCACGGCCGGTGCTGTGGCGGGTTTGGCCTATGACAATGTGACGGTGATGCTTGTGCCTGTGCGTGAAAGTGTGACCGTACCAACCATTCCCCCACCGCCACCTTCGCTGTTCGGGGCAACCTTTTCCTGGCCTCTGCTTTTGCAGACAGTGGCCCTGGCTCTGATTTTTGCCGCCGCTGGCATTGCCGGCACCGTGTTCTGGCAGCGGCGCAAGGCCAAGGCGGAAGCGGAAGCGGCCAATGGATCAAAGACATAGCGTACCATGGCACGAGCTTTTGCAGATACAGCGTTTTTTGACGCCTTTCTTGATCCTGAAAACAAGCCGCTGCATCAACTTTGGCCGCATATTCTGCGTTTCAATGCCCATCCCTGCTACGATCAACCCACACTCAGCGAATTTCTGTGGCCGCAAGCAGAACTTGAGAGTTGGCTCGCTCAGCTTCCGGACTGTCTGCGAACCTCTCTGCCAGAGCCGGGTAAACCCGTTTTTTTCTGGGATTTCAAAGAAGATTCGAGAAAACTCGCCCTCTTAGATGATCAACGACTTGAGCGGCTGGCCATGGTCAGCGGGGTGACACTGCACGCCAAGGATCTGGCCATGGTTGTAGAGCGACGGGCCAGACAGGAGTTATGTCAGGCACTTGGGGAAACGCTTTTGGAGTACGCCGTGGGCCGCGGTCAATATCAGACAGGATTGGCCGGAGCCATTATGGCAGACCTGGACAGAGACTTGTCCTTGGCCGAGCGTTGCCGGCTGCACGGCTGGCTTGCCCTGCACTTCTGTGCCCAGCCTTGGCCTGAGGTCTTGCGTTTGAGCTTGGAGAAGAGACTTTTCAGTTTGTCCCACGGGAAGTCCTTTGCTGATTACGAACCTGTGGACGATGACGCCTGGCAGACGCTTTGGCGTATGCTTAAGAGATGCTTGTTGCGAGAGGTTGCTCCGTCATGGCTTGCCTTTTTCAGCGCATAGGAACCACCTTGCGGCCTGCCCCGGGCACGCGCCTGCTGCGAGCCGAAGAGTATGCTTCGCTTCTGGAAGCGCAGCATTTGCTGGACGATGCCCAACAGCAGGCCCAGGAAATCCGAAAACGTGCCGAGGTAGCGTATAACGAGCGCAGCCAGCAGGGCTATGAGGACGGCGTGATGGCAGGGCAGCTGCAACAGGCGGAAAAGATGCTGGAAACCGGTATGCAGGCGGTAGAGTATCTGGAAGGTCTTGAGCAGCAGATCGTGGATATTGTGACCATGGCCGTACGCAAGATCGTGGGCGAGCTGGATGAGAAAGAGCGCATTGTGCGCGTGGTGCGCACGGCCCTGGATCAGATTCGCGGCCGCCATCGCGTATTGATCCGAGTTTCAACGGATGATGAGCCCAAAGTGCGTGAAGCCCTTGCGGGCATGCTTTCTTCGCATTCCACCATGTCGGGCTATGAACTTGTGGCCGACCCGCGCATGAAGCCCGGCGACTGCCTGTTGGAAAGTGAAATGGGCGTTGTGGATGCCAGTCTCGACGTGCAGCTGAAAGCCATTGAAAAAGCGCTGGCCGCAAGGATCGGCGAAGAGAAGAGCTGATGCGCTTTGCGCTCTTGGGAGTGCTCTATGGCCTTTGAGTATATTGGCAATATTTTAAACGAAACCATTCGCAATGTGAGCCCTGTGGAGGTGCGCGGGCGCGTGGAGCAGGTGGTGGGGACCATCATTCGCGCCGTGGTGCCTGGTCTACGCATGGGGGAACTCTGTATTTTGCGCAATCCCTGGGAATCATGGGAGCTCAAGGCCGAGGTCGTTGGTTTTGTGAAGAATATTGCCCTCTTGTCCCCCCTGGGCAATATGCAGGGCATTTCTCCGGCAACGGAAGTTGTTCCCACTGGTGAAATTTTCTCAGTGCCCGTGGGGCAGGAGCTTTTGGGGCGTGTACTGGACGGACTGGGTCAGCCCTTGGACAATGGCCCGCCATTGCGTACGCACAAGCATTACCCCATTTTTGCCGAAGCCCCCAATCCCATGACGCGTAAGATCATCGACCATCCCATTTCCTTGGGGCTACGCGTGCTCGACGGCGTTTTGACCTGTGGCGAAGGGCAGCGCATGGGCGTCTTCGCCGCTGCTGGCGGTGGTAAAAGTACGCTCTTATCGACGATCTTAAAGGGCTGTAGCGCCGAGATTTGTGTGCTGGCCCTGATCGGCGAGCGCGGGCGTGAGGTGCGCGAATTTATTGAGCACGATATCGGACCGGAAGGTTTGGCCAAGGCCGTGATCGTGGTCTCCACCTCCGATCGCACCTCTATGGAACGGCTCAAGGCGGCCTATACGGCCACAGCCATTGCGGAATATTTTCGCGATCAGGGGAAAAGCGTGCTCTTGATGATGGATTCTGTCACCCGCTTTGCACGCGCTCAACGTGAAATCGGTCTGGCGGCCGGTGAGCCGCCCACACGTCGCGGTTTTCCGCCCTCCGTGTTTTCTGAGCTGCCCAAGCTTCTTGAACGGGCCGGCAATTCCAGCCAGGGATCTATCACGGCACTGTATACCGTGCTCGTGGAAGGCGATGATATGACCGAACCTGTGGCTGATGAAACGCGTTCCATTTTGGACGGGCATATTGTGCTTTCCCGTAAACTGGCCAGTGCCAACCACTATCCAGCTATTGATGTGCTGGCCAGTGTCAGCCGCGTGATGAACGCCATTGTCACGCCCGAGCACAAACAGGCCGCGCAGAAATTGCGCGCCATGCTCGCCAAGTACGCTGAAATTGAGCTCTTGGTCCAGATCGGAGAATACAAAAAGGGCGCTGATGCCGAGGCCGATGCCGCTTTGGCGCATATGGCCCAGATCAAAGCCTTTCTCTGCCAGAAGCTGGATGAAAAGAGTAGCTTTGAGGAAACCGTAACGGCCTTGCAAAAAGTGGTGGCCTAGGGTGTGGACGCGCAGAAATATCCGCTTGCTCCCATGCTTAGGGTGCGCCAGAAGCATGAGGATCAGGCCAAACAAGACGTGCTTGCGGCAGAGGAACGCCTGAAAGCAGCGGAAGAGGCCCTTGCCCTTTGTCAACAGGAGCTTTCTCGCTACCGTGTCTGGCGCCCGCAGGAGGAAGATCGCCGCTATGCGGCCATTTTCGGAAAAGCTCTGGATGTGGAGAAGCTGAGAGTGTTTCGCGAGCAGCTGGCGAGCCTTGCGCAGGGTGAGGTCGAGCGCGAGCAAAAGGTCTTTGATGCCCAGACTGTTGTGCGTGAACGTGAAACGAAAGTCCAGGCGGCACGTCAGGCTTTGCTTTTGGCGCGTAAGGCCCTGCTTAAACTTGAAAAACACCAAGACATCTGGCTTGAGAGCATGCGCAAGGAAGAAGAACGCCTCAGTGATCTTGAGATGGAAGAGGTACGCGGACCGGCCAAAAACAGTGAATAGGTTGAGGGCAGGCCATCGACTTTTGGGCGAGATGCTGAGCTTGCCTAAGCAGCCTTGTTGATCAGCACTACCAGGGCCTGGGGCGCAAGGCTTGATCCGGGCAAGGACGCTGTTTTTGGCTCAAGGACAAAGCCTCGTTACGCTAGCCTGCATGGGCTTTTTTTCTCTTCTTGAGTGGGTTTCGGCAGAGAGGAAAGGTCATCTCCAAGGAAAATTTCAACAATCGCAATGTTGCAGGAATGAGTAAACGTTTATGAAAGTGCAAGATATGCTTACTGAGCCGCAACTGGGTCTTGAAAAGGCAAGCCAGGAGCCTTTGCTTGCGCAGCCTTCTGTTGAAGAACAGGCGCTTTTTGCCGAGGCCTATTCCCAGACCCCCAGAGACGGTGGTGACCAAGAGGGGGAAAAGTGGTCTTTGCCAGGCCATGAGGCTGAGCCTTTCTTTGAAGAAAACAAGAACTCTTGCCAAAGCGGTCAATGCCGCTTAACGCCAACGACAGAGAAATCTAGCGCGCTTGGCTCTGAGGTCCTTGAAGAGGCTTCGACGGGAGATAAGCCTTCCTCGAGGGGCTCTCACCCGACAGCAAAAGGTCACGATCAAAGGAATGTGGAGACTTTGGCAGGTCAGAGGCCATTTCCCAACGATGGCGAGAAAATGAACGTTTCCTTACCCAAGAACGGCAGTGAAGAGGATCTTCTTGCCTCACAGACCAAGCTCTCTGAGCATGCTGACAATACGGGAAAACCTCTCTCAACGCTCAAGAGGGAAAGCCGTAGCAAGCAGCCGAGTGCGCAAAGCCATAAGGAATTGGACCTTACCTCTCAGACGTCAGACTCCTCAAGCACGAACCCGCCAAGCGCTTTGCCAACGACCAATTCTCTCTTGGAGAGTCTTTTTTCCCAGCACATGCTGCAAACAAAGACGGTTGAGCCTGCGCCAGCGAGTGAGGCATTGAGCTATCAGGCTATGGATAAGCTTGTGGAGCGCATTCTTGTGGCTGAACCCAGTCAAGGCGCTCAGGAAGTGCGTATTACCCTTGCCGATGGCGTTTTGCAGGGGGCTGAACTGAGCATTTTGCGTACGGCTGAGGGGCAATTGAATATTCAGGTGCTCTGCCAGGATCTTTCCGCCTTCCAGACGGCGGTGACTGCCAGGCAGAGTTTGGTGGAAGCCCTGGAAGAGCATGGTGAGCGTGTGAACGTTGTTGTCAGCCATCAGGATAGCGCTTCAGGCAATGAAAGTGATACCAGGCGGCGGTCTCGAGGGCTTTCCGTCATGGCTGAGCATCCGGATACGGTATGAGCGAACCCTGTAAAGCGCCATTGCTCGCTCCGGAAAAAGCGCGTTTTCTCAATGCTCTTGTCAGCCGGCTCTTGCCGTACACTGTGCGTCTCGACAATGGGCAGCCAGATGCGCCGACCCTTTCCATTGCCTATGCTGTTGACACGAGCAAGGCGCAAAAAAATGCCTATACCTGCTACGTGAATTGTAATGGGCTTTGGCGCATTGCACTGGAGAATCTTGACATCCTGCGGCTGCGTCCGGAGTTTGCAGATTGGCTTGCTCAGGATTCCAGCAATCGTTTTGCCCTCTTGCCTGAGGCCCTGATTCGGGCTGTCTTGGAACGGATGTTTTTGGGCCCTTTGAATGCTTTTTCCCTTTTTTCCGGTCTGCCAGCGCTTTTTGTGGGACCGCCCAAGCCCGTCTCTCGCCCCAGATTTACGGAATTTGTCGATTTTCGTTTGCATGTGGCCTGTGACCCACCGATCACAAGTTTCGTCCGCCTTTCGTGGCAGGATAGGGCGACACTTTTGCCCATTCTGGAGCGCCTGGAAAGTATGCCCATGTCCAGGTGTCACTTGCCCGAGTCCATTGTCCCCCGCATGCAACTCCAAGTGGCTGTGGAAGTGGGGAACATGCGGCTCAGCCGTGAGGAATTGCTGTCACTGGCAAGAGGGGATGTCCTTTTTCCTGTTACGTTGACCCCTGATCAGCCGCGTCTCCGCTTTGCCAAAGGGCTTTATCTGCTCACAAGCCTCAAGGACTGCACCTTGACGCTGCAAGGGCTGCAGACGCCGTCCGGGGATTTGCCCCATGGAGAACAGAGAATGTCACAAAGTGTTGATAATTCGGCACAGCCGCAAGCTCCGCTTTTGGGGCAGGAAGAATTGAATCAGGTTGAACTGGATATCACGTTTGAATTGCCCGGCCTAAAACTGCCGCTCATCGAGTGTTCCCGTCTTGCTGCGGGCACAACCTTCACCCTTGCCGCTGATGCCGCGCATTTGCCCGTTACCGTCTTGGCGGCGGGACGGCCTGTGGCTCTTGGACGTCTGGTGGATGTGGGGGGAGCTATTGGTGTGCAGCTGACGCAACTTGCGGCGATGGATGGACAGGCTGGTCATGCGGAAAAGGCTGAGAGCTGATGGGTCTTGGTATCAATCCGATCTATTTGGTCGTCGGGCTGGCCATCCTGGGTCTTGCCCCTTTCCTGCTCATGCTCATTACCTCGTATGTCAAGATCGTGGTGGTCACAAGTCTGGTGCGCAATGCCCTGGGCGTACAGCAGATTCCGCCGACCATGGTCATCAACGGACTGGCTATTATCCTCACGGTCTTCATTATGGCTCCGGCTTTTACGGACACACTCCGTCTTTTGGAAAAACAGAGCATTACCGGCAACTCTCCACCCTCAGAGCTTTTGCAGGCCGTCCAGAACTGCTCCCCGCCGATCAGAAAATTTCTCAAGGACAATACGTCTCCCGTTATCTTGAACGCTTTTATAGGTACGGCCAGACGGGTCTGGCCGCAGGAAATGCGTGTTGACATCACCAGGGAGAATCTTTTGATTCTGGTGCCCGCCTTCACCATCACGGAGTTGACACACGCGTTTCAAATGGGCTTTTTGCTCTATTTGCCTTTTGTGACCATTGATCTGATCATTTCCAATATTCTTTTGGCCATGGGTATGATGATGGTCTCCCCCATGACCATTTCTTTGCCGTTCAAGATTCTGCTTTTTGTGACCTTGGACGGCTGGCTGAAAATCAGTCAGGGCCTATTGTTGAGTTATCATTGATGAGGATTGGGGTATTATGGAGATTACGTTGACACAAGAGCAAGACTGTGTCGTTTTGGCTCTTTCCGGCCGTATGGATGCCACAACGACTGGGGATTTTGACGAAAAGGCGCAGGCTGCACTCCAGGAAGGCCATAGGCGTATTTTGGTAGATCTGGCAGAACTTGAGTACATGAGCAGCGCAGGCCTGCGCAGCCTTCTGAGCCTGGCCAAGGCCATGAAGAACGGTGGTGGTCATCTCTGTTTCTGTAGTTTGCAGCCCATGGTGGCTGAAGTCTTTCGAATCTCAGGTTTTGACCGCATGCTTGCTGTTTATGCAGAACGGGCGGAAGGTTTGGCGGCATTGCGTGTCTCTGGAGAATAATTATGCCGGAAATTGTTCTTCCAGCCAGTCAAAAGAGTCTTGGCCAAGCGTTGGATTTTCTCCACAAGCATTTGGGAGAAGATCATCGACAGATGCAGACGCACGTGGAATTGGCGGTTGAGGAGCTTTTGGTCAATGTGGCCAGTTATGCCTATGGCAACGTTGAAGAGCCGAAGCACGCCAAGCACGGGCAGGTCGTATTGGGCTGTAACTGGGTGAATATGGATGGCATCAGACAGTTCTGTGTCTGGCTGCGTGACTGGGGTAAGCCCTACAATCCCTTCAATTATGAAACACCCGATACTTCCTTGTCCGTTGAGGAACGTAAGCTTGGCGGACTTGGGGTCCACCTCATCAAGCATGTCTCCAACCACTATGTCTACTGTGAGGCTGACGGCAGCAATACGGTAGAGCTTTTTTTCAAGCCGTAAGACTGTGTCCACGTTAAAAATTAAAAATCTTTAAAAATTTATTACTATAAAAGCCCTTGATATAGTCTTGTTTTTGGGGGATATATGTCTCAACGATTTTATTCGCTTCGAGAATTTAGGAAAATTTTAGGCATTACTGCGCAAACGGTGCGCAATTGGGATGCATCAGGCAAGCTCAAACCTCATCACGTTGGGGCTAATGGATATCGATATTATTCTGAAGAACAACTTCAAAAGATTATATCAAATAATATATCAGGAAAAATAGCTATCGGTTATTGCCGACTTTCAAGTAAAAAACAAAAAGATGATTTAGAACGTCAAGTTGAAGCTTTTAGGGTATATTTATCAAACAATTACAAGAGATTTGACATTATACAAGATGTTGGCTCTGGCATAGATTATAATAGACCGGGCTTAAAAAGGCTGATACAATTAATTAATGATGATAAAATTTCAAAAATAATAATATATAATAAAGATCAATTGGCATACATTGGCTTTGACTTAATAAAAAATTTTGCAGATTTACATAATATCCAAATTGAAATTATTAATAATGAGGAAAGACCTGACGCACAAGAATTAGTAGAAGATATGATGCAAATTATAACTTTATTGAGTTGTCAACTACAGGGTAAAAGCGCTGATCACGCCAAAAAATTGTTAGAAGAAATAGTTAAAAATGAAAATTTAGGAAAATAATGCATAAGAACTGAGAGAGTATACTTTGAGAGGAGAAAGGCACGTGCAGAGCCGAAAATAAGCATGAATTTTATTTTGCCGCCAGATCTTTGAAAATACGGTACAAGACTCACGCAAGAGCAAAACTGTCTGAAGCACTAGGCAAGCAACGTAAGCAAAGAGACGATAACTGCCTATTGTGCGGATTTCATTCGGTTCAGAAAAATAGTACGATTCCACGCAAACATCTCCGACCCCACCTGGAACGCTCCTCGCACAGAGGGCAACTGTCTTGTCTGTGAACGGTTGATCTGCATCGACCACTCTGTGCTTACGGAACTGGCCACTTGAGCGACAACGTACGCCTCCTCGAGAGCCATGCATCGCTCTTTTGCTTCGGGTCAATACCATTCCCAAAAGAACCTCACAGAGCGTTTCGTACACGCTTTTTTTTGGCCGGATTGGCCTGGACGAAATCGTCATTTTTGACGATCCAGCACACACCCTTGCGCCGAAAACCCCATTTCGGCTACAGTATCAGTTAGAAGCAGAACTCAAAAGGATTGCGTCTAGTTGCAAGAGGATCTTTTGAGCGAACAGTCTGTCGCTTTTGTATGCCTTTTCTTTTTCTGTCGGCAAACGAGCTTTTTTTGTTTTTGCTTTTGACTGGCAAAGCCGTATTGCTCACCCGCAAAATTTTCCTTAGCCGTGGAGGAAATATGAGTCAGGTCAATGATGTCACAGCATCCTCAAATGTAAACTTTTCAACCTTTACTGGCGCCCGTAGCCCACAATTGGCCCTGGCCCTGTTGATGCTTGAACTGGCTGATACTAATAAAAAGGCCGCCATGGACGGCATTAAGGATATTGAGGATCAGCAGGCCAAGAAGAAGGAAATTGCGGATGTCCTGAATCAGGCCCGGGAGTATAGGGCTTCTGATCAACGCTACACCAAAGACGCCGGGGGCCAACCGTACACCAGTCCGGATTTCAACAAAAAAGTCGAAGATATGGGCTTTACTGTGCCAAACACTCCCAAGGATACCGACCAAAACAAGGCCGAGTGGGATAAGTTGATCGCCCAGCTGCAGACGACAATGGGATAATACCGGCGCTGACATTCAGACCAAGATGGTGCAGCTGCAAGATATGATGGGCCAGTACAACAGCTACACGTCTGGTGCCAATACCGCCATTGCCAAGTCCAATGACATTCTTGCCAGTCTTGCGCGTGGTCAATAGGCTCATGGTTTTCTTGTTGAACCGTCTGCTGCTACTATTCAAGTTTTGAATCTTATAAAATTTTATATTGTCTATAAAAGGATGTTTTATGAGTCAAGTTAATGATGTTCAAAATGCTTCAAGTGTTAACTTTTCAACCTTTACTGGCGCCCGTAGTCCACAATTGGCCCTGGCCCTGTTGATGCTTGAACTGGCTGATACCAATAAAAAAGCGGCCATGGATGGCATTCATGATATTGAGGCTCAACAGGAAGAAAAAAAGAAAATTTCTGATGTTCTGAATCAGGCACGCGAGTATAAGGCTAAAGGTTTACACCTCAATGACTCAGGTATTCCTTCTGGGATTGATGATAAGTTTGTTGAGGATTGCAAGAAATATAATATTACTATTCCTCATTATAAGAAAAATGCGGATAGTAAAGAAGATCTTAATGCCAAATGGGATTGCGCGATCGCCCAGCTGCAGACGAAAATGGATAATACCGGCGCTGACATTCAGACCAAGATGGTGCAGCTGCAAGATATGATGGGCCAGTACAACAGCTACACGTCTGGTGCCAATACCGCCATTGCCAAGTCCAATGATATTCTCTCCAGTCTTGCACGTGGACAATAATTGCTGTTTTGAGCCATAGTGTTCTAAGAGCCGTCTAGAGAGAACATCGCTTACGAGCGATTCTGTAGAATACGAAGCGTCGTGGTCGATTGATGGACGCTGCGTGTAGCCAAATCCATTCAGGATGAAAAGGCAAGCGTATGCGGCGAGCTCAATTTGCGTCTTGTATTTTTTTCTTTGCTCTGCTTTGTCTGCCGTTCTCAACGGTCTTGGCCAAAGATGTCAAAGGGCAGGAAAAGGTCAGAGCCGAACATTTCGATCTTGGCAAACTCGATGAGTCGGTGTCCCTGCCCAAGCCTCCGGATTCCGAAAGCCTGCTTTTTCGGCACGATAAGCATTGCTATGAGCAAGGTATGGCCATGCGGAACACCGAGCGTGCTCATCAGGCGGCCAGGGATGCCGATACCCGCATCTTGCCCGAGTATTTTTCCGAAGCCTTTGGTGCGCCCATCAGCAAGGATACGATGCCCGAGTTGTACAGGTTGATCCAGCGGGTGCGTCGAACGCTCGGCAAAGGCGTTCGTGAGTTCAAGAAGATTCACTGGCGCAAGCGTCCGTATGTACACTATGGAGACGCCACCTGCTTCCGTGAGGCTGAAGAATCGCACAGGGAGACAAGTTCCTATCCGTCAGGTCACAGCACACGCGCCTGGGGCGTGGCCCTGCTCTTAAGCGAGATCAATCCCGCACGGGCCGAACTGATTCTTCAGCGTGGCAAGGAGTACGGGCAGAGCAGAGTGATCTGCGGTTACCACTGGCAAAGCGATGTCGATGCCGGACGCCTGCTGGCGACTGCCCTCATGGCCAAGCTATTCGCCAACCCTGAGTTCATGGCACATCTTGAAAAGGCCAAGGCGGAGTACGCCGCTTTCCTGAGCAATCAATCGGAAGGGAAGTAACAACGCTGCGAACTCGTACAATGCTTGCCGTAAGGCACAAGGAAGGCCCCACGTCCCAGTCGTTCTGGAGAAGCGGGGCCTTCCTTTTTTTTTCTCTTGGCTCTGTTTCCCTAGGCTATTGAAATTGGCGCCTTCAGCAAGGGGAAGAACGCTGTCAGGGCATGAGCAGCGAGAAATCTCCCGTAAGCTTTCCAGAACCTTTCCATTGAGACCGCCTATCTGGGATTTGCGAGGTGTTATACTCGGCATCAAAAAGATTTTTCATGAGCTAAGCCATTGCCATACCCATGATTTTTGTTAGAGAATCTCCCTATAGCATCTGGAGGTTCTCACTCATGCCAAAGAAGTACCTCAACAAGGCGGCCAAGCCACTGTGC
>JAILPJ010000058.1 GCA_024699605.1 Desulfovibrio sp. | reverse complement strand
GGTGTCAGCAACCTGGTCAGAGCAAAAACTCTCAAGAACAATTTGGTTTCAAGTCAACAGGAGAAACACAAGGGTGAATTCCTCAGGTTCGAGGACACCGAGCTTCTGTGTCTTTCCTTCATAATTTGAGCTATGGTCAAGTTCGTTCTGTGTTGTGCAAAGATCGGTACCCTTTGCATGGCACCCCTTGGTTTTCGAGTCGGTTGGTACCCGACCAAGAAAAGCTGTGGGAGACGATCGATACTTACCATTACCGGTTAGCCTCTTGTCTAGGTTGACCAAGGGGCGAGGCTCAATTTCCTAATCTTAATTTCCTCTGGAGGATTCTTTAAATGGCTGCACCTAAATGGTTTGACAAATCTTATTATCTCACAAGCAAACTTGAGGTTATGAGAGAGCAGGTAGGCTATGAAAATCTGTCCATGAACGGACTGAAACAAATGTTCAAGGATTGTGGGTATGATCCCGATTCCGCAGATAGCTTATATGCTCATTTTAACAAATATGGTCATGCGGAGAATGTAAGTCCTGACAGCTACTTTGACGTTGATTATTACTTCCAGAGCAAAGCTGCTGATTATTACAATGTTAAATATGTTGAACAAGTAACAGACTCTCAAGTGCAATTTATAAAAGCTGCTTTTGCAAAAGTAGGCTTGAGTGCATGGGATCATTACCTGAAATATGGCATGAAAGAAGGTATTGATCCAAACGCTAATTTTAATACTAGCAAATACATGGATGCCAAACTTGCTCAAATGAAAGTGACAGATCCTAGCTATACAATGGATCAGTTGCTGGATGCTTTCAAGGCCGCCAATTTGAATCCAGTTCAGCATTACTTCAGCTATGGCCAGAGCGAAGGCCTTACTATTTCTCCTGCTTCACACGGTGGAGTAAGTCAGGCGCTGACAACAAAGATAGATGATCTTGCTGGCACAATCGGAGATCCCCATTTTGATGAAGCTACTGGTGTCATTACTGTAGACGATACCTACGATGATTACTTCAGCGCCGAGCTTGGCACGTTGCAGAGTGAAGACAAAGTTGATGGCCTTGGCGGCCAAGACACCCTCTATGCGCGTGTAAATGCGTCTCAGGGAGCGGGAAAGCTTGAGCCTACTGTAACCAACGTTGAGAAAGTGCTCTTTCGCTCAGAAATTAACAATAACTACAACTACCATACTCCTACCACATCCCCAGCTACTGTTAGCGCCTACATTGACGCCGACCGTATCATCGTTGCCGATGGCACAGAAATGACCATTGGCTCAGATAACAGCCGCGCCGCCCTTTCCATTGAAGACATCCGTCATAATTCCAGTGAAACCGTGGTTCGTTTCGCAGACGCCGATCCGAATGTGGGTTTTTACGTGTACTTTGATCCGCAGCACTTGAAAGCCAAGGCGGCGGAAACGAGCGGTACCCTGCAAATCGAGCTCATGGACGTCAAAAACGCGCAGAACAACGCTAATCCTTTGACTGAACAGCCTTTTGATATGTTCAAGTTCTGGTACAGCGGTGATGACGACGGCGATCTTGAGACATTCGCTTTTCGTGCAGAAGATAAGGCCCTTTACACTGGCTCTTCGGCAACTTACGCTACTCTGCTGACTGCGTTCGAGCACGCCCTGGCCGATTATGAGTCTGCCCATCCTTCCATGAAGGGCAAGTTCTCTGTTGAGCTTGGAGCTCAATACGATGCGGTGGCAAAAGTTGGCAATCAGAATTACGCCAGCGATATGGGTCAGTATATCGTCATTAAATCCGTAGACGGCGTCATTGATGCTGATCCGGTTGCCCATCCTGGAACGGGTTGGGGTGTTAGCACTGGTATGGTGCCAGCCCTTGGTGGCATCGTTTGGGGTGTACATGAAGCCGAAAGCACCACCTGCCCGCTCATTCAGGTCGATGTTGAGCTGGATAACGTCGCCCGCGTTCAGTGGAACGATGCTTATCCGAACTGCCTCCCCAACGATATGCTCAAAGGCTCCGAAGGTGGTGAGCTTGAGATCGGTTCTATGTCTTTTCGTAGTGGTGTTGAGCGCATGGATGTGTATGTTGACGAGGGCTCTTGGCTCAAGGGTCTTTTTTCAACAAACAACACGTTGCGTATGGTCACAGTTCAGGGGCGTGACATCAATGGCGACGGCGTGATTGGAAACGTTAAGGCTCTTGCCAACAATGCTGAAGATCAGGCCGGCCAGCTCTTCATCGGTACCTGGAATGGAAAGCTTGATGATATTGGTTCTTATAAGTCTGATAATTTGACCTGGGCCGATCCTGCCAGATTGCTGGATGCGGATACAACAGGTACGACAGGCCTGAAAGATGTCGCTGTGTTTGATGCCACTGATTACGACGGTGATATCAATATTGGCGCAACAATTACAGCTGATTCTTACGACAAGTACTTCAAATCTGTCGATGGTGAACGCTACATTGACAAGATGTTCGCCCCTCTTGCTAACGAGAAATATGATGGTGCGTTCTCCTATTTCACAGGTAACGGCAACGACACGGTCAATATGGACGTTAACGGAGGCATTGCCGCTGACGTAGATTTCGAGCTGAACATCAATACAGCTAAGGGTGATGACCTGGTAGCCTTTAACTATAAGGCTATGTCTGCCAATCAGGCCTATAACCAGAAATATTTGCAGAACGTGGCCATCAATACTGAAGATGGAAATGATACTGTATGGTTCTATACACAAGCCCCAAAATATAATGCAAATGCTCAACAGGGCGATGGATCAGTAATAATTAATGCTGGCGCTGGAAATGATAAGGTGTATGCCAATCAAATAGACCTCTTTACCGGTGGAGCAGAGGAACTTAACAAAGGAGTTCTTGCTGGCGCAGATAAATACAATGCAGTAATAGTCTTCAACGCTACAGACAGAACAATCGCGAAGACTTATTTTGATGGCGCAACCCTCAATAACGATATCAAGAGTGGCCTCTCTACCTTCAATTTTGTGAAAGCCGATGCTACTACGTTTAAAGGTATGCAAAAATTCTGGGTTGATGTCAAATACCAAGGTTTCCACGCTAAAGCAGAGTTTGACGACTTTGCTGTGACATCAGGTTCAGATGGCAAATATTATGCTAAGGTTGACGGTCATACATATTTAACAGCCGAACAAATCAACCATGCGATTATTGATGCCATTAATAACGATACATCCGCAATGCATGGACATGCTTTGAGCGATGTGATTGCTGCCAAGGATGGAGCCGGTCATAGCCTTATTGTCGAATCCTTACTTAATGGTAAGGTTGATGGTAAAGATCTTTCAATAACTTTCCATATGTCAGATGGCGCGGCAAAACCAGTAACGCTTAACACAAGTCAGATTTTCGATAGTTCTGCGACAACTGTAGATAAAGCGTATGGAAATGGCGATAACAAATATGGATGGGATGCCACCAACACTCTTAATTATAATGGCGATCCGACGGACAATCTGGCAGACAATGTGAATACACAGGTTGTTGTTGAAGCAAGCGCTGGAAATGACCTTATCGCCCTCGGACACAACACTCTTAAAGATGTGATCGATCTCACAAGTGGTTTCGGTGATGACACGGTCTATGACTTCGAATATAAAGCTTCTGCTACCACAGCAGGTACAGCCGCCGCCGCTGCTGTTCCTGGAAAACCAGCTCCAGATATGATAAATGTGGGGCATTTACTCGGTAAAGATCAGCCCGCTAAGGTTCTTGCCGATGATAGTTTCGCTACCTTGACCAAGGATAGCGCAACCATTTATCATTGGAAATATGATGGAAATACAGAAAAAGGTGGCGATGGCGTTTTGAGTGATTCTGAAGCTAAAGCAGTGTTGCAAAAAATCACGAAATTCGATTCTTCCACTGTAAAAGATTCCGACTCGGCACAAGCCGTGGTTTTGGTTGAGACAACTGACAAAGCTGGTGACAATGTTGTGCTCAATGCGGTGTTGGTGACCAAAAACGCAGGAACCGCTGTAGGTAAGGGCTCAGACTTTACCTATAAAGTTGAAGGTTCACTGACTTTTGATAACAATGCCGCATACGATAACGACCCTGCTACTAATGCTGATATTACAAGCGTCAATCTTGTTGGCGTTGGAACGGAAGATCTCCAGCTTGTTGACACGCCTGTTGTATAGTCGGTAGTTTTTAACAACTTGTAATAGATAAGTTTGATTCTAACCCGCCGGGTGTTTTTCGACCCCCGGCGGGTTCCTTTTCATCTGTTGGAAAAGGAAAAAGGTAAGCTTTGATTTAAGTTTCTTCCGCCGGTTTTGTATGTTGCATGTAGATGGGATAGTAAATGAAGGCTATGATTGCAAATAGTATTGATCCCGATGAAAAAGGGGCGATTGGTTAGGTCTATGCGCATTGTTGATCTTTAAGGCGACTACGCCTCGTAAACTCTGAGCAGTCTCTAAAATAATTAACACTTCTGGCGAACGCAGCCTAAAGGAAAAAACTGCTTATCGAGTATTATGGATAATCAACACCAAAGCATGTTTAATAATTTTTTTTACATATCGCATTTTCGTAAAGAAAATTTGATTTGGTATAATGGCAAATCATGCAGCACTTTTGCCGAGAGATTGATTTCTTTTCGAGATAATACTGGCTTTTCCTTGTTTATTTCTTAATCCTTATTCGTTTTTGCCGGATCAATCCTTTTGCTCTATATGTCCTTAAAAAAAATGAAGATCAACCTTTATCCAATTAAGGAATGATATATGGATAAGCAGAATATTACTGTCTTAAGCGGTAAGAAGCATCTGTTTCTGACCTACTCGCCTCTTGATGATTTCTCTTTTTTCGCTAAGCAGAGTGCGGTTCCTCTTCTTCCTTTTGAGCTGCCTCAGGCGGCTCTTTGTTTTCCCATCATTTTCCCTGATAAAAGGAACGCTATGCCCCATGCCCTGCTTGGCCTAGGCGGCGTAAACGTTTTCGTGGATGATCAGGGACAGTGGAAAGCTCCTTATTTGCCGCTCCTGATCTCCAATTATCCGTTTTCCATCGTTAAGGCTAGTTTTTCAGAAAAAAGTGAGAATGGAGAAGATCAAAGCCCCGGATACGCTATTGGCATTGAAGAGAATGCCCCGCATTTTCATCAGGAAAATGGCCAGCGGCTTTTTGACGACAACGGAGGTCCCACTGAAACGCTGGCCCGCATCGAAAATGCTCTTGCCACCCAATACCGCCGGCAGTCTACCATGAACAAAATTATGGCTGAGCTCATTGAACAGGACTGCCTGCGCGAGCGCATGGTGACTGTCCATTACAATGGAATGGACAAGAATGTCGGCGGTCTGCGTTGTGCAGACAGTGAAAAAGTTTTTTCGTTGCCTGATGAAACCCTAGGACATTGGGTGAAGAACGGCCTTATGGAACTGCTCTATGCCCACTGGCAGAGTATGCGCCATTTGCGTCTTTTGCTCGAAGACCCGTCTTGCCCTCAGTCGGCAAAAGGAGCTCCAGTTCAATAAGCGGCGTATGTATAACTCAGCAGTTCCATGTGTACTTTTATCTTTTGGTTGAGGACTTTTGGTCTCTGTCTCGGTAATGCGAGGCTGAAGTTTGATAGACTGGCGTTGCAAAGGGTAAGGTAAAAGGCTATGTCATTAAGCATGGATTTTGCATAAGCAAAATTTGTGCTGTTATAGAATCGTACTTGGCATGAGAAATGCATTTGCAGAAATCGATCTAGTTTGTTCCTATTCTTGGCACATATTTTGCATCTGGAGACATTCACTAATTCAAGCAATTTAGCTTTGGCACATTTTTTGATATGGCACGATTTTTGTGTGGCATAGATTTTGATTTGGCATGAATTTTGATTGGAAGAGCTTTGCTGACACAGCCAACAAAAGCCCCTCACAAGAGGGGCTTAAACTTTATTTTGGCTCACGGATTTTGCAAATTCTGAGACTGTCTATGGCAAGAATGTACTTGGGTATGTCTGCGTAGGAGAAGGTTATATGTGTGGCCTCAGTAATCTAAGAGCCTGAGTATAACTGAATAAACTATTTTTCATTGTTTTCTGTACGTATACATATAGTTCACAACGCTGATTGTAACGGTAAAGGCAATACCAACCATCATCGAAGCTTCCATATCAGAGCTCTTAGTCCGTGTGCTCATTATAGTCAATCTCGCTTGCCAGCATGGTTATGTGATCAATCCACATTTGATGACAATAAAGACTACATGCGTCAGAGTGCCAAGTTCTATCGCTGCGCTAATTGACCCCAAGCTCAATTTTACTTAATCCAGTCTTTGCGGTGCCCGATGAACAGGCACGGCATAACAATTACGCTAATAATCAAGATGTAATAGTATGTGCTCATTTGTCACCTCTCTTAATAGTAAGCGCACGGTTATAGCACCATATGCCAAACATACCCATGATAACCCCAGAGACTATATGGATATCTCAGTTTGTTTTCGTATGAGTGCTAACTGCGATATTGACTTCAACACAAACGTTTAGAATATTTCCTATGTGCAATAATAGCTAATTCTGGGTGAGTTTGTGAAAATTAGGGAGAATATTTTGCATATAGCAACACTACAATCCCTATAACAGATAAGGTCACGATTGTTGCGATCATAGGAACTGTCAGTTCTTCCAATTCTCCTTGTCAGGACGCTATGGTGATTTCTTGAAAAAGGTCACTCGCCAGAATCAGAGAATTCTTTCCTTTAACCCTTTAGGCTTCGTTCAGATATGTTCGAAATCAAGATTATAGCGAACCATTGTAGACAACGGTATCGTCGATGTTGGCTGTCTTGATGAGCTGCAATTCGAAGAAAATTGTTATATGCAAAAAATGTGCCAAAAAATCCCATAATTCCTAGTCTAAAAATCTGGGGGCATTTTTGGGGGCATCTAAAATTAGCAAAATTTTTAGATTGGCTCTATTAAAAGATTTCCTGTCATATTCTGGTTGACCCCGCCTCGACCTTGTTGAAATCAGAAAAGCACGGTAAGGCGTTTATCTTTCCCCCTTTTGCCGACTGGATCATCATCAATGCGCCGTCAAATATTCTGTTGCATGAAAATTGCTCTAAATGATATTGTATTGCAAGGACAGTCGGGCGGAAAGCCTGCTTTACGGCTTTTGTGAGCCAGACTTGCCGCCGGGAACCCAGCGTACGGCCATGCGCAACATTCGCATCAATGACCAGTGGCGTATCTGTTTTGTCTGGAAAGAGGACCGACTACCATGAGGGGATACTCATGTGCGACCGTATGCCGCTCGTACATCCGGGTGAAATACTCTTTGAGGACTTCCTAAAACCTATGAGCATCAGTCAGACGCGCCTTGCCCTGGACACTGGCATACCCCAGAGTCGGATACAGGGTATTATCGCCGGCGAGCGTAGGATTTCGACGGATACAGCCGTTCGTCTTGCTACGTACTTCGGCAACAGTGCAGAATTTTGGCTCAACTGCCAGGCTAGCTATGAACTGGATATGTTTTCCTAGACCGGAAGGCACGCTGAAATAGTGGCACGTCCATCCTGTGTCTGCGGGTAATACCAGGGGTGCCTCCGTTTGTTAAAAATTCCTCCCTTTGGCTGTAGGCAACAAAAAAGGCCTACGTTGACACGTAGGCCCAATATCTTACAGCTCTGAGGGAGTGTTGAGTGATACCCAGTTTCCGCTTACAAGCTCTGTCGATATTGAGAGTGATGCTCTTGTCAAAGGCTGCTTTAATGGCTATGTAAAAAAGGAACCCGATGGAACTGTTCGAGCAGTTCCGTCGGGCTGGCACGGCGCGATTAGCGCCCTTGTGCACGGCTACTTCAAGCGATCCAAAGTTTTACGACCCCGACTCACCGTTTATGAGCCGGGGTCAACTGTTATCTGACGTTAGTCGCCAGCAACAGAACCAGGGTAACGACGAGTAGGACGAAAACAAGTATCCGCATGGCGATGCCCTCCTTTTTCCGTTTGCGCCGTGCCGACGCATAGGCCAGAGGGTAGCCGTGCGAAAACTATATACATTAGGTATCGGCAGTGCCGCAAGCGTGTCTGTAATAGAGGGGCACCAAGACCAGCATTCTCTTTGCCATTGCCTCTCTCATTATTGGCAACGCCTTCAAGAGTGCTACTGCAATCGACAAGCTGGAACAGAAACTGAGGGAATTTGAGCAGGAGCGAGAGAATCTGGCCAAGAAAGCCAAGGCAGGCAGAGAGAATTGGCTCAATAGCCTGTCTTACCAGAAGCACAGTGCATGGGGGATGCTTGGAAAGCCTTTAATGAAGCGGGTTTTAGAAAACACACGCGAGAAGGGGTCTAGTGTGACCGAGGTGAGGTTTTATAGGTTTGATGATAGTAGTCAGCTAAGGTCAATTAAATGCAATGTAGGGCATTCTGAGAGAAGAAATTTTAGGTGTCGACTGATACAAACTGGTCACAAATCCCGCCAGCTGCTATCATTTATGAGAAGGCAACTTGCTGTCCAGAAGCGCATCGAATTCGGACAAGTCCTTGACCTTGTATACTGAGCTGATGAGATCAAACAGCGAGGAGTTCTCGTTAACACGATTCAGCTTTTTCTTAATGGCGCTAGATATAGGCATAAACCTTTCTTCAAGTGCCTTGAGTAACGACCTTTTCATATCACCAATAACATTTGCCTCGCCCTTCAAAAGTAAGGAATCTTCCCAATTTTTCAGAGTTTCACCAAACATGGTTTGGTCTCCTTTTATTTTCAGATAGTCAGCTTCGCTTTTGATAATCTTACGTTCTTTGAGGAACAAAAAAATCCAGTTGTCGAAGGTTTGCCTCAAGGAATCGGGATACTTTTGGAGATCGGCATTGACATCGCAAAGCAGTTTTGCCATCAAATCACCACTTTTCAGCCTCTCCAGGCCGAACAGATTAGCTGATACCCCTTTGGCTGCATCAATGATCTTCGATGAAAGAGCATTCTCATCTATGAGAAAGAATTTCTGGGATGGCTGATAGGCCATTAAGCCTTTAGGCATGGGAATCAGCAAAGATTTTACGTTGCTGGGGGCCTTCCATTTCTTTTTGCCATTGTAGAGAACTATAGGGAAAACCGGAGGCAGCTTGTCTCCTGGCTTGATGCTGCCCTGATTAATCAGATATTGCCAGAGCAGAGCCGAATACACGAGCACGCGTACTGGCATAAAAGGATTGATGGTACTCTGGAATTCGAGCATCAGGAACAAGTAGCAGGGACTGTTCTGCCAGTTCAAACGCCAGATGGTATCATCATACCGCTGGCAGAAGCCTCTTGTTACTCTATCTGTCGGAAATGGCTCCAGCGTCGAGAAATCCATGTCTTTAACAAAGCTTTCTGGCACAAAGTCTTGCATAAGACTCGTGACCATGTCCTTGTCTGAAAAAAAGGCCTTGTAGGCGCCATCTGCCGGTGTGCGTTTTCTACCCATAGGTAAGAAGTTTACGCGGAAATGTATTGGTCTGGCAAGGGGGCAATGAGAGAAGTGAGCGTAATGCTCTTGCCAAAGGCTGCTTTAATGGCTATGTAAAAAAGGAACCCGACGGAACTGCGTCAACAGTTCGCCGGGCTGGCACGGCGCGATTAGCGCCCCATGCACGGCTACTACATGGGATACATTTTTACGACCCCGACTCATCGTCAGTGAGCCGGGGTCAACTGTTATCTGACGTCAGACGCCAGCAACAGAACCAGGGCAACGACGAGTAGGACGAAAACAAGTTTCCGCATGGCGATGCCCTCCTTTTTTCGTTTGCGCCGTGCCGACGCATTGGCCAGAGGGTAGCCGTGCGAAAATGCTATACATCAGGTATCGACATTGCCGCAAGCGTGTGTGGATGGGCATCTCCACTGTTGAAGCTTGCCCATCTCAAGTGTCGGAGGGAGACTGATACAGATTTTTTGATGTGAGATAGCGACAGCGCATGCTAAGGCTATCGTCTAGTTCTGATTGTGGAGCCAGATTGGCAAGGGCGTGAAGCGGCGAAGCGATTTTTTTGACAGCTGACATGGTCAGTTACGCAACGATCAGGATGAAGAACGCATCGATTTCATGGGTAATAGAAGAGGGAGAGGCAGTCTTAGCGTTCTCTCCCCGACCCATCAGGATAAGGAGATACGTATGGCTCTTCAGGAAAATATCAAATCGTATGGATTGAGGGGCAAAGGCTACAGCATTCCAGACAATCGGATCATCAAGACGACAAAAGCCATTCATCTTCTCTCAGCAACAGCCTGGGCGGGTGGCGCTTTAGCTATGCAGGCGCTTTGTTACTTGAAGCTTACCGCAGATAGCCCTGACAGAGTGCAGATTATTCAAGAGTGCCTACGGATGGTAGATGCATGTGTGGTGCTGCCGGGTCTTGCCGGCAGCCTGATTACAGGGCTGATTTTTTCTACCATCACATCCATTGGCTTTTTTAAATACTTCTGGATAGGGCTCAAATGGATGGTTGCCTGCTGTGCAGGTTTTTGGGGCGGAATGTTCTTAGGTCCCTGGGGTGACAGGCTGATTGCGTGGCTTTCCGGCTATGGACTGGATACCCCTTTGCGCATCATCCGCTCGTTCATCCTGCCGGAAACTATGTGGCAAGGATTTCTGCAACTGGCAGCTATTTTCACGATGTGTCTCATTTCAGTGTATCGGCCGCTGTCGCTGCGTCGATCGAAGCGCTCGAGATAGTACCGCTCACCGTTGAACGGATGACAAATGACGCTGCTCTTTTTGGCAAAGGATTGTCTTGCTTCCTTAAGGCCTGCTAGGCGTTAGGAAATCATTCCCCTGAGCATAGCTAATCCTTTCCGAATCACCGGATTATCGGGTATTTTGAACTCGCGTTTTCCGTAGGCATTGAGGGCATTTAACAGGAAAGGCTTGTTGGCTTCAAAACCATCAAACTGCAGTGTGCTGCCATCTTCGGCGATGAGTATCTTGCTGGCACTTGCCGATAATGGGACATCTTCCATGCCAAGCAAGGTGAGCGTGAGGTGCAGCTTCTTATCTTGATACGAAATGTCCTGAATGACGGCGTAGTCCTTAATAGCCGGGTTGAGCTGCGTGTCTTTGATTTTGTCGAGGGCCATTTGAATTGGGGCGTTCAGTAAGGGGATGTCGAGGAGAGTCATAGGGAGTTACCGCTCCTTGCAAGTATTGTTGTTACTGCTTCTGAGACGCAAGTATGGTCGTCCTCTGTGCAGCATTTTTTTGCGATGGGACGGAGAGCATTATCAGCCTACATTGACTGTTATGGGTTACGATGGAGTTGTCAAAGAACGGGCTTGTCTCGCTTATGAGTGGCACTTGCGAGCGGTAAGCTCATTGCGGTTTTTTTGTAGACGGGCAATCCTTCGCTCCCGCTCACATTCCCAAGCGTCCGGTGGAAACTGTTTGTCCCAAGCCTCGAAGAGCTTGCGTTGCGCACGGCTTAAGCGATATCGGGCTGGATAGGCATTGGCCATATAGAGATGCGAGCGGGCTACGAGGCCTTTTGCATAATCCGGCGGTTCAACCACACGGCCGTGAATTTTTATGGGACAAGATCCCCAGTCGAAATCAGATGATAGCAAAGGGCCAAAGCGGTAATTGCGTCTTGTCGCATTCACGGCACCGATGGCTGGAGCGAGATTGTGCAGGTCTGCTTCCATGAGTCGGAACTCTTCGTTTGTCTCGGCGCACTTGCGCCCCTTGAACGCTCGTCCATGGCTGTCAACACATTGTGGAGCGCCCTCACGCCATTCCTGAAAGGCCCGGCCAAAGTTTTCGGCGGCGACAATATGCTCGGTCTCTGCCCGCAAGGCGCGGTCTTGATGGGCGGCAATGACAAATCCAGGAGGAAGTGTGATCTGTCTTTGGGCGTCAAATTGCGCTTGGCAGTACAGTGTCAGGCGGTGATCAGCATAGATGGTGCCATAGAGCATGCGTTTGGCATCAGCGTATGAGGCAATGGTTGCGTTGCCGTCGGCATGAGCAACAACCGGTACGAGTGTGAGGAGGAGTATGAGGAGGATCATGTCTGATCGTAATCTTGCCCAGTCTCCAGAAGCGTTTTGTGTGGCTTCGATCAGGGCTCTGTCGCAAAGAAAGCAGCGGGGACTTACGCTTGTGTTTGCGTACTTCAACGTATCTTGCAAGCCATCAGTGCTTTCATGAAACGTGTCGGCAGCCTCTTTTTTCGCCTATTGGTTTTGGCTCGTCAAACATCATCATTATTGAAACCAGCCTTTGCGGTAGCCAATGAAGAGACAGGCCATGACAATCGAGCCAAATATCAAGACGTAATAGTATGGACTCATCTGGCACCTCTCTGTATGGGAAGCGCAAGGTCAAAGCTTCCCTTTCTCACCCCCCCCATGCTCAGGGAAGTCGCAGCCCCTGTTTGCCAGTCGCAGTTTTTCTTACAAACGACGATTTTGTCAGCAAAAAGCCCCTTCAGAGAGAGGCTGGGCAATGGAGAGGGGCCTTGAACTTCTGGCATAGGGGTAGCTTCTCTCCGAGTGCCATTGAAGTAGGGTAAGATGCTTTTTAGCTCATAGGAAGATGCGCTATTGGAAGATAGTATAGGTGTTCGGCTTGTTATTGCCTCCCCAGGTTTCCTGAGGCAAGCGGATGGGGGACTCGTCGAGCAGTGAGATTATGTCCTGAGTGATGGGAACGGTTACCGAAGCCTTGGCCAATACTTCGTTGGTAAGGGTATGGATCAGGCTGAAGCTGAAGCGCACATCGGCATCGCTGATCACATAGGTTCCGGCTAAGATGGCCTGGCCTTTGCCGTAGTTTTGGGTGAGCTGTCGCACATTGCGGGTCAGGTTGAGTTCACCGGTTCTGCGGTCAAAGCGAATGACCTTGCCTTTGCGTAATTCCTCGTAGCGATAGCCAAGGGCCATGAGCTGACTTGAAACTTCTTCAGTCATTTGTCTGGCAAGGGGGCAGGATTCTTCGAGGCTATTGAGATTGACCGGGCTTGTGCCCATGATCAGGAAACGGGCCCGGGCTATGCCTTCGCGCACACGCGCGCTTTCCGATCCGTGGCCTGCGTAGCGCATCATCAGCTGTTGATCGAGATCCTGGGCAACACTTTTCCCGGCATAGGGAATATTGCCGGTAAAACGGGCTTCGACACGTCCCACGACGCTGCAGGAAAGCACACAGGGCAAAAGGAGCAGTGTCAGAAGCAGTGTGAGCAAGGCAAGTTTCGGGAAGCTTGGCGGAAAAGGTGCGCGCATGTCGTTCTCCTAGCGCAGAGTGCGCAAAAGCATCTCAAGGCCGTCCAGTTCCTGACGAATGACGGCTAAGCGATTGACATCCGAACAGATGGAGAGGGCCAGGACATAGCTCTGTCTGGCCAGTTCATAGCGTCCCTCAGAGCGATACTTGCGCGCTTCTCTGAGATAGCGGCTTTCCAGGCTTTTTGTGGACTGACTGGCACAGAGCAAACGTTCGCCAGGCTGAAGGCTTGCGTCGGACTGGGCGGCTGCAAGGGCCGGACAGCCAAAGACAAGGCAGATAAGGAGCGGCAGAGAGTATTTCATGAACTTTTTTCAGCGTTTTTTACCCGGGACAACCGGAAGAAATCGCTGCCTCCGTGTTAACGTTGCTGAACAATGGGGATGGTGCCTGTGCCAACGGCCTGCATTGGCGTGTAGAGGCCATCAAGGGGATGGCGTTTGGGGGCGCTTGTGGCATTGGGAACAGGCCGATAAACGTATTTGTCGGGTTCCCCAAGACGCTGGATGATGGGCGTATTGACCAGGACAAGCTGGCCTGTGCGCTGCACAAGACCGTCCTTGCCCCGTACCAGGCGCGCATTGATAAAGGTGGCATCGCGGTCCACGAGATAGGTGCCAAGTAAGATGCTGGCCCAACTCTGATTGCTGCGGATACTGGCACTGGGAATGAGCACAAGATTGTCACGGGCGCCTCGAACCGTGATATTGCCAGTCAGGCGATATTCTCGCGTGGGAAAGCCGCGCTGATTGAATTCGTAGAAGAGCGTCTCGGCAATCAGTCGACCCAGCTGGGAAGAACGCTCAGTATTGTTCTGATCCACAAAGGAGGTGGGCATGGCCACCACGCCGTCAAGGGCCTGATTGGGCATTGTGGCCAGCAATTGATCGGCAAGTTCCCGGCATTTGAGTTTGATTTCCACAGCATCAATATACCGAGGATCCTGAGGCGTACCACGCTTAGAGCAGGCAACGCTGAAGATCAGAGAGACGATCAAAAAAACGGAAAAGAGGAGTTTTTTGCACATAGCTGCCTCATCAAGCTTCAGATGCTGTTGGTTTTTTCCCAGGTAACTTTTGCCGCCGAGCTTGGCAGCTTTTGGCCAGGGCCGGCAAGAGCTGGCAGTGTACGTGTGTGGACACGTGACCTTAGAAAAATATGCAAAATATGTTCCTATGTCTAGAAGGGCCTGGCAAAAGCGGAAGGACGGAATTTTTTGCGGGCGTCTCTGGCTTGTGGGGAAATGTCGTTTGGCGTATATTTCTCCCGTTTTTTTATTGCCATTGCCTTGGGCATTTGTTGGTCAGCAAACGGAGTTCTTCTGTGTCAAACGCCTCCTTCATCAGGCCTTGCCGTCCATCACGCGCGATCCACCTGGGAAGCCTGGTCATTGGTGGCGGGGCAGCCTGTGTTGTGCAGAGCATGACCAATACCGATACGCGCGATCCTGAAGCGACCCTGGCGCAGATTAGACGCCTTGAGGCCCGCGGCTGTGAGGCGGTACGCGTGGCTGTGCCCGATGAGCAGGCAGCGCATGCGCTTCCGGCCTTGCGTGCTGGCACAACCCTGCCTTTGATCGCTGACATTCATTTTGATTACCGTCTGGCGATCATGGCCATGGAAGCGGGCCTTGAAGGCTTACGGATCAATCCCGGCAATATTGGCTCAGCCGATCGTGTGGCGCGCGTCGTTGACTGTGCCAAAGCCCATCACTGCGTCATCCGCATCGGTGTTAATTCCGGCTCAGTGGAGAAGGCTCTGCTTGCCCGCTATGGCGGACCCACCCCTGAGGCCATGGTCGAAAGTGCGCTTGCGCATGTGCGTATTCTTGAGTCACGCGGTTTTTATGAGACAAAAATTTCTCTGAAATCCTCTTCTGTGGGCAATACCGTTTGCGCCTACCGGCTTTTGGCCCAACGCTGTGACTATCCCCTGCATATCGGCGTAACTGAGGCCGGCGGCTTGATCCGCGGAACCGTCAAATCCTCTGTGGGGCTTGGACTTTTGCTTGCCGAAGGCATTGGGGACACCCTGCGGGTTTCGCTCACCGCTGATCCCGCGGAAGAGGTGACCGTAGCCTATGAAATTTTGCGGGCCTTGGGCCTGCGCAAGCGTGGACCAGAAATCATTTCCTGTCCCACCTGCGGCCGCACGGAAATCGATCTCTTTGGCCTGGCCCGTGCTGTGGAGGCCCGTCTGGCGGAATCCACGGCCGATATCAGCGTGGCTGTGATGGGCTGTGTGGTCAATGGACCAGGTGAAGCCCGAGAAGCGGATATCGGCCTTGCCGGCGGTCGTGATAAGGGCCTGATTTTTCGTAAAGGCCGGGTGATTCGTACGGTGCGCGGCCATGATGCCCTGCTCACGGCCTTTATGGAAGAACTTTCGGCTCTGCTCGCTGAAAAGCAGAGCCAAAGCGAACGCTAGCTTGTAGCCTACTGAAGGAAAGGATTGGAGTGCATGCGATTTTCCTCTCTGTATATTCCCACCCTTAAGGAGAGCCCGGCTGAAGCCGAGGTCATCAGTCATAAACTGCTGCTTCGGGCCGGCATGATCAGAAAACTGACCAGTGGCCTCTATACCTATCTGCCCCTTGGTCTGCGGGTCCTGAAAAAAATCTCCGCCATTGTGCGCGAGGAAATGGACCGGGCAGGCTTTCAGGAAGTCCTTCTGCCCATGGTACAGCCAGCTGATCTGTGGCGTGAAACCGGGCGCTGGGAGCATTACGGCAAGGAGCTTTTGCGTTTCAAGGATCGCAATGAGCGCGATTATTGCCTTGGACCGACCCATGAGGAGGTCATGACCGATCTGGTGCGCGGTGAGATCAAATCCTACAGACAGCTTCCTTTGCGGCTCTATCAGCTGCACACCAAGTTTCGTGACGAGATGCGTCCGCGTTTTGGTCTGATGCGCGGGCGTGAATTCATTATGAAGGATGCGTATTCCTACGATGCGGATCTGCCACAGGCCCAGGAAAGCTACCGCATCATGCACGAGTGCTATACCCGTATTTTTACGCGTCTCGGCTTGAAATTTCGGGCTGTGGAAGCCGACACAGGTTCCATCGGCGGCAATTTCTCCCATGAATTTATGGTTCTGGCTGATTCCGGCGAAGACACCATTGCCTATTGTCACGACTGCGACTTTGCCGCCAATGTGGAGCGGGCCGATGTTGTCTATCAGGAAGCGGCAGCCAAAACGCCCTGTCAGGCTTTGGAATCTGTGGCCACTCCCAAGGCACATACGGTGGAAGAGGTGGCCTCGCTCCTTGGCGTGACACACGACAAGATTGTCAAAACCATGATCTTTGTCGTGGATGGAAAAGCCGTAGCGGTACTTGTGCGCGGCGACCACGAGGTCAATGACGTCAAGCTTGGCCGCTATCTCAAAGCCAGCCAGGTGGAACTGGCCAGTCAGGACGTGGTTGAACGTGTGACCCATGCGCCCTTGGGTTTTGCAGGACCGTGTGGCCTTGAGATCCCCATCTATGCCGATAATAGCCTGCGTTTGGGCAATGACTATGTGGTGGGTGGCAATTGCGCGGACACCCATCTCATTCACATTGATCTTGACCGGGATACAAAGATTTCCGCCTATGCGGATTTGCGAACAATCTTAGAATCTGACCCCTGCCCGCGTTGTGGAGGCCAGATTTCTCTGACCCGCGGCATTGAGGTCGGCCATATTTTCATGCTTGGCACGAAATACAGCCAGGCCATGCATGCCACCGTGCTCAATGAGCAGGGCGTTGAGACAACCATGATCATGGGCTGCTACGGCATTGGCATTTCACGCATTGCGGCAGCGGCCATTGAACAGAACCATGACGAGGCTGGCATCGTCTTCCCTTGGCAGATTGCGCCGTTTTCGTGTATTCTGATCAACCTTGATCTGAAAAATCCTGAAGTGTGTGCCAAGGTGGAATGGCTCTATCAGCATTTAAAGAGTATGGGCGTGGACGTGCTCTTGGATGACAGGAACGAACGCCCAGGCGTCAAATTCAAGGACGCCGACCTCTTGGGGATTCCCATGCAGCTTGTGCTTGGCGGCAAAAGTCTGGCCCGCGGTGTGGTGGAAGCCACAGAGCGCGCAAGCCGTGAAAAATGCGAGCTGCCCCTGGAGGGCTTTGCCGAAGCCTTTTCTGCCTGGCAGGACAAGGTCATGGCTAAGAGCCAGTAACGAGCCGGAGAATCTTTGTGCAAAATGCCGTTTATTCGGTTTCCGAGATAACCGCGCAACTCAAGCAGAAACTTGAGACGACCTTTCCCCTGATCTGGATCAGAGGCGAGGTCTCGGGCGTCAAGGAAATGAACAGCGGCCATATGTATTTTACGCTGAAAGACGCCCATGCCCAGTTGAGCTGTGCCTGGTTTGCGGCCCACAGGCGTGTCAATTACAATTTGACCACAGGCGAGGTCTATCCCCGCATCACACGCGAGATCATGGAAAAAGGCGGCGAGTTTATCTGCTGCGGCCGCCTTTCGTTTTATCCCCAGCGCGGCACCTGTCAGCTGATTGTGGAAAATGTCGTCTGTTCCGGTGCCGGTGCCCTGGCCCAGGCTTTTCAAGCCAGAAAAGAGGAGCTGGCGAGGCTGGGCTATTTTGATGCCAAGCGCAAACGCCCCATTCCGCAAAATCCCAGCCGTATTGCCCTGATCACGTCGGAGCAGGGGGCGGCCATCCGTGATTTTCTGAAGATTGCCAAGGATCGCGGTCTTTCCTCGCAGATCCGTCTTTTCCCAACCCTTGTCCAGGGCAAAGAAGCGGCCAGTGCCATAGCACGAGCCATCGCCCTTGCCTGTGCGCAGAACTGGGCGGAAGTGATCGTTTTGATCCGCGGCGGAGGCTCCTTAGAAGATCTCTGGTGCTTCAATGAGCAGGAAGTGGCTGATGCGGTCTATCATTCCACACTGCCTGTGCTGGCGGGCATTGGCCATGAAATTGATGTCACGCTGGCGGATCTGACCTGCGATTTGCGGGCGGCAACGCCAACCCATGCGGCAGAGCTCCTCTGGCAGCCACGCTCGGAACTGCTCAGCAATGTCGAAGCGCAAAAAGCCCGTCTGCTGCTTGCCTGTGAAAACTATCTCTCAGGCCTTGGCGTGCGCCTTAAGCACGAAGAGCGCGCTCTGGCTTTGGCCTCGCCCAAACACAAGCTTGCCGTTTTCGAAGAGCGTCTGGCGCATTGCCGGCACAGCTTTCAGACACGCTGGCAGGCCTTTTTGCAGGCCAAAGAACAGGCTCTCTCAGAGCTCTCGCGCCGCCTGCAGAGGCAAATGACGCCGGAAAAGCTCGATGGCACATTGGCCCAGGTTGCCAGACTCTCCGAGCGTCTTGGCTATCTTTTGCAAAGTCGTCTCACAGAGCAGACACAGACCCTTGAGCGCCTCGAAGAAACGCTTTGGCAAGTGATGCTGCGCAGACTTGAGGGGCGACAGGCTGAGCTTGAAAAATGGCAGGCTCAGCTTCAGGGCGCAAGTCCTCTTGTGCTTTTGGAGCGTGGCTATGCCTTGGTAGAAAATCTTGAAGGAGAGCTCTTGCGCTCTCTAAAAAGCGTCAAAGCGGGCCAGATGATCAGGCTGAGACTTTCTGACGGAAGTCTCCTTGCCGAGATTCGGGCGCTTGAGGGCAAGCGATAACACAAGCTTGAGCAAAGGAGGCAGGCGCTTTGGCGCCGTTTCGCCATGGAAAAAGTGAAGAATTCAGAATTCAAGAATTTTGAAAAGCAGTTTTCTCGCCTGCAGGCCATTGTGCAGGAGCTGGAAAGCGAATCTCTGGCCCTGGAAAAGGGGATGGCGCTTTACCGTGAAGGCATGCTCTGCTCGCAGAATTGCGCGAGCATGCTTGAAAATGCCAGGCATCAGCTGCAGAAATGGCAGAACGGGGAAGCACAGCCCCTGAACGTTGAGGCCGAGCCAAGCCAAGACAAGGCGAGCACAAGGGAAGACATTCCCTTTTAAGGACAGATTATGGCTGCGAAGCTTGACCCGTTATTTTCCAAACGCCAGCAGAAGGTCGAAGCGTTTTTGGCAGGAGCGGTTTCTGCCAAGTCGATTCCTGAGCACCTGGCTTCTGCCATGAATTACAGTCTGCTTGCCGGCGGCAAGCGTTTGCGGCCTGTGCTCTGCCTGACCTGTGCCGCGCTCTGCGGAGCCGATGAAGAGGCTGTTCTGCCCTTTGCCTCGGCCATTGAGATGATCCACACCTATTCGCTCATTCACGATGATCTGCCGGCCATGGACAATGACGATTTCAGGCGAGGCAAGCCTTCCTGTCATAAGGCCTTTGGGGAAGCCACAGCTCTTTTGGCCGGAGATGCGCTTCTGACCGACGCCTTTGCCGTAGCCTGTCAGGCGCGGGTGCAAGCTCCGTACCTCGTTAAGGCTCTATCCGAACTTGCCAGAGCCGCCGGCTCAAGCGGCATGGCTGGCGGCCAGCAGCTTGATATGGACGCCACAGGCAAGCAGGATCTTGATCTCCAAAGCCTGCGAGCCCTTCACGCCAAAAAGACCGGAGCCCTTTTGCGTGCAGCCTGCACCTGTGGCGCCTTGCTGGCCGGAGCCGAGAGCGAGCGCTATCAGCGCATCGCAAGCTATGGCGCTGAACTTGGCGTGGCCTTTCAGATTGTGGACGATATTTTGGATGAAGTGGCCGATCCCGCCGTGCTCGGAAAACCTGTGCACAGTGACCGCGACCAGCAGAAAGCCACCTATCCCGCCCTGGTAGGCATTGAACAAAGCCGAATCCTTGCCAAGGAACATGCAAGACAAGCGGTGGCGGCTCTTGAAAGCTTTGGGGATGAGGCGCAATTGCTGGTTTGGCTTGCCAACTATACCCTTGAAAGGGTCTTTTGAATGGCCAGTTCACTTCTTGCCAGCATCGAGCATCCCAGTCAGCTCAAAGGCTTTTCACGGGAGGAGCTGACCCAGCTTGCCGGTGAAATCCGAAGCCGCATTGTGGAGGTTGTCTCGCACAATGGCGGGCATCTTGCGCCTTCATTGGGGGTTGTGGAGCTTACGCTGGCAATGCTTTCGGTTTTTGATCCAGAGCACGACCGCCTGATTTGGGATGTGGGCCATCAATGCTATGCCTATAAGCTTTTGACCGGACGCCGTGAGCGTTTTGCAAGTCTGAGGACCTTAGGGGGGCTATCGGGTTTTCCCAGGCGTGATGAAAGTCCCTTTGACCATTTTGGTGTCGGTCATTCCTCAACCTCCATTTCAGCGGCTCTGGGCATGGCCATGGCCAGGGATCTTATGGGGGAAAAGCACCATGTGCTTGCGGTCATCGGCGACGGGGCGCTGACCGCCGGTGAGGCCTTTGAGGGTTTGAATCTGGCCGGCCATATGGGCAGACGCCTGATTGTGGTGCTCAACGACAATGAAATGTCCATTTCCTCCAATGTGGGGGCCTTATCCCTGGTTTTGAGCCGCACCTTTTCCTCGCAGTGGGTGCGCAAGAGCCGCCAGGAAGTGCTGCGTTTTCTGCGTTCCATTCCGCACATCGGCGAAAAGCTGGCCATCTATGCCCAGCGCGGCGAATGGAGTTTCAAGTCCTTTTTTACCCCAGGCATGCTCTTTGAGGCCCTGCATTTCAGCTATATCGGTCCTGTGGATGGCCACGACATCGCCTCCCTGCAAAAACATCTGCAGATGGCGGCTTCTGTGGAAGACGGGCCTGTGCTTTTGCATGTCAGGACCATCAAGGGCAAGGGCTATGCGCCGGCAGAGAGCAATCCCACCAAATACCACGGTGTGGGGTCCTTTTTGCCGGAAACAGGCTTGCCTGTGGTCAAAAAAAAGCATTTTCCCTCCTTCACCAAGGTCTTTGGTGAAACCTTGGTTCACCTAGCAGGTCAGGACCAGCGCATTGTGGCCATCACAGCGGCCATGCCCGAAGGCACGGGCACAAGCCTCTTTCGCGAACACTTCCCCGAGCGCTTTGTGGATACGGGCATTTGTGAGCAGCACGCCGTGACCTTTGCCGCAGGACTCGCTACCCAGGGTTTTCGACCGGTTGTGGCCATTTATTCGACCTTTTTGCAGCGCAGTTACGATCAGGTCGTGCACGACGTCTGCCTGCAGCATCTGCCGGTGACCTTCTGCATCGATAGAGCCGGTCTTGTGGGCGAAGATGGGGCAACCCACCACGGCATGTTCGATATTGCCTATCTCAGACATATTCCGGGAATGCATCTTCTGGCGCCCAGAGACGAGAATATGCTGCGTCACTGCCTGGCAACGGCCCTTGCGCTCAATGCGCCGTGCGCATTACGCTATCCGCGCGGCGTGGGCTTTGGGGTGGAGCTTGAGCCTTTGCGTACGCTCCCCTTAGGCCAGGGCGAGATCGTGCGCAAGGGAGAGCGCGTGGCCATTTTGGCCTGTGGCAACCGTGTGCATCCGGCGCTGGAAGCGGCCATGCTCATCCAAAAGCAGTTGGGTTTTTCCCCCATTGTCTTTGATCCCATCTGGATCAAACCGTTGCCTGCCGCACAGATTCGAGACCTTGTGCAACAGGTGGACTATCTCTTTTTTGTGGAAGACGGGGTTTTGGCCGGAGGCTTTTCCTCGGCAGTCCTGGAAATGCTGGCGGACGCCGATCTTTTGGCTGGCAAGTCTGTGCGGCGCCTAGGCATTCCTGATACCTTTGTGGAACACGGCACACAATTGGAATTGCGGGAGATGGTGGGGGTGAGAGGGCACTCCATTGCCCAGAGCGTCATTGACTTTGTGAGGAGCAAAGAGGCGCTTTAGCGCTTGGCGTAAAAGGCAAGGGAGCCTTTGTGGAAAGAGGCGCGGATGTTCCCTGGGAAGAGGATGGTTTTGCCGCCAAGGCCCCTTGCAACACACGCTTCCAGGGCAAAGAGCTGACTTGCGCAGGCTTCAGCGCCAGTCTTTCCCAGGCCTTGGCTGAGATTCGCCATCCTTGTTAGGGTTTTGCGATAGAGTCTGAGACGTGCTGCCGGATGCAGAAAACGCAAAAGCTCTTTGCCAAAGCGGATCTCAACGGTTTTTTGCTCACAATCCACGTTTTCTAGATAGCCAAAGCGGGCAAGGGCCTCTGCCAGGTGTTTTTGCCAGAAGTCCGTATCGTACTCGGCTTGCCTGTGGAGGTGAGCCAAGTTTTGGCAGAGATTGGGATTTTCTTGTGTGAGAAGCGGCAGAATGGTGTGGCGGAAGCGATTGCGGGTGAAGGTGAGATCCGTATTGGAAGCGTCTTCAAACCAGGAAAGATTGAGCGCACAAAGCAGGTCTTTGAGCGCTCTTTTTTTTAGGCCCAAAAGCGGCCGCAGAAGCTTCCTTTGTTCATCTTTGGCGCTCATGCCGCCCAGGGCTGGCCAGCCGCATCCGCGCACAAGGCGCATCAGCATATCTTCCTGAAGATCATCGGCGTGGTGGGCTGTGACGATAAAGTCCGCGTGCACGGCCTGTCGCTCCTCTTCAAGGAGCTTGTAGCGCAGCGTGCGCGCGGCTTCTTCAAGGCCGATCTTTTGTTGTTGGGCAAAGCCTGCGACATCACAGGCAAGACTTCGGCAGATGATGCCAAGTCTTTGACAAAGACGCACTGTTCCTGCCACTTCCTTGTGGGCTTCAGGGCGTAAGCCGTGATTGATTGTTGCGGCCAAAAGGGTATGGCTATGTCTTTTGGCAAGTACGGCAAAAATGACAGCCAAGGCAGTGGAATCAATCCCGCCTGAAAGGGCCAGCAGGAAGCGTAAGGGGCGGTCCAAGGGCAGATTGGCAAGCGCTTTTTCGACAAAAAGACAGAGCTTGGCCTGGGCAGGGGGGAGGCTCTGCAAGGAAAGGGTGAGCGGCGTATCGTGGCTATTTGAGGCCAAAGACGCTGCGGATGGTATTGATGCGTTCAATTTGTCCAAGGTGCGTGTTTTCGCCCTTGAGATACATCAAAGGCTCGTGGTTGATTTTGTGCACAATGGCTTTGAGCATGGGTTCAAGGAGACTTTGCAGTTCAGCTGTGCTTAGATTTTCCTTTGCGCCCTGCGCACGATTTGCGGCATCCCAATGGCGCAGGCTGTGTTCCATCTCCTCGCGCACAATGCGTTCCTGGCGGGCGATCAGCTCAACGATGGTCGGCTGCACTTCAAGGCTTTTGAGCCAGGAGAGATAATTGCTCACCTCGTCGGTAACGATTTTCTGCGCTTTGCGCGCCTCGTCCTGGCGGCCGGAGAGGTTTTCTTCCACAATCTCTTTGAGATCGTCGATGTCGTAGAGATAGACATTGTCGATGGCATTGACGTCGGGATCCACGTCTCTGGGCACGGCAATATCGATGAAAAACATGGGGCGATTTTTGCGTTCGCGCAACACGCCTGCGATGTTGCGGGCACGGATGATGGGGTCGGTGGAGCCTGTGGAGGTGATAATAATGTCCACCTTGGGCAGGGTTTCCTTGATGCTCTCAAAGGGAATGGCGTGTGCGGAAAATTCCTCGGCCAGTGCCTGGGCGCGGCTGAGGGTTCTGTTGGCCACAAAGAGTTCCTGAATGCCAAAGTGCAAGAGGTGTCTTGCGGCCAGTTCCGCCATTTCGCCTGCGCCAATGAGCATGGCCTTGTGTTTGGCCATATCGCCGAAAATGCGTTTGGCCAGTTCCACGGCGGCATAGCTGATGGAGACGGCATTGGAGGCGACCTGGGTCTCTGTGCGTACGCGCTTGGCCACAGAAAAGGCCTTGTGCAGCAGGCGATTTAAGATGGGGCCGGTTTTCTTGGCAGCAGCCGCCTGTTTATAGGCTTTTTTCAGCTGTCCCAAAATCTGTGGCTCGCCCACCACCATGGAATCAAGGCTTGAAGCCACAAGAAAGAGGTGGCGGATGGCCTCGTCGTGCGCATAGGTATAGACATAGGGCCTGAGCTCTTCCACAGGCGCGTTTCTGGCCATGGCCCAGGTCTTGAGCAATTCTTCCACTGTCTCTTCCGTACCGCTGGCCACAATTTCCACGCGGTTGCAGGTGGAGAGAATGATGTTTTCCCGGATCGTTTCACTACAGGGAATGGCCCACAATTGCTGGCTGCATTGATTGGCCAGGGCAAAGCGCTCGCGTATGTCAACATTGGCCGTGCGGTGATTGAGGCCGACAAGGTAGATACTCGTATTCATCAACTCTTCTCAGCGTGGAAAGCCCGCCAAAGACGGGGAGGAAACGCTGCCTCGATGGTTTGGAAATAGGTTTCGATGGTTTGCTTCAGTTGCCCATAAAGCTGTGGTGAGAAGGCATCAGGGTATTGACCACAAGCAGCGAAAAGAGGCTGAGCAGAAAGATGCAGATCATGGTCAGGGCGGGCTTTTTCCCGGTCCAAGAGGCTGCCAGGCGATTATGAAAGACAAAGGCCAAGAGGGCCCAGATGATCAGGCTGACAATCTCCTTGGGGTCTCCGCTCAAGGTCGCTCCGTAGACGGGTTTGCTTCTGAGCAGACCGGAGAGAATGCCAATGGTGTAGAGGGGAAAGCAGGCCAGAATGCAGACTTTGTTGATGCTGTCAAAGACCGACAGAGCCGGCATGTCCTGCATGAAGCCCTTGATGCGCTGTTTGCTTTTGATGCGGCGTTCAAGAAAGAGAAAGAGGCTGCTTGCGATAAAGGCGACGGCCATCAGGGCAAGGCTTGTGAAGAGAAAGCCGATGTGCAGAACATAGAAGGAGGAGCGCAGCGTCTGGGGCAGAAGAATGGTCTGTTCAAGATAGGGTAGCGACATGGCAAACAGGGCCGCACAGAGGGGGGCTGCAAAGGTCAGGGCTGTGCGCTGCCTAAGTTTCAGCCAGAAGAAGAGCCCTGCCAGGGTGGTAAACCAGGCCACGATCTGCAAATAGGCTCCTGCGCTCAGGCCGCCTTGAAAGCTCTTGTGAAAACCCAAGAAAAAGCTCGCTGTCTGCAGCAAAAAGGCTATGGCCGCAGAAACGCAGCCTGTGGTCTGCAGGGTGTTTTTTCTGGTCAAAAGGCCGCCAAGACCGATCAGGGTCGCAGCCAAAAGAAAGAGCAGAATGATCCAGGTGGTCAGTGCATGCGAGATCATCATTATTCGGCACAAAGCCCGGTCTGAGTGACCGGGGGAATGCCGCCTCCAAAGAGTTCCATGGCTTTACAAAGCAGGGCTTAGGGTCTTTCCCTTGTTTTTTTGAGATCCTCTTCTGCAAAAAGATCGTTCAGGGCGATTTCCAGGTCCTGGTGCAGCGTTTTGGGCAGAAGCGCTGTGAGATAGGCGTGGGCTTTTTCCCTTTGCCCGCAGGCCAGCCACTCTTCTAAGGGACCCTGGGCAAGGGTGGTAAAAAGCTTGTGATTGGCTGTTTGGGGAAGAGCCTGGGCAAGAATTTTGGGACGCAAAACTGCCATCAGCTGAAGGATCGGCTGTTTTTTTTGCGCCCACGTTTCAAGCTCACGTCGCCATTTTTTGGCCAGGGCCGGACTTGCGCCCTCTGTGGATAGGGTCAGCGTCAAGGGCGGGCATTGAATCAGGGCCGGCAGATGCACATCGCCACATTCAGGGCTGCTTGCGCAGTTGCAGAGAACGCCAAGCTCGGCACAGAGCTTGGCAATGCGCACGTTTTCTTCCTGGCTTCCCGTACAGGCAAAGACCAGCTGCACGTTGAGGTCAGCGCGTGTGACGCTTTGGCGTTTGCAGTGGACCTTGGCTGAGCGCAGAAGGGCACTTGGCGGATCCTTGGGCAAGTACGGGTCAAAGACGAAAATTGCCTCTGGCCCTGCCTCGCCAAGGTCCAGGAGCCGTGCCAGCTTCCGCTGGCCTACGCTGCCAAAACCCGCCACAAGACAGCGTTTGCCCTGCAGAGAGAGGGCTATGGGATAGTGTTTTTTGCTTGCCGTGGCTTGTCGTGTCATCGGATCATGCTAGCACAAGAGCGCCTTGGACGCAAAAAAGTCCTCCCTGAAGAGGACTTTTTTGCATGGAAAGGACGTTACGTGTTCTTAGCTGGCCTTTTTGGCCAGACGCTTGCGCAGATTTTCCGCCACGCTTTCCGGATCAAGGGCAAGTCTTGCCACGCCACTTTCAATGGCGGCCTTGGCTGTGGCCTTGGCCACGGCCGGAGCCACCTTGGGATCAAAGGAGAAGGGAATGATTTTGGTCGGGCCAAGTTCGCTTGCACTTACCAGATCGGCAATGGCATGGGCTGCGGCAATTTTCATGGCATCGTTGATGTCTGTGGCCCTGACGTCGATGGCGCCACGGAAGATGCCGGGAAAAGCGAGAATATTATTGATCTGATTGGGGCAGTCGGAACGGCCGGACGCGACGACCCGGGCGCCGGCCTGATGGGCGCGCTCCAAAGGCCAGATCTCAGGGGTGGGATTGGCCTGGGCAAAGACAATGGGATCTTTGGCCATGCTCTGAATCATGGCTTCGTCCAGGGCTTTGGGCACAGAAACGCCGATAAAGACGTCTGCGCCCTTGATGGCGTCCTTGAGCGTGCCTTTGATTTTCTCGGGATTGGTGGCTTTTGCGATTTCATCCTTGAAGGGATTCATGCCCTGGGGACGACCTTCATAGATCGGTCCTTTGGAGTCGCACATAATCACGTTCTTTAGGCCCTGGGCCATCAAGAGCTTGATGATCGCCGTGCCCGCAGCGCCTGCGCCGCTCGTGACGACCTTGATGTCGTCGAGTTTTTTGCCCACGACCTTCAGGGCGTTGATCAGGCCTGCCAGTGTCACCACCGCTGTGCCATGCTGATCATCGTGGAAGATCGGACCTTTGAAAATCCCGCGCTCTTTCAGGGCATTTTCGATGATGAAGCATTCGGGCGCTTTGATATCCTCGAGATTGACGCCGCCAAAGGTTGGCGCCATCAGTTCGATGAGTTCGACAATTTTCTGGGTATCCTTGGTGTTGACGCAGATGGGAAAGGCGTCAACATCGGCGAAGGTTTTGAAGAGCAGGGATTTCCCTTCCATGACGGGCATGGCTGCATCGGCGCCGATGTCGCCAAGGCCAAGGACTGCTGTGCCATTGCTCACCACGCAGACGAAATTGGAGTGATTGGTATAGACATCAAGTGCCGAGGGATCCTTGTGGATTTCCATGCAGGGTTCGGCAACGCCGGGAGAATAGGCCAGTGTCAGATCGTCGGCGTCTTTGGCCGGAACCTTAACGCGTACTTCCACTTTTCCCTGATTGTCTTTGTGCAGTGCCAGCGCTTCTGCACGGAGATCTTTGATGCGACCCATAAATCGTACCTCCCTCGTGACGGATTGTGTGCGGGCCAACCGTTGTCGGCTAAGGAACCAAAAATAGCAGAAGAGTGTGTGCTAGGCAATGAGGCAGCGATTTTTTGTCTTTGCCCGCCATTTTCCTGACACCTGGACTAGGGTCAAAATTGCCGGCTTTGGCCAGAAGCTTGCCCGGCAAGAAATGCCGAGCTGCGGATTATTTTTGTAACTTACTGAAATCATTAGACTTTCTTTTTGTGGCATGCATTCTGCATTTGTCGTTTCAGTTCAACTTAGCCATTAGGAGGGAGTCCTATGTCTTTGGTCGTTAACCACAATTTAATGGCAGGCAATATAGCCAATTCGCTGAATAGTCATTACGGCAGACTGGCTACATCCACACAGCGTTTATCCACAGGCATGCGCATCAATTCAAGCGCAGACGATGCAGCGGGACTGGCTATCCGAGAGCTGATGCGTTCGGATATTGCCACCATGAATCAGGGCATCCGCAATGCCAATGACGCCATTTCACTGATTCAGACCGCCGACGGCGCGCTTGGGGTCATCGACGAAAAACTCATTCGTATGAAAGAGCTGGCCGAACAGGCCGCCACCGGTACCTACGATTCAACCCAGCGTCTGATGATTGAATCCGAATATCAGCAGATGGCCTCAGAAATCACCCGAATCGCCAATGCCACGGATTTTAACGGCATCCATCTTTTGAATGGCAATCTTTCTTCGGCATCGCATAATGGTTCGGATTTGACGGCAACCGGCAAGATGAAGATCCACTTCGGCACGGCCAACGATTCCGCAGAAGACTACTACTATATTCAGATCGGCAACTGTACGGCCTCAGCCTTCGGTGTGGGCAATCAGGCAAAAGTCGGCTCAGCTGGCTATACCGTATCCACACAGCAAGAAGCACAACGAGCCCTTGTGGGCCTAACCAATGCCATTGTCTCCAAGGACAAGATCCGCGCCCATATCGGCGCCATGCAGAACCGTCTGGAAAACACCATCACCAATCTGACCACGCAGGCAGAAAACCTGCAGGCCGCCGAGTCAAGAATTTCCGATGTGGACGTGGCAACAGAAATGACCAATTTTGTCCGCAATCAAATTCTTACCCAGTCCGCTGTGGCCATGCTCTCGCAGGCCAATAGCCTGCCGCAGATGGCCATGCAACTCATCGGCTAGTAGACATTGTTTCTCATGTGGCTTAGGCGAACCAAAGACAAACGGCCCGGGGATGGTCCCCGGGCCGGGCTCAATTCTCGGTTTCTGCCTCTTCATCGCCAAGTTTCCGCAAGGCCAGTTCCGCTGCTTTTTGTTGGGCTTTTTTATAGCTTGAGCCCTGGGCTGTGAAAGAACGTCCATCGGGAAGCAGCAGCTCAATCACAAAGGTCCTGGCATGCTCGGGTCCGCTGGTTTTTGTGAGATTGTAGATCGGCATGGCCTTAAAGCGCTGCTGAACGACTTCCTGCAATAAGGTCTTATTGTCTTTGTGTGTGCCTTGATTGGGCACAGCGCAAAGATCGTTGGCAAAGACCTTTTCCACCATCCTGCCCGCCGCCACAAAGCCTCCATCCTGATAAACCGCCGCGAGCACCGCTTCAAAGGTGTCGCTTAAGACCGATTCCCGTTTTCTGCCTCCCTGCAGTTCTTCGCCCCGTCCAAGTTTCAACAGCCAGTCAAGCCCAAGGTTTTTGGCCATTTTGGCAAGGTTTGTGGTACTCACAAGCTGCGAGCGCATCTTGGTCAGAGCGCCTTCACGCACGTCGGGATAGCGATGAAAGAGCAGATCGGAAATACAGAGCTCGAGCACCGCATCGCCCAAAAATTCCAGGCGTTCGTTGTGCTCGCAGGCGCTCTCCCGTTCATTGGCATACGAACTGTGGGTTAAGGCCAGCTCGAGGAATTGGCGTGCCGTAAAGTGATGGCCGATGGTCTGTTCCAGGGCGGAAATCTTCGCCTCGCGTTCAGCGACGTGATCTGTGTTTTCTTGTGTGTTCATGATTTGGGGCGGACGCAAGGGACCGCTGTCTCCTTTAGAGAAGATGTGTAGAGCGGAATTTGACTTTTCCCAACGCAGACTATATTCAGGTGAGAAATTTTGCGACTGTGCTGCTGGAAAAAGGGCGGGCGGTCAAAACGTCGAACAAAGGTCAAGGAAGATTATGTACGATATTCGTCTTGTGAAGCTGGTGAGCGGTGAGCTGGTGCTCGGAAAATACGACGCCGAAAAAAAGAGTCTCTCGGATGTGGGCATTCTCCAGGTGATTCCCACGCAGCAAGGAGCTCAGATGGTCCTTTTGCCCTATGGACATCCCTTTGAAAACAATTTTACGGCCGTGATCGAGGGCAGGCATTTTCTCTACTGCTACAGCTCAACGCCCAAGGAATTGCAGGACAAATATATTGAGGCCGTGACCAATCTGACCGTGGCCGGAGGCCTGGGAACGTTAAAATTTGATTCCAAAACCATCCCAGCTTCCAAACTGCAAATCTAATTGTTGGCGCAAGCGCTCTTACGAAGGCCCCGGATTTCCGGGGCTTTTTGCGTCTTTGCGGGGATGGGCGCTATCGTAGACAGCTATCAGTTCTTTGAGACTGACATGGGTGTAATGCTGCGTTGTGGTCAGGCGTTTGTGCCCCAGAAGTTCTTGCACGGAACGCAGATCCATACCGGCTTCCAAAAGGTGGGTGGCAAAGGCGTGGCGCAGACCGTGGGGAGAGAGCGGACGGTTGAGATTGGCCTTCTGGGCGAGGGCTTCTGTGATGCGCCAGGCTTCGCGGCGATTTAAGCGTTTGCCGCGAGCACCCACAAAGACCGCCTCTTCTCCAGGCAGGGCAAGATTTGCGCGTACACAAAGCCAATCCTTGAGACGCTCTTTGGACATATCGCTGACTGGGACAAGCCGTTCCCGTTTGCCCTTGCCCAGGACTTTGAGCACGTTCTTGTCGTGCACAGAGGCTAGGTCTGTGAGGTTAAGGGCCAAAGCCTCAGAAATGCGCAAGCCCGAGCCATAGAGGAGTTCCGCCAAAGCCAGATCGCGGAGCACACAAGGATCCGTTTTGTCTACGGGCTCGTCCAAAAGGACAAACATCTCGTCCACATTGGGAATATTGGCTTCTGTTTTGTCCTGTCGCGGATTGCGGACAGCAAACGAGGGATCTTCCGCAATGGCTTTTTCGTGCAAGAGATAATGGAAGTAGGAGCGAAGGGCTGCGAGCTTGCGGGCCAGAGAGCGCTTGCTTGTGCCACGGCGAAAACAGTCCGCCACAAAGGCTTCCAGATGCTCTTCGCGGATCTCGCAGGGGTTTTCTCCTGAAACATTTCGCTCGGAGAGAAATTGCAGGAACTGTTCAAGGTCAGTCGCGTAGGCACGCACCGTGGCAGAAGATTCGCCATGGCGACTTTTTAGCCAGAGCAGGTAACGCGTTGGCCATGGGCCGGCCTCTTCCAAAGCCTGAAAGATCTGGGTCACAGAGTTATCTGCTGCCGCGGGCACGTCGGGCCGCCTCAGAGTTGGGAAACTCTTTGAGCAGGCGATTGTAGCTTTCCTTGGACTTGGCGCTATCGCCAAGACGCTTGTAGCTCATGCCGCTCTTTAACAGGGCATCGGCGTTTTTGTGATGCTTGGGATACTTGCTGCCCACGGTGGCGTATTGATCCAGGGCCTCTTGGTACTTGCCCTGATCGTAGAGACATTCGCCGATCCAGAATTCGGCATTGGGCGCGTATTTGCCATTGGGATAGGTATTGAGGAATTCACGGAATTTCTGCATACCCTCTTGGGGATGGCCTGAGCGGACAGCTTTGAGAGCCTGCTTGTAGCTTGCCTCTTCACCGGCTTGCGCCTTGGCAGAGGATGCTCGTTGCGGACTTGGAGCTTGGGCTTGCGGCTGGGCAGTATCTGGTGGCAAAAGCGGCTGCTGGGCTTGCGCATCAGGGCTTTGGGTCGGCGGCAGAGAGAATGAGCCTTCCAACGGCAAAGTGGGTGGCAGAGCCGGCGTATCATTGGCCTGGGAGGGCGCATTGTCTAAAGGAGGCAGAGCCGGAGCCTGGCTTTGAGGGGCCTTAGGCTTTTCCTGCCTTTGGGGTTTTGGTGCAGGTAGAGCTTCCGCTTGCGCGCGTGTGGGCTTTTGAGGAGTCTTAGCCTCCTGCTTGGGAGGCGTCTGCGTCTTTGGGTGCGGCGTTAAGGGCTTTTCAGGGGCAGTCGCTTGCGGGATACTGGCTTGAGGCACAGGCACCACCGGCACAACCGTCATGCCGGTTTTGCGGCCTTTGGCGTTGCGGACTTCATAGACGCGATTGTTGAGCAGGGAAACCTGCTCATTGAGGGCTGTGATATTGCTTTCCAAAAGCTTCAGGCGTTGTTCGTTTTGGCTCCAGAGTTTATTCTGTCGGTCGTTTTCCCGATCACGGGCGGCGCATCCGGCGAGCAGTGCCAGGCTGAGCAGACACGGTAGAAGAGCTTTCATGAATTCTTTCAGCGTGCATTCCCCCGCATGGGGGCGGAAACGCTGCCTCCGATAGGTTTTCCTGTTGCCTTGATCAGCAAAACGTGCCGTTGTCTTGGGACAAGGCCATGCCTTGCGATTCTCCAAAAAATACGGCACAAAAGCAGCATATTTTATGGGGTGTGCGTTTTTGTACCTAGGATCTTGCAAAAGCGCAAGTGCACGCATTTCAACGTTAAGGATTGTTTCATGCACGTCTTTGACCAGCTGCTTGCTTCTTTGCCCTGGCTTGCCAGCCTTGCTGATGAAGTCCAGATTGCTCTGCCTCTGCTTTTTCTGACCTCCCTGGCCAGCCTCGGTCTCCTCTGTCTTTCCGCAAGACGTCTTTCCCGTTTGAAAAAACGCAGCTCCTACGACAAAGGGGCACGTCAGCTTTTGCAGCTGGGCAGCTGCGCAGGCCTTTTGTTCGTCATAGCGGTCAAGGGGGTGCATTTCTGGCAGAGTGGCCGCTGGTTTCCCGAGGATATGACGTCGTTTCTCTGGGAAATGGTCTGGATACTGCTTTGTCTTTGTGTGATTGTGCTGAATCTCCACTTTGTGCTCTGGAAAAAGCTCGCCAAACACGAGATCTTCGATCACCTCTTGGGTATGACCAGCACCATCTTGGGCCTGACAACAGTCTTTGCGGTACTCGTTCTGACACGTCTCAAGGCCTGTGGCTTGAGCTGCCAAGCCCTGGCTGACCCGGAGACCTTGCTCCTGGCTCAGCCGGCTTTGAACAGTGCCGCTTTTGCCTCCCTTCTGGTTTTTTTGCCGCTTTGTTTTGTCATGCCCTCGGTCTTTGGCTCCATGGGATTTCTCTTTTTGCGGAAAATCCACGACTTCGGTCGTGACCATTATACGATGGTCACGCTCTGGTGTATGCGCAGAGCTTTTTGGCTGGGGCTTTTGATCGTCCTGATACTTGGGGGCTGTCTGGCTTTTCGTCTTTACACGCAGTGGCAGACGGGAAATCTCATCTTCTGGGACTGGACGCTTGAGTTTCTGCTCTTGGGCCTCTGGTTTTTGGCTGTCCTGATCTGGGGTGGGATCAGCCGCAGCAGTGTGCCTTTACGCTATAAAGCGCTGATGGTTTTTGCCGACCTGCTCGCTTTGGCGAGTCTCCCCTTACTGGTGCACAGCTGGCTGAGCGTCTAGGCGTTCGTGCTGGTAATCAAAACGCTCAGTAAACGCACTCAAGAAAAGAGCGGTGCGCCATCCCCCCCCCGAAATGGGGTCATCCATCTTTCGGTCTAGCGTGTTCGTCCAAGAAGAGCAAGATCCGAGCCGGCTCTTCTTGGGCGTTTTTTCGTGCAAAAGACCCGAACTGTTTGCATTGTTATCCCTCAACTCAGAAAAAAAAGTGCCTTGCAAAAGTCAGATAGCCCCGAATACGTGGCATTGCTCGCACCTCCCGAAGGTGTATTTGTGATGCGATGATGAAAATTTACCGTTCGACAACGTAGAAACGAGAGGTGCTCATTTCCCTCCATAAGCCGCATCATGGTCTGCCGTGATGGTCAGGAAACGCATGAAGCCCCCTTCCCTGAACGCCGTTGCCCGACAGGAGCGGGTTGCTCTCAGTGAATAGATGGCGGGGATGCCAGACGGTGGTTTCACACTTGCGATTTTTTCCCACCTGAGCCCCTTGTCCCGATACACGTCTCGCCATGTCATGGAACGAATCTTCCGCAAGGTGTTCAAGACCGCCACTTTCTCATCTTTTGGCAGAGCGAAAAGGCCTTCCTGGAAAATGACATTGTTGAGGTCAAGCAGAACCTTCTGGTCGTCAGGCATCATCATCCTCACGCGCAAGGCGGTCCAAAATTTCATCCGCATTCGCTGCGGAAGCGCCATGCTCGACTGCCCACGCCAGAGCGGCATCCAGCCTCTCCCGTTGCTTCGGTTCATGGAGCCAGCGCTCATTGTGTGGAATCACGTCTGCTGTGCGGATGAGCCAGACCCCTGATTCAGGCGCCTCGATGAGGACCTGTTGCCCGGCAAACTCCTTTCCGAGCGAAATCTGCCCATTTGCCCCAATAGTCTTGACAGTCGGCTGAGTGATCATTTTTCCCTTCCTATTTTAGGAAAATCCTATTGCACAAAAAGAATGGAGTCAACGGCTGTCCTTTGCGATGGCAACGCTCTCATCTTCTTTATTATCTGGGAGAGCTGTGTGATAGTTCGCAATCGCCTGCCACATCATTTTGCGTTGTGACAATCAAGCCATGCGCCGGGTGAGGCACTACACTACTACGGCGTCAATTACGCTGAAACGGGACATGTGGCGGTCCTGGCCCTCCTATGATCGTGAAAGACTGAAAAGGCGAGTTTCCATGATCGAACTGAGCGGAACGCTGAAAGAAAGGCTCGATGAGGCGATACGCCTGGCGCGCACCGAAGTGAGCGAAGAAGAGCTCGCGCGATTTTGCCGCGCGTACGAAAAAGCGAAAATTCCCTTGCTGCCGTCCGCCATTGCGTTTTACAAGCGCTACGGCGGCGTCTTCAGAGAGTATTATCTGGTCTTGAGCGATTCACGCTTCAACAGGGATGTCTCTCTGTTCTGCTACGCGTCCCATGATGTGGAAGAAGAAGCGCTGAGACGGCTCAACGACGCCATGACGGACATTGATTCGGTCAGGGAAGTCGCGAAGCAGAAAGTTTGCCCCGTCGGCGACATAGGCTATTCGTACCCGGCCGTCGTCTACGTCGGCGAAAACGGCCTTCTCTATTGCGCCTACGAGTTCAAGGATGAAATAGACGTATACAGCACCACGTCCGAGATACTGGAAAGCTTTCTGAAGAACAATGTCCCGGTTGGAATAGACGCCAGGCCGGTTAAGACATCCATACGAAAAAAAATCCACCGCCTGCAAGCAGACGGCTTTCTCCTGGAGCTCACGGCGGCAGTCCATCAGCAGGATCTGCGCTACCCGGTCAACACCACGTTGTGGCTTGCGGTTTCAAGCGACGGCTTCTCCGGGCGGTGCGTCATGGATGTCGACGCGAGGGATTTGGCAGGATTTTCCGTACGGCTCGACAAACTCTATGAATCCCTCAGCGGCTCCGCGCGATTGGACGAGCCCTATTCCGAGGGGTATCTGGAATTCTCAGCCGATCATTGCGGGCACATCAAAGTGGAGGGCTGCCTGTATAAAGACAACGCCAATGGCTATCGGCAGAAGCTCTTCTTCGGCAGTGAATTTGACCAGACCTATCTGCGGTATTTCGCAAGGGAATTGCGTGCCGGCTTTGCCAGGTATGCAGAAGGGAATTGCGCCTGAGGTTCTGATGAAAGAGTATGTAGCCTATTGCGGCCTGGATTGCGAGGCATGGGAAGCACATCGCGACGATAAACGACGACGATGATCTCCGTGCGAAAGTGGCGAAGCAGTCAATTACCTCGCGCCTTTCGGACGAAGCTTGTAAAAGCCAAATGCTTTAGAGCCGGTTGACCAGTCTCAGTTCTTATGAACTACGTTGATATCAGATTAAAGACACACGGAGGGCAGCCTCCTCAGTCCCGTGACCCTGTAAGATATATCTGCGGACAATCCAGAGGTGGGAACGGCCCGGAAGCGTCGCGCAATCTGAAGCCAGGCGAATAGGATCGCCACGCCCGCGTGCCCTTTCCGCCGAAGGCGGCGCGACACCCCGCCCCGTCAGCTGGCCCGGCAGATCTTCACGAAGAAGCCCCCCTCGGCCTTTGATTTCGCGCTCATGCGCTACAGCGCCTACGCCTTCTATCCCGGCTGCCAGCTGAGCGGTTTCAAAAGAAGTATGGAAAAACGCCTAGGAAGTCGGTCCGTCTTAAGAGGCCAAAAGACATCGAAGGCGATCCGTTTATTCGGCCTTTTTCTCCTGAATTTCCTTCACATGGATATCCATTTGCGGGAAAGCGATTTCTATGCCTGCATTTCTAAACTCCTTTTCAATGTCAAGCCGTAAGGCTGTGGCTGTACTGACACGGATATCATATTTTGTAATCCAGCAGTAGAGGACAAAATGCAGGGCATTATCACCGAAATCATTGAAAGCCACCGATGGAGGCGGGTACTTCAAGACCGACGAATTGGCATTGGCCACAGCAATCAGGGTCTTCATGACAAGCCCCGTATCTGTTCCATAGGCCACGCCAATGGGAATATTGATACGAACCGTTGGATTGTTACGAGTCCAATTGACCAGCTGCTTGGAAATAAATTCTGAATTGGGAATATAGATCAGGGCATTATCATAGGTTTCCACCATGGTGTCGCGAACCGAAATTTTGCGGACGCGCCCGGTGACGCCTCCCACTTCGACGACGTCTCCAACCTGCAGCATACGACCGAAGATCAAGAGCAGGCCTGAAATGAAATTACTGACAATGGCCTGCATACCAAAACCGATACCCACGGAAAGACCACCGGCAACCATGGCCAGGTTACTGAGTTCCATGCCAAGGGAGCGTAAGACAAAGAGTCCAAAAATCGCCCAGGCCCCATAGGTAAACGCGGTTTGTGCCGGCTGGATCAGCGAAGAATCAATATTCAGACCTTGACCGGGGAGACGTTTCAGAAAACGGGTTCCCATAATCACAGCGGCGCGGGTGAGAAAGAAAAGGCTGATAATGGCAAGAATGGAAAGCAGATTAAACTGTGTGGAACCAATGCGCACATTCTTGAAAAAATATTCCAGGATCAGCACCATGCCGCCGGGTAATGTCCCAACCCAAAGCAGGACAGAAACAAAGGCTGCGATGAGCATCAGGGGGGCTGCCAAGGCAACCAAAAGGCTCGCAAAGACTGCCTGTGGCCCCTGGCTTGGCAAGTGCTCGTTGAGGTAGTTGATCCTGGCAATACCGCCAAGACTTAACTGGGTGGCTAAACAGAAGGAAGAGAAGAGCAGATAAAAAATTAGGCTGATGATGTGCAGTCCTGCGAGGGTGAGAAAGAGACAGATCCAGAGAATGACGCCGTCAGTACTGCGTACGTAGTCTTCGAGCTGGAGGGGCGCGATAGCAAGCGGTGGCCAAAAGCGTCTCCAGATGAGCGTTGCGATCAGGCAGAAAAGCCATGTCACCAGGAGGATGGGCCGGATCAGCGGCAGATAGAGCAAGATATAGGCGGCAAAGGTCAACGGCATGAGCCTCAGCAAGGGAGAGGCCTGGGCTGGAACATCGTCATGCCCCATGCGCCGAAGATCCCAGGCCAGGAGCGTTATCCCAAGAATGGCACAGAGATTGCCGAGCGCCAAGAAAACCCGAAAAACGTCGCCAGAAGCGGATATGGAGCTCACAAGCAGACAGACACCAAAGAGCAGCCAGGGAAGACTGACAAAGAACAGGTGTCGAGCCGTGGGATCGGTGCTTCCCCGAAACCAGGCCCGGTGCATCAGAAAGCCCAGCACGAGACTGAGGGTCAGACTGAGTACAAAACGCAGACCCGCTGTGCGCCACTGATCGATGGTGATGGGGAGCTCCACAGGCAGTCGCAGTTTCAGGCCGTCAATGGCGTAATGCATACGGCGTGAAAAATTGCGCCAGGTTTTTTCCGAAAGCCAGGCCAAGGGCGGTTGGAGATAGTAGCTCTTCCAGAGTTCAGGAAGTCTCTCCGCAATGGAGGCCTGGGTCTCTTCAAGGCGCTGAATCATGTTGGTAAAGGGCTCAAGAGCCGTTTCATAGCGCGTCAGCACCGTTTCCAGCGTCTTGCGCGTGCGTACGACATCCTTGATAAAAGCCTCAATCTCTGCATTGTGTCCGCGTTTGCCCAAAAGTGTTGATAAATTCTCTTCAATGGGGCGGACTCTCTCCAGTCTCCGTCGTAAATCCTTTGCTCCTTCATCCAATGGCGCAACGATTTCCCGTAAATCCCAAAGGAAGTGCTTGATACTGCGATTCACAGCTTCCATGGGATTACTCCAATCCTTATACGTCTGGGCCAGCACGGTTAAACGACGCACTTCATCCTCGCAGTGGGCGAAGTCTTTTTCCAGCTGCATTTCCATGCCGTCAGCCTTCAGATTCAGCTGCTCTGCCGACTCTCGAAAGGCTTTCAGCATATTCAGCTGCGAAGCCCAGGCGTGACGGACGGTTTCTTTTTTGCGTTCAGTGTCCTCGGCCTTGAGCCTGGCCTCTTCATCCATAGCGTCCTGGTCAGGGCTATCCTTTTCTTCTGCTTTGGTGGCACTTGTGGTTGGGGCTTCTTGACTCTCCTTGGCTGCGTAAGAAAAACTGCAGACCAAGGCAGACGCGAAGAAGACCAAGCAAAAGAAGGCGATGCAAAAAGGATTACGCATGGTATGAAACCTCTTCCCGAAAACGGAGACCAGGTAAAAGACCAGGTGTCATGGTATTGTTATGGGCGAAAAGCGTCAGGGCTTTGGTGGGCGAAAGGCGCGGGTCGGCCATCAGCTTGTGCCTGAGGCCAGCTGTACGCTGCCTATCTGCCCGGCAGATAGAGTTTACGCCACTCATCGAGAAAGAGCAGGCTCGTTTCTGTGGGTGAGAGACGGCCGCTTTGTCGGCGAACACGCGAAACAACTTCCTCAAAGCTGGCATTGGGGCCAGCGGCAAGTTTTTGCAAAAGCTGATCAATGGCTTGGGCTGTTGGATCATCCTCTTTGGCCGCCTTTGGCTGATCCTGCGCAAAGTTGGGAAAGCCCAGGTTTTTTTCAAGATAGGCCAGAAGGGTCTGCATGCGCTGGGCGTAGGTGTGACAGGCCAAAACCCGTTTTTGGGCTTTGGCCGTGATGGCTGCGCGTTCTTTTGGGTGATGCAGATAATACTCGATTTTGCTGTACATTTCTTCCACCGTGTCGAACGTCGCCATTTCCTCATCGGTAAAAAGCTCAGGCAAAAGACGGCGTTTGTCCACCAGCTGAAAAGCCCCCATGGCCGCAAGTTCAAAGGTCCTGGGATTGACAAAGTCTCCGTGGCTGACCAGGGAATCGGTGTGCACACTGGAATGCAAATTGAGATTGATGGTGCTCGCGCAATAGATTTTCCGGCTTTCTTCGGCTGAGATACGCTGGCCCTGACGTTGAATATTGCCCGCAAGCAATTCTTCGCCGTCCCAGTCCGAACCCCAGATCTTGAAGTTTTTTCCCGCAAGTGGGCGGAAGGCCAGACGTCGGTTGGGGTAGCCCGCACCCAGAAAGGCGATGTCGGCCTGATAGTCCTTGCGTTCCTCGCTTGTGAGCGTATAGGCTGTGTGAAAATCGGGCTGGGCTGCCAGTGGCAGATAGAGGACCTGCTTTTGTCCGATAGCCGCTAATTCCTCAAAAAACGGTTCTTTTTGAATGACACAGAAGAGGTCGTAGAGGGGCGCATAGAGCTTCCAGTACTGAAAAAGGGCATAATCTTCCACAAACCACATGGCTGTCCTGATGCCCAGGCGTTTCAGGCGCAGCAAAAGATTTTTGCCCATGGGAGCCTGAGCCATGGCCAGTACGAGGTGGGGCTCAAAAGACTGCACATGCGCAAAGATGGCCTGACCCACAAGCTGCAGGAAGGAATGCTCCAGAGAGCTGATCATCTCAGGCGCAAGGTCGAGCCGGCGTAAGCCCGTAAAGGCTGAATAGAATTCAGGCGCTTCAAAAACACGCAGACAGATGCCCAAAGACTCCAGAGCCCGAACACAGTAACGTCCTATGGGAAGAGAGCCGCCGTACATCGGCAGAACGACCAGTACCCGTAAATTTTCGGGCATATCTCATTTCTCCTGACAATTGGCCTATGACTAGGCAAAACGTTTCGGCGGAAGCATCCAGTCGGAGTCGTGGCAGAACAGCTCGTCCAGGGAGGCTTTGTGCTCTACCGGAAGCTTGGGTTTTTTGCCAAGCACTTCATGGAAAATCAGGCTGTGCAGAAACTGGCGGATATAGTCGCGCTCAGCTTGCCACGGATCAATCCCGGCCACAAGTCTTGCTCTGACCCCAAGGCTATCAAAGGTGTTCTGATAATACTGGAGATGGCAGGGCAATGGCACCTCTTTTGTTCCGTCTTGTTCCATGAGGCTTACGGCGCGGAGAAATTCCCGGCTTTGGAGAGGGCTAAGACAGGCCAGATGCTCTGTGCAGGGGGCCTGCTCAAGGCAAGGCGCACAAGGCGTCTGGACCTGCCAGATTCCGTGCCCCAGACCATAGGGGCCTGTTTCGTGGCAGAGGGCTGAGGAGAGAAAAAAGGCTCGTACCGGAACGCCCAGATGGGCACAGAGGTGCATGGAACCGGTATCGGGAGTCAGCACAAGATCCAGGCCTTGCAGGGCTTCTGCGAGAGCGGCAAAGTCGGTTTTCCCGCAGAGATCGTCGATCAGCTTTTGCAGATTGCCTGGCAGGGCACGTCGAAGCATGTGCCCTGCTTTTTTTTCGCGATCAGTTCCCAAGAACACGATACGGCGAAAGTGGTGGATATTGACGTAGACGCGGATCAGATCGGCGAGCAGTTCTGGCGGCAGAGATCTCCGGGCTTCCTGACCGGCGAGGACTACGCCAAGACCTGAGCCCTGGCCCTGGGCCTTAGGGTTGACGCTTTCAGGGGGGATGGGATTGGGGGTGAGATGCGCCCAGACATCGACGAGATTGAAGGCGGCCTGGGCTCGTTTTTTGGTCAGGCGGGCCACATAGCGCAAGAGCTCTGAGCGTTCAATGCCACGGCCAAGCTGTGGTGGGCGGTAGCCCTTGATCTGCTCCCGGTCAAAGAGCCGGCAGACCGTTGTGCTGAGAAGTGAACAGTTGCAGTTGAAAACGTCTGTGACGGGCAGAGAGGCGAGATGTTCAAGATCCCGTTTAAGCGCATGGGCTTGGAGCTTGCCCGCATGGAAGCGCAGACAGTGGATTTGGCTTTGCGGATAGAGGCGTTCAGCCAGAGATCGCAGCCCCTCATCGACGAGCAGATGCACATGGCCTTGTCTTTGCAGGGAAAGGATCAGACGTTTGGTCTGAACCAGATCGCCGAAACGGGCGGCCTGTATGACCAGGTATTCTTCCATGGGCAAGAGCTCCGGCAATGGCAAAAGGTTGGAGGCTTTTTGCCAGATTACCTCTTGTGCCTGCCAAGGGGAAGAGCCAACATCGTATGCCTGACAAAAAAAAAGGGGGGGGATGATCCCCCCCCCTTTTTTTAGGTATTGCCGCTTTCTTCGCTTTGGGTAGCTGCTTCATCGCTTTGGGCGGCCGTTTCTTCGCTTGTTTGCGTCGTCAAGGTCTGCTTGGGCGCCTGCGTCTGATTGTCCTTGCTTGGATTGTCTTTGCTCTGATTTCCGCTATTCTGATCCTGTGCGCTTGGGCTTTGCGTGAGCTGTGAAACCTGACGGACATTGGCCAATTCCATGGTCTGACCGCCGTCCAGGCCAATGAAGACCGTATTGTCGGTTTTGACCACACTGGTCACCGTGGCATCCACCACCTGATCGGAGAGGACAGCTTCGCCTGCGCTATTGTAAGCCGCCAGGGAAACGGTGTAGGTGCCGTCGGCTGCGCTCAGGCCCTTGTCGTTGAGACCGTTCCACTTGAATTCAAAGGTGGTACCGGCGGTCTTGCCTCCCAGGGCTTCTGTGTAGACGGTATTGCCATTGCTGTCCATCACGGAGAGCACACCTTCGCGGACGTCGTCGCCAAAGGCATAGCGGAAGGTGCTGATACTTGTTGTGCCGTCAGCAGCCGTGACCTTGCCGATGGTATTGCCCGAGACACTGACCTGCTTGCCAATGTAGGACGTGGCATTGACCATCTGCTGGTTTTCCGTGGCACTGGTCAGACCCTCCATGGACGTATTCAGGTTCATGAGCTGTTCAAGGCTTGAGAACTGTGCCATCTGGGCGACAAATTCCTGATCCTCCATGGGATTGAGGGGATCCTGATACTGGAACTGGGTGACAAGGAGCATCAGAAAATCTTCCTTGTCCATATTGTCGCCAGTCTTGCTCTTGGCAGCGAGAGCCTGGGAGAATTCCTGACTGGTCTGGGTGAGGGCGGCTGAAATGCTGGACATAGAGAACTCCGTCTTTAGGCCACTCGATCAAGCAGTCGAGAGGCAGATGTTTCCGTTTCCCTATGTCTATGCACACTTCGTTCCAATTCTTGAGAATTGGCTCCACCCTTGAGATTTTCCAGATTGGCCAGATTGCGCAGGCGGCGCAGCTGCTCACGGCGGGCATCTTCCTGCTGGAAGGAATTGTGGTGTTCCATGTCCTGCAAAAGCTGCTGCTCGTGCTCGGACTGGGCACGCTGCTCCGTAAGCTCCACTTCAATGGAGTCGACCTTGACGCCCTGTTCTTCGAGGTGACTCTTGATCAGCTCGGCCTGCTGACTGAGCAATGTCACGGTCTCGGCATTGTCGGCGCGGATATGGGCGCTGACTTCGCCGTTGCGGGCTACCAGGGAAATGGTCAGAGCGCCCAGTTCCTGCGGATGGAGCTGCAGCTCAAGGCGTGAGGCGCCGTTGCGCAGGGTTGAGAAAAGGCCATTTTCCACCTGGGAGACGAGTCTTTGAGAGAGGTCCTGAGTCATCTGGCCCGAAAGCTGGTTGGCCATGGCCGCTCGTTCGTTGCGCTGGCTTAAGCCTTCAAAATTGACCGACATGGACATCTTGCCAAAGAGCTCATTCCAGCCTTCCTGCTGATTGTTCATCTCGTTGCCAGCGCCCTGCTGACCCATCTCGGCAAAATTTGCCGCAAGGGCTCTGTTGCGGCCAAGGGAGGAAAGTTCTGCCTGGGTCTCTCGAGCCTCACCTTGTATGGCGTCAAGGGTCTTGTTGAGGGTCTGCCGGCTGTCTTTCTGTACCGTGCGGTCAATCATGGTCTGGCTGTGATCGGCATCGCGATTCTTGAGATTCTGGGAGGCCGCTTCCTGCTGCATGCGCTCCTGCGCCTTATTCAGAATGGGTCCCAGATTCTTGGCCAGCGCACTGTCGAGCTTTTGCTGATCGCTCTTTTCCTTAAGCAGCTGATCTTCGGCAGGTGCCAGAGCCTTCTTCAGGCCCTGGGGATTGAGGCTGACATTTTCCTGATCACCGAACATTTCCTGAATCTTCTTCATGGCCTGTTCGTCCAGACCCAGTCCGCGGCCAAAAGCCAGGACTTCCTGCTTGGAGACTTCAATGCTTTCGAAATCTCCCAGCTCTTCGATGGCGGCAGAGACGCCGCGCAGAGCGTCCAGGGGCTTACCATTGTAGAGGTGCTCGAGGATTTGGCTTGAGAGCTGTCCGCTGGGATCAATGCCATCCAGAAGGGCTGTGATGTCGTTGGCGTCTTCGTCGCTTAAGGAGAGCTCTTCTTTTGCTCCCTTGAGACTGTGTAGGACCTGGCCAAGGGTGCAGCCATCGGGCAGTTCAGTCAGCTTGCGCAGTTCGCTTAAGGCCTTGGCCGGAGCCCCGTCGGCCAAAAGGCCATTGTAGAGCTCGGCACATTCCTTCTGCGAAAAACTCATTTCCTCCAGGGTGTAGGTGTGTCTGTCGCGGCCGTGCTTGCTGTAGACATCGGCGATGATCGGCTTTGCCTGGCTTGCGATTTGGCTTACTTGCCTCTTTTCCGTATCCTCCGAGCTTTCCTTGCTCTCCGTGCTTTCCGTGCCACCCTGGGCCGCTTGGCTTGTCACAGGCTCTTCATCCACACGCAAGGTTTCATCCGGGCTTACGCTTTCACTTACCTTTGCTTCGCTCGCGTTAAAGGCTTCGCTCGCTTCCAGGCATTCCAAATGACTGGACTCATTATCCAGGCTTACGCTTTCACTGACGCTTGCTTCGCTCGCGTTAAAGGCTTCGCTCGCTTCCAGGCATTCCAGATTGCCAAGCTCGGCCTGGGCTGAGTCCAGAGACGAGGCAAAGCTTGTGGAATACTGCTGCAGCGATTGGGCCATGACGGCCTGAAGCTTGTTCTGAGCGGATTGGGATTGGACGGAAGAGAGACTAGGAAGAATTTGCATGGCAGACTCCTTTGCCCGGGAAGTATTCAAGGAGCGTACCAAAGTGGCCAGGTCAGTTTCTGGCGGTTGAAAAGCTTTCCACGATCTCGGAAAGCCAGTTCAGGACGGTTTTCCAGGCTATAGGCTTGGCCTGGCTATTTTGCAGGTACATTTCCAGAAAACCCGCAAGCAGACGCAGGGCAGGCAGCGCCTGGCGCAGAAAGTCAGGCGTGATTTGGCTTTTTTTGAAGCCCAAAAGGGCTTCCTTGAGCATGGTCTGAAGATGCCTGGCAAGAAGATTGGCCAGGCTTGGAAAATGCTGCCAGAGCAGTCCTGAAGGCGCGTTAAGCTGTGTGAAATTGGCCGGTTCATAGAGGGCGAAAAAAAGCTCACGCAGCCAGGCGTCAAGTGCTCGCTGGGCATTTGGCTGCGCCAGTTCAAGGGGCATCAGATGAAAGAAGCCGTCTTTGTGCGTACTTTGCCAGAGACCGATGTTGTGAAAAGACTGCGTTGGCTCAGGGTTTTCTTGCTGGGCAAAAAACAGGTTGATGGCCCGCACGATCTGGGACGGTAAAAATTTCTTTTTGCAGCGGAGCTGTCTTGGGCATTCCCAGCAGCCGGCACAGCTCATTTTGGGCATCAATACCCATTGTCCAGGGCTATAGGGCCCTGTCTCATGGGCCCGAACCGGACCCATGGAGAGATTGAGCACCGGCACCCCCAGCCAGTCGGCGAGGTGCATGGGGCCGGTATCGGGGCTGATGCACAAGGCCAGGGTCTTGAACCAGGCGGCCACTTCCGTCAGATTGAGTTTGCCCGCAAGATTGGCCTTGGGAAGTTGTACGGCCTTGGCCAGGGCTTCTCCCATGGCTTTTTCCCTGCTGCCGCCAAAAAAGAAGGGCAGATAGCCTTCACGGATCAACGCCCTGGTGAGCACGATCCAAAAGGACAGGTCAGGATGTTTGGCTGTCTCACTGGCGCCGAGGACCAGACCAAGACGTCTGTTTTGAGCGGCAGAGAGAGCTCTGTGTTTTTTGGGAAGATCGGCAAGGCTTGGGGTGAGGTCCAGGCGATTGAGATCGGCCCAGTGCAGGGTATTGTGCCGATTGTTCTGGGTCAGAGAGTGACGGTAGAGCTGCCAGAAACCGTGGATATAGAGCCCGCTGTGGTCCTGGACGGCACCCAGTCGCTTTTCCGCGGCAAGCGTGGCCATGGCCTTGGCCGCTTCTGGTCGGAAACTGAGATTGATGGCCTGGGCAAAATGCTTGTGGCGCAGGCTGTCAAGCATTTTGGGGGAAAAGAAGGTCACGGTGGGGGAGACGGGCAGAAGCGGCTGGAAAAAGACTTCTTCAGCCACAACCCAGATGGGATGGCCTGGCCAAAGTTTTTGCAGATCCAGAAGCAGCGGAAAGGTCAGAATGAGATCGCCCATGCGCTGCATTTGCAGGATGAGCAGAGGCTCTTGACTCATGCCGCGTAGACCTCGCGCATGGTTGCCAGCAGGCTTTGCAGTCTGTGCGTCCAGGTGTGACAGGCCAGGACGCGTTTGCGGGCGTTTTGGGCAAAACGTTGACGCTCTTTTGCGTGTGCCAGATAGTAACGCACAAGGTCGGGAATTTCGTCAGCCTCACGGTAGCAGACCATTTCCTTGGGCGTGAAGAGATCTTCCAGCTGTTCGCGCCAGTCTGTGAGCACAAAGCCTCCGGAGGCCGGACAGTCGAAAACGCGTTGGTTGACCGCCCCCTTCATCTGCTGACTGGTACAATTGAAGGAAATGTCCTGGCAGGTATAGAAGATGGGCAGTTCTGTATAATAGTTCAGCTCAGGCAAAAAACGCGGCTTTTCACTGGCCTTGCGAAATTCTATGCGCCAGCCGGCGTCGCCGGCGATGGTGGGATGAAAGGGCAAAAGCCTGGCCACAAGGGCGTTGCGGTAGAGGCGTGTGGCCTGCCAGGTGATGGCGGTTTCATAGGCGAGCTTGGCTTCATTGTCGGCCAGGGTCTCGTAGCGCGCTGAGATCTCTGGAAAATCGCTGGCCAGAAAATCGCGCACGGAACGCTGATTGGAATGGATAAAGGCGCGGGCTACCTTCTGAAAGGCCAAGGTCATCTCTTTGGGAAAGTGCGCACTTTTCAGTCTGCCGCCGACCTTGAAGAGCATGGAATTGCCCACAAAGGAAAGGCGAGATTTCCATTCGGCAGGGGCGTGGCCAACATTGGGGCGGAAGCGGTCCGTATCGGTGCCCAGGGGCAGATAGGAGACGTGGGGAAAGCCGAGCGCCTTGAGACTGGCAACATTGTCAAAGTCCCAGGTGAAAAGACAGGTCCAGGGGCTGATACAGCGTGTGTAGAGATGAATGATCAGGTGGGGATTGTCCACAAACCAGGATGCCAGTGGCAGTTGCAGGCGGGTCAAAAGGTCAATCAGAACCCCTTCTCGGTCTACGCCCATATGGTTGAGCGTCAGGCAGAAATCCGGCTTGAAGGTCACAACCGAGCGCAGCACCTTTTGCACAAATTCCTCTTGGCCTACGCTTTCATCGCCAATGGTGATCAGTTCGTGCGCAAGCCCCATTTTTTGGCAGGCGCGCAGGATTTCCCCCATGAGAAAGTATTTGCTCGTGATCAAAAGAACACGCGGACTGGCAGATTGGAAACGTGGGGTAATGGCGCGCGCCCAGAAGTCGAAGCGGGCACTGGCTTCCAGTTCTTTGCGCAAAAAGCCGTAGTAGTCGGCATCCAGGCGTTGATAGAAGGGGAGAGGGATGGGTAACAGTCGCAGGCCCTGATGCTGGCCCTGCCAGCGTGTGAGCGCAACCAGGACCTTTTGCGGATTGGGATCGTCGAGGAAAAGCAGTCTTTCCCGGTCCTTGGGGGAGAGTTTGGCGAGAGCGTGTGTGAGCTTTTGCAGTTCGTGTTCTTTTTCAACAACGGCAAAAGGGCCAGGATAGCGTTGGACAAATTCCGCAAGGGCAAAGCCAAGGCCCGCACCCAGAAAAACGGGAAGGCAAGAGTCGTCTTTTGGGAGCGCGCTGAGAGCACTTGTCTCGCGCAGGGGTCCGCCCCGGCCAAGGGCTAAAAAGGACTTTGGGCCTGTGACCTTGATGTCGACAAGGCTTCCATCCGGCCCAGATATGGCTGCAAAGGCAAACAAGAGCGCTTAACCCCTGTTGAGCGTGGGTTGCGCGCTGCTGATGGGGCCCGACACGATTTCACTGTCCTGCAGATGGAAGACCACGTTTTCGTAGGGCTTTTCAATGGGACGGAAGAATTTGCCAATGGAGATTTCCACGCCAGGATAGACAATGCCTGGCACAATCAGGCGGCAGGCATTGATGGTGTGCTCGTCGTCAAAGAGCTTTTTGGCGTAGGCGCGGCGTTGGGCAATGATGTTGGCGCGCTGCTGCATGAGCTGTTGCAGCTTGATGGTGGCGTCGTTGGCCTCGGGAGGCAGGTCCTTGGTAATCGCCTTTAAATGGGTGATGGACTGGGTCAGGGTGGAAATGAAGGCCTCTTGCTTTTCCATGCGCCTGATAATCAGAGGATCGTAACCAATGAAGACCGAGGTGGGAATGCCGGCCTTATTGCCCAGTTGCTTGCCCACATAGATGCTGGAAAAGACATTGATCGTGCCGCCGTAGAGCTGCTCTTTGACGAGCATATTGTTGCCGGCATAGACCGTGGAATAGAGGCAGTACTTGTTGATGACGATATTGCCGCGCGCCCGGGCTTCGGCTTTTTCCAGAAAATTGATCATCAGCTTGCCGCCTGAGTCCACCAGGCAATGATCACTGGTATTGCCTCGAACGCCGCCGTCGACCAGCATATTGCTCGCGGAGTGGGCAATGCCTCCTTCCACGACGCCGGAAATGCGGACATTGTTGCCGAGAATGGAAAAGCCTGAACGGATGGCGCCGTGGATGGCCATGTCCCCGACAAAATTGATATTGCCGGTGTGAAAACTCACGTCCTGGCGGACATTGAGCAGGGACTTCACCGTAATGCGTCCCTCATTGTAAAAGACATAGCCATTGGAGGCCGCAAGCAGATACTGCGGGTATTCTGGATCAATATAGGTGTTCTGGCCGGCGGGAAAATCAACGGCATCCAGAATGAAGCGGGGGTCCGGTCTTTGCGCCAAAGAGTCAAGCGGGACAATCTGTGCCAAGATTTGCCCCTTGATGACATTCTGGACATAGCCCAGATTAAAAAGATCCAGGGTGTTCTTTCTGATCGCATTTTCATCGGGTTTGCGATTGGTGTGATCAAAATCTGGATCAAAGAAATGTTGCAGATAGTAGCGCAAGATCCGTTCTCCTCAAAGAGAAGGAAAAAAAAACGTTTTGGCGAAACTCAGTCCGTGTCGCTCAAGCTGTGATTGTTCAGTTCTTCGTAGTTTTCGAAGATGGGAAAAAATTTTTCGATGCCGATTTCCTTGATTAAGGCCTCAATGTGTTTGGCTGGGTGGAAGAGAAAAAGGCGTCTGCCTTGTTTACTGTAGAGCGTGCTCAGGGTGACCAAAACGCCAAGCGCCGCATTGTCCATGCGGCCAACCTCGCTTAAATCGATGATCACTTCAGGCAATTTTTTCGCGTAGACCTGATGGTTGATCTCTTCTTCAAAGTTGAGGGCCACGGGCAAAAGAATATCGCCTGTGACATGGAGGATGAGCATGGCTCCTGAGATTTCACTTTCAATGGCAAACATTGTTTCCTCGTGCGGACACTTGAATTCGTTCTGATGCGGTCAGCGGTCTCTGGCACTCTGACGTGAAGAAAAGGCAGCAAAATGTTTGCCAAACGCTCTGCATTTTTTTGCAAGCAAGTCCAAATCGCTCTAGGCCTCAGGGCCTGACTGTTTTTTGGCCATTTCTTCCTCGTCGCGCAAATAACGGCGTAAAATTTTGCCAACGATGGACCTGGGCAGTTCTTGCCGAAATTCGATCTGACGTGGAACCTTGTAGGAGGCCAGCTTGCTGCGGCAGAAGCCCACAATTTCACTCTTGGTCAGTGTTTCACCGGCTTTGGGAACGATATAGGCCTTCAGTACTTCGCCGCGGACATCGTCTCGTAAGCCCACACAGACCGCTTCGTGGATTTTCGGATGCTCCATGAGCACTTCGTCCACTTCACGGGGAAAGACATTGTAGCCGCCGACAATGGCCATATCCTTTTTGCGATCGACGATATAAAAATAGCCATCTTCATCCATCATGGCAATGTCGCCGGTGTAGAGCCAGCCATTGCGCAGTGCGCTGGCCGTCTCATCGGGATTGTTGAGATAGCCCTGCATGACCTGGGGGCCCCTAATGACCAACTCGCCGCGTTTCCCGGGTTCAAGGGTCAGCGCGCCGGCGTCCATATCCACGATGCGGGCATCGGTACCGGGCAGGGGCAGCCCAATGGAGCGTTCCCTTGTCCCTTCAGCGCCCAGCGGTATGAAGTGCGTCACAGGCGAGGCTTCCGTCAGCCCGTAGCCTTCCAGAATGGAGGCGCCTGTGATTTCCTGGAAGCGTTTAAAGAGTTCCTGCGGCAGTGGCGCTGAGCCTGACATGCAGATGCGGATGCTTTTCAGGTCGTAATTGGCCAGTTCTTTTTGCTTCAGCAGGGAAATATAGATGGCTGGAGCGCTGGGAAAAATTGTCGGTCTGTAGGCGGCAATGGTCTGCAGTGTTTCGCGCGGGTCAAAACGTGGCAGGGGCAAGGCTGTGGCGGCTGTTGCCACAGGCTGAATCAGGCCAAGACTCAGGCCATAAACATGAAAAAAAGGCAGAATGTCAAGAAAAATGTGCTGATCTTTGGCCGAGAGATTGAAAAACTGCCTGATTTGCATGGCATTGGTGCCCATATTGCCATGCGTTAAAATCACGCCCTTGGAAGTGCCCGTAGTTCCCCCGGTGTATTGCAAAAGCAGTGGCGTGTCGCCAGTAATGCCGTTGGGGGGGAAATAGTCGTGATCCAGAGCAAAAAACTGCGACCAGGAAAAGATCTGCTTGCCGTCGCAGGGCACAGGCTCGGCCATGGTCGGGCTTTTTTTGGTGAATTTCTGCAGGAGCCTGCGCGTAAAGGCTACGCAGTCGTCCTGATTGGTCACAATATAGGTATGCAGAGGCAGTTTGGTGCGCAAGGCATCAATTCTGGGCCAGAGCAGATCCTGGAGAACAATATATTCAGCACCGGCATCAGTGAGATTGGCGATGATTTCCTTCTCTTTGTAGAGAGGATTCATCATTACCATAACACCACCGGCTTTGACCACACCCCAGAAGGCAATGATCATCTGCGGCAGATTGGGGAGCATGATCGCCACGCGATCACCCTGCTTGAAGCCCAGCTTCTGGAGCGAGGCCGCAAACTGTTCCGCTTTTTCACGCAACGCCGCATAGGAAATCTGCGTTTTTTCGTAGATGATGGCGCAACGCTCTGGACTTTCTTCGGCTGCCCTATCCAGCAGAGCGGCAAGAGAGGTATCCCAGCGTTCAAGAGCTTCTTTCTGCACGAAATCGGGATACTGTTTAAGCCACGGGCGGGGAAAATCTGTATTCATCAGTCTTTCAGCGTACAGGCCCTGTGACGGCAGGGAGGAAGCGCTGTCTCAAGTTTCCTAGGTTGGTGAAGAGCGCAAAGCTGCGTACCATAGCCATTGGCCGTCTGGGAGAGCCGTTACGGCTCATCGTTTTTGGCTTGTTGGGCACAGAGCACAACACAGCTTGCCTTGATGCCTTCCAGGCGACCGGTAAAACCGAGTTTTTCTTCTGTTGTCGCCTTGATGTTCACGGCATCACTGTCCAGAGCGAGCAGTCGGCAGAGATTTTTGCGAATCTGTTCTTTATACGGAGCGATGCGTGGTTTTTGGGCGATCACGGTTGCGTCGAGATGCAGGGGCAAAAGCTTTTTTTGGCTCAAAAGCGTGAGAACCTGATTGAGGAGCAGCGACGAGGAAATACCTGCAAATCGCGGGTCGGAATCGGGAAAATGATCGCCGATGTCTCCCAGGGCGGCACAGCCGAGCAGCGCATCCATTATGGCGTGGAGCAGAACATCACCATCGGAGTGGGCTTCAACAGTCAAGTCCGTGGCAATGGGCACGCCTCCCAGAATGAGCGGACGACTGCCACCATAACGGTGCACATCGTAGCCCTGCCCCAGGCGATAGCCTTTTGGCCCATTGTCCTCGTTAAGCAGCGTAAGATCAGAAGGTCGGGTGATTTTCACGTTGGTTTCTTCTCCGGCAACGGTCAAAACCGGGACACCAAGCGCTTCCACGAGACTGGCATCGTCGGTCACAGCCAGATCCTTCCCCTGATTGTGTGCCTGACAAATCAGATCGCGGGTAAAACCCTGGGGCGTCTGCACTTGCACAAGACGGTCACGCCGAAGTGTTTTAAGTACACAGCCGTTTTCGATTTCCTTGATGGTATCAGAAACGGGTAGTCCTGGAATGACGGCTTGGGCTCCGTGGATGAGAGCCTGACAGACATTGGCCAGAAGGGCTGCACTGGCAAAGGGGCGGGCAGCATCGTGGATCAGCACATGGCTGACCTTGGGCGGCAGGAGATTAAGGCCACATCGTACGGAATCGCTGCGTTCTTCGCCCCCGGCACAGCTCAGAAGGGGGATGGTCAGTGCTTCTCGCTGCAAACGTCGGGCGATCTTGGTCTTTTCTTCCTCAAGACAGGTCGCTGGCAGCACGAGGATTATGCCCTGAAGATAGGGACTCTGGGCAAAAGTACGCACACTGTGCCAGTAAAGGGGAGCGTTTTTCCAGAGAAGAAACTGTTTGGCCGTGTCCGTGACCTGGGCAAGGCGCGAGCCCTTGCCAGCAGCGACGATGATGGCCCAAATGTTTTGCATGCAGTCCTTACGCTCGTTCAGCAGAATTTGGCAAGAGAAATTGCGGTCGTCCAGAGTCAAAGAGGATTTTTTGCGGATAAAAAATAATGGAGAAAAAAGGCCTGATTGTCAAGACGAGCTTGAACTGTGGGGCTTTTCGCTCTGTAGACAACATGCTCTGTCACAAGGACACACTGGCTTTTGCTTGTAAGGAGTGGAGAGCCAGAACGCAGCAGAGCCTGGCTTAGGCGTCGGGTAGCTTCCGTTTTTTGCGTCTACGCTTGGAGTGATGACGTTTCGTATTGGTTTCTCTGAACAAGCGAACGGCTTGGAAGCCTACGCTCCGAGCTCGCCCCTCCTGAGACCGACTACAGGCACAAGGGTGAATATCCAGCGCACAACAGCGTAGCTACTTCAGGGCAGGAGACTCGACTTTCGACCAAGCCGAAATTGAAAAGTAGCGCGAAAATAAGCGTTTTTTGTCACGTTATGACCGATTGCTGTCTGAGAAAATTTAGCACCTTCATTGCCGTACCCCTCTGAAGTTGGCATGGGAAGCTGCCTTTTCACAAAAAGTCGCTAAGATCAAGGCGTTGCGACGGGATGGCCGCGTCGAACGTTGAGCAGGAGAAGCTTGTCAAGAGGTTTTGTTGAATTTTGGCGTAAAAGAGGTATCTTGGAAAGCGCCGAACAATGCGAAAACTGTCTCAAACAGCCACATTTGCTAGCGTAGCATATGTCCACGATTTGGAAGCGTTAGGTGTTTCTCGCAAACAAGCGGTGGCACAGGCCAAAGCGCTCCGTACCACAAGCGATGAGCGTCTTGTGACGAGATTTCCTTGATCTCAAAATGCGAGAGCTTGCGTATTTGTTGAGTATCAAGCTTGGATCAATGAGTATTGGTTCGGTGGCGGCAATTGCTGTCTTGCTGAAAAGTATGCGTTGAAATCGAGGATGGAGCTTTCTCTAGGTGGAGCAACGATAAGGAGCATGCTCTGGTAACTTCAGCTTCTGGCCGGGCGCCGAAACATCGTTTTTTCTGTTTGCGTGAAAGCGAAGAGCTCAGCAAGGCCCTTCTGGAAATCACGGCTTTGCCCAAGGAGTCTGTGAACGTCTCCGAGGCGCTGGGGTGGGTGCTTGCGTGTGACGTGCGTGCGCCGATGCCTTGGCCGCCACACGCCTCTTCCACACGCGACGGCTACGCTGTGCGCGCTCAGGATATCGCAAACGCCCATCACAAGAGCGTGCTTCTGCACAGGGTTGGGGAAAGTCGTGTGGCTGAACTGCCCTGTGGTCGTCTTAAGGCGTGTGAAGCCTGGCGCGTGGTCACAGGCAGTATTCTGCCCGAAGGGGCAGACTGTGTGGTTATGCAGGAAGATGTGTGTCTTGAGGGGGACAATTGTTCTCTCTGCCGCATTACTACCCCTGAAGAGCCGGGCAAAAACATCCTGGCCCGGGGCTCCGACATCAATGCCGGTGAAGTCCTGGTTCAGGGCAATTGCGTCTTGGGTCCTGCTGAACTGGCGCTCTTGGCCCAGTTTTATGACAATCTGCCTGTGCGGCGCAGGCCAGTAATGGGTATTCTCGGCACAGGCGATGAATTCTGCAAAGAGACCACAAGGACAGTCCTTCCCACCAATGCCGTTTTTCTGGCAAGCCTAGGCCAAGAACACGGAGCCTGTGTCCGCCAGCTCGGCACCGTGGCCGATGATTTTGCAAAACTCAGAGATCGTCTGCTTTCCCTTGTTGAGTCGGGACGCTACGATTTGCTCGTGCTTTTCGGCGGCTCTTCACAAGGTCCGCACGACCAGAGCGCCAAGGCCATTGCCTCACTTCCGGGCTGTCGGCTCTATGGGCAGGATCAGATTGTAAGCAGCGGCCGCCCCCTTGTTCTGGCACGGGCGGGAACAACCTGGCTTTGGGGCTTTCCAGGCCATGTCTTCAGTCAGGCCTTTGCGGCCCGCCTTTTCCTTGTGCCCATGCTGCGGCGCATGCAGGGGAGAGAGGAATGCTTTGCCGATACTGTTCTGGCCCGCATGGGGGTCTCGCTTGGTCCGCACATGGGCGAAATGGCCCACTATCCGGTGATGCTTCAGGGAGAGGGCAGGGTGCGCTACGCGTATCCCATCCTTGCCGGCAGCGGCAAAATCTCGTTTTTGCGCGATTGCGATGGCTGGGTTACCCTCTCTGGCGAACGCACGACAGCGCTCAGTCGAGGGCTGGCCGTGCGCGTGCAGCTTTTCCGTTCGAGACACCATTGACCATCAGGCCATATTCTTTTGAGGCTCTATCATGAAATCTTTTCTGACCTTGCGTTCTGTCGACGAAGTTCTCTCCCTGATTGGTGAATTTCCCGCTCTTTCGTCTGAAACGGTCTCCCTTGCCGAGGCTCTGGGACGGTACCTGGCAACGGATCTTGCAGCGCCCTGTGATGTCCCGGGTTTTGACCGCTCAACAGTGGACGGTTATGCCGTGCGTGCCCGTGACGTCTTTGGGGCGCAGGAATCATCTCCCGCCCTTTTGGAATGTGTCGGGGACTGTGCCATGGGGAAAGAACCGGATTGTGAGCTCAGTGAGGGACAGACGGCGCGTATTTTAACCGGTGGCATGCTGCCCAAAGGCGCCGATGCTGTCGTGATGGTGGAGTACTCGCGTCCGGTCAGTGACAGCATGGTCGAAATCATCAGATCCCAGGCCCCGGGAGATCATGTCATACGGCACGACGAGGATGCGGCCTGTGGCAGTACGGTGCTTGCTCAAGGCTGTCGGCTCAGACCTCAGGAGATCGGGCTTTTGGCTGCCCTGGGCCTTGGCCAGGTTGCTGTGCGCCAAAAACCCAGAGTTGCCATTCTCTCCACAGGCGATGAAGTGGTGGACATTGATCGGCGTCCCGCACCAGGTCAGGTGCGCGATGTCAATAGGTACACGCTCACAGCCCTCTGCCAGAGCGAGGGCGCACGTGTTGTGAGCAGCTGTCTTGTGCCGGACGACAAAGAGCGTCTGGCCAAGGAGGTTCGTCTGGCTTTGGCGCAGGCGGACGTGATCCTTCTTTCAGGCGGCTCCTCTGCCGGCATGCGCGATTTTACCGTAGAGGTCTTCAAATCCCTGCCCCAAGGTGAAATTTTGGTGCACGGGGTAGCCCTCAGTCCCGGCAAACCCTTTATTCTGGCTCGTTCGCAGACAACCTGTCTGATGGGGCTGCCAGGGCATGTCAGTGGTGCCCTCATTTGTGCGAAAATTTTTGTTACGGCCATTTTGAAGAGGCTGCAGGCAGCCAAGGAAGCGATCGAAGCCAGGGTTGCGGCGCAGCTGACCCGCCCCATAGCCTCCGCGCAGGGGCGGCGCGACTATATCCGGGTGCGTCTTTTGCGCCAGGGTCAACACTGGCTTGCCGAACCCATCACAGGTCCCTCAGGACTGATTTCAGGCCTTGTTCAGGCGGACGCCTTGGTCATTTGTCCGGAAAACAGCGAAGGCCTCTACGCGGGAAGCGAGGTCTGGGCCTATCTTTTGCGATGAGTTTGAGAACGAAGAGGGAGATACCCTGGAGGAGTCATGGAGCGCAACGTCTATCTCACACTGCAGAGTCCTGAAGAAGCGCGGCAATTGTGGTTTACCCGTATCAGCGAGCGTGTGCAGGAGCCAGGGTCAGAAAGCGTGCCCCTGGAAAAAGCGGCACACAGAGTGTTGTCGCAACCAGCCGAAGCCTTGCGTTCTTCGCCGGCCTTTCACGGCGCGGCCATGGACGGCATTGCCGTGCGGGCCGAAAGCACGTTTTCCGCGTCCCCCAGAACGCCGCTGAGCCTTGAAATCGGCCGTGAGGCCTTCTGGATCAATACCGGGCAACCTCTTCCCAAGGGCTGCGACGCCGTGATCATGGTGGAAGATGTGCGGGTGGCAGAGGACGGAAAAACGGTCATCACGGAAAAAGCGGCTTTCCCCTGGCAGCATGTGCGCAAGCTCGGGGAAGATATTGTGGCAACCGAAATTCTCCTGGCTCCGGGTGTGGAAATCGGGGCCTATGAACTTGGGGCACTGGCCGCGGCAGGCGTGCTTACGCCTTCGGTCTTTCGCAAAGCCAAGGTTGCCGTGATTCCCACAGGCAGTGAAATCGTGCCCCTTGCCCAGGCAAGTGAAGAGGATTTAGCCTTAGGCAAGGTCCTGCCCGAATTCAATTCCCTTGTGCTTTCTACCTTGATCAGCGACGCAGGCGGCGAAACGGATCTGCGTCCCATCACGCCCGACGATCCTAAGGCCCTGGTCGAGGCCATAAGCCGAGCGGCTTTGGACGGCGCAGACGTCGTGCTTTTGATCGCGGGCTCCTCAGCCGGCAGCCGCGATTTTTCGGCAGAGGCCATCCAGCGTCTGGGGGAAGTGCTCGTCCACGGTGTGGCCGTGATGCCGGGCAAGCCCGCCATGCTCGGGCTTGTGAGCGTAGAAGGCCGCACCCTTCCCGTCATGGGGGCTCCGGGCTATCCCGTTTCAGCCATCATTGCCGTTGAGGAATTTTTGCTGCCGCTTTTGGCCTTCTGGCAGAAACGCAGGCCCAAAACGCGTGAGCGCATTGACGTTGTGCCCTGCACGCCTCTGCCCTCCAGGCCTGGCATGGAGGAACGCATTCGTGTGCGGCTGGGGATGGTTGATGAGACCTGTTTTGCCGTACCCCTTCCCAGAGGCGCCGGAACCGTCACCAGTCTCTCCCGTGCCGATGCCATCATTCCCGTTGCCCGCGACTGCGAAGGCCTTGACGCCAACGTGCCGGTGCGTGCCGAGCTTTTGCGCAGCAGAAGCCAGATTGCGGGTTCTCTTTTGATTATTGGCAGTCACGACAATACCCTTGAGCTCATCGATAGCCTCTTGCGCCAGGTTGAGCCGCGTTTTAGCCTCACTTCCGCCCATGTGGGTTCATTGGGCGGACTCCTCGCTTTGAAGCGCGGACAGTGTCATCTGGCTGGCTCACATTTGCTCGACGAGGCAAGCGGCGTCTACAACCGTGCGGCCATCCGCGAACACCTCAAGGGCGTTCCCGTCATGCTCGTGCACCTTGCACAGAGAGAACAGGGTTTTGTGGTCATGCCGGGCAATCCCAAAGGCATCAAGGATGTCTCAGACCTTGTGCGCGACGATGTGACGTTCATCAACCGCCAGCGCGGCAGCGGAACCCGTGTTCTGCTGGATTATGAACTCCAGCGCAAGGGCATTGCCTTTGGGAAGATCCGCGGTTATCGGGATGAGGAGTACACCCACATGAACGTGGCCGCAGCCGTGCTTTCGGGCCGGGCCGATACCGGTCTTGGCGTGCGTGCTGCCGCTTGTGCTCTGCATCTTGATTTTGTGCCACTGGGACCCGAGGAATACGATCTCGTCATTCCCCTGCGTTTTGCCGAGGATGAACGTATTCAGACTCTGCTTGAGGTGATCCGCTCCCAGGTCTTCAGGGACAAGGTGACGGCCATGGGCGGCTATGACGTTTCCGCAAGCGGAGAAATCCTCTGGACCTATGACGGAAAGGAAGCCTAAAAAAAGGGGGGGGCATAGCCCCCCTTTTTTTAGGCGTGTTTGGCATGATCTGCCTGCCACGGCTGCCAGCGGATTTCGCCGCTCAGCCAGTTGGGAATACCGATCAACTGTTTTTGGCAATCATAGTAATAGGAGGCGCCCACATAGGGATCAAAAATCTGCAGTCTGGGCAGGGTGGTGAGTTTTGTGCCCTCAAGGGAAAACGCGTTGATGTCGGCGATGTTTTTCACAGCCTCAAAGGCCATGGCCGCATTGGTCATGCGGACAAAAATGCCGCAGGAGCGGGCCTCAAGAGAACCCTTGCACATGGCCTCCCAGACCCCGGCCTGAAGTCTTGAGGCTCTGCCAGGATAGTTCATGACCTTGAGATAGCGAGGCCGCAGGGCCTGGTAGTCGATGTCCTCAAGGGCTAAGGCCTCAGTTCCGAACCCCCCAAGGCTTTCCAGTGTCACATCGCCGTCCTTGTGCAGGAAGGTGCCGACGATCCAGCAGCCAGAAGAAGCCGGACCAATGAGCATGCGTGTCTTGGTCTGCGCACAGACGCGTCCCACCACGAGATTGGCCTCTACGTCGGTTGTTCCGAGAAAAACCAGGTCTATGGGTTTTTCCTTGCCAGCACCGCGCACAAGCTCTGTGAGCCAGGCTCCGTCATGGCGGGTTACGCCTTTCTGCCAGGTCTCCACCCGGATCTCTGGATTGATGGATGAGAGATGGCGTTGCCAGGCTTCGGTTTTTGGCAGACCCAGCGCGTCCCTGCCAAAGGGCAGGCGATTGAGATTGCTCTTTTCCACAACGTCTGGGTCGATCAGGACAAAATTGGTGAAGCCTGCGCGCACAAGCAGGTCGGCCACACTGCCGTTGCCGCCCAGACCGGCGAGGAGTACCCGGCTTTGGGCAATCGTTTGTAAAAGCTCAGGGGAAAACAGTCGAAAACCCGTCTCCCGATCCACAAGTGCCTGCCACATCTCCCACCTCTCAACGCTTCATTGTCTTTTGACCGTTTGGTCCTAGGCTTCGTTGGCCAAAATGGCTTTCGATAGGCTCTCAGGCTGAAAACTCACAAGCTCGCTTTCCCTTTCCGCAACAATGCTGTCCTTGCCTGTCCTTAGCACGCATCCTGCCTGATAGCGTTGCGTCTGGCTTTTGAGAGAACCGGAAAGCACAAAAAAGCTTCCCTCATCGACGTTGGCCAAAGCCAGCACATCGCCTGGCTTTAGGCCGAAGCGGGCACCCCGGCGCAGGCTCTGCACAAGCGCAAGGCTCTCTTCTGGCGGCACCTGGCACAAAGGGAGCATGTTCGCCACTTCCTCTTTGCTGTGCAGGCAAAGGGGGCGTTTGGCAAGCTCGGGGCAGAGGGCAAAGGCCTTGTCAATCCAGGGCCGGTTTTTTTCAGGGTCGCGCTTGAGCGTGCGGAAGGGGGAACGCACTTTTTGAAAATAGGCCATGTCGTCGGCCACAAGCAGCATGGGCAGACGGAAGGCGCCGGATTGCAGATTCTTGCCATGAGCGTAGAGGCGGTAGCCAAGTCGCTCGTAGAGGGCAACTTTGTTTGGCGCACAGTAGTGCAGGGCATAGTGGCGGCCCTCGTTGAGAAACTGGCAAGCCAGACGCAGACAGATTTTCCCGAAGAGGGTGGAATTGCGGTCACTTTGAGCCACAATGGCGCGTGAGAAAATGATGGTTTGAGGAAGGATCTCCTTGAGCCGTTCAAGGGCAAGGAGTGTGCGCCATTCGGGCAAAAGGGTTGGTTCCGTGGCCAGAGTGGCTGAGGCGACGGCCAGGATACGGCCTTGGCAAGAGACCAGAAAATGCCGTGACTGATCGTCGTGCGGCAGCCACACGCGCTTTTTGGCGTGGTCGGTGCCAGGAAGTGCTCTATGCGCTGAAAAATACTGCTCGTAGCGAAAACGGTAGACAGCCTCCCGTGCCTGCAAGGTCAGAGCCTCTTCCCAGAGGAGAGAATCCTGGGTGAAAGCCTCCATCATGCGCAGAACTCTTCCAGCGCTTTGGCAAGGTCAGGAAAGCGGCGCAGGAAGAAGGGGCAGACCCCGAGGAGAGAAGCCAGTTTTTCCTGGGGATCATCTGGCCGCGCCTCTTGCGCGCAGACAAATGCCAGAAGCTCTGGCAGAGTCTCGGGAAGGCTACTTGCAGAGGCCAGATCAAGCAGAGCCAGAGGCTCAAGGCCAAAGCGCTCAGAAAGTCGGAAGAGCTCGGAAATACGCTCTGGGCTTGCGCCTTTGGCCAAAAGAGCCGCCAAAGCCTCGGGTGAGGTGCAGGCCACAAAGCCGGTCTTTCCTGGCAGGAAGCAGCCGCAGGGGGCCGGACAGGCATGACAGGCGATGGCGCGCCCCAGGCGGATATCCGTCTTGGGGGCCTTGGCAAAGTGGCTGAGAAGATCTGGCAGGCTTTTCTCGGTGAGATTGTGGGCTTCTGCCATGCTGCGGCAGGGATGGTCGAGAGCCATGGGCGAGGGATAGGGTTTGGTCCCGGACAAGGCCATGGCACAGAGATTGTGGGCTGCCAGCCACTGGGCCATAGCGCCGGAATTGGGCGCAACCCCAAGATCCTGGACAAGAGCAGGGGCTTTAGCTCCTGCTAGGGCTGCCTGGCTTGTTATGAGGCAGACAGGCTCCGTGTCGCCCGGAAAGGTTTTGCGCTGCAAGGCTAAGAGCTTCTTGCGCAGGCTCTCACTGTCTGCCTCAGGATCAAGCTCCACCAGGGCAATTGTCTCGCCATTGAGCAGAAGGCCTGCAGGGGTCTTGGCCTTGCCCTGCAAAATGAGCGCATCAAGACCTGTGCGCTTTAGGGCGCAGGCTAGGTGCCCTTTGAGCAGGGAAGCGTGCCCCTGGGCGTAGGCTGTGACAACGCAGGCAGCCGGGGCAAGGCTTGCCGAGAGAAGGCCAGAGGCGAAGATGGCGTCGTCTGCGAAGTCCTGGCAGAGCACAGAGAGGTCCGCCTGTTCAGAGGCTTTAGCTGGCAGAGGCTCGTAGCTGATAGTTGCGCTGTTCAGATCAACTTTGGCCATGCGACCCAGAAAGAAGCTTTTCATGCGCCCCCCTCCTTTGCGACCGTGCCGGACGCGTCTTCCTTGGCTTCAGGACAGGGAAGGTCCCCATGCGGGGATCGTTTTTTCTGCCAGACAAAACGGATGGAGGCCGCATGATGCGGACAGGCCGCAACGCAGCGCAGACAGGTGAGGCATTCCGCCATGGGGATGGTTGGACT
>JAILPJ010000048.1 GCA_024699605.1 Desulfovibrio sp. | reverse complement strand
CAATGAAAGCCCAAATGCCGTCGAGAATGAGCATGTATTCTTTAAAATGGAGCCAAGACAACTGAGCAACCTCTCTTGGGTATACAGTTTCGTAAAACACCCAAGAGATAGGGCAAAATCTAGAAACTTTCAACTTTTCATTGAAAAATTTTATGAACAATTGGCATTTTCAGTATTAATATATTTTCTTCATACTTATATCAAGTTTTCTTTATAGTATTATCAAATATTAACTAAACTTTATTTGTGGATAGACACTAAGCTTTAGTTAAGTGATCCATATCCGAAATTTTCAAACGTGTGTTATGCTGTTCCGTAATATCTCTGATTAAAACGTAAAATACATCTCCATATTCTATGGTGCTAACAAGGCGCCCATAATCGTCAACCCAGCGGATGTCGCCATTTTTACGACGAATACGGTATTCTACATAATCAAGTTTTTTAGTGTCTTGTTGAATCTGATGATTTATAGAATTTTCTATACGTTCCAAATCAAGTTCGTAAACCATACCAGAAAATGTATATCCGGTCAGAGATTTAAATTCACTAAGATTGTTACAACCAAAAATATCAAAAACAATGTCATTAGCGTAGATGAGCTCTTCGTCACCATGAGCCCGATAGACAAAGAATCCACCCGGCATACTGCGACCAAAATCGACTAACTGAGAGATAGAGAGGTGTTTAGCTTCATGGAGATTAGTGGGCTGCGTCGCTGTCGAATACGTCATTTTCCCGATATCAAGAGCCGTAGGATCTGAAAATTCTCTCATTTGATAGTCTTTATCAGCATCAATGAGCTCCAACATAATATCAGCAAAGACAGGATCAAATTGTTTGCTTTTGCCATTTTCAATCTCAGAACGTACGATATTTTGAGCAAGCAAATGGCGGTAGCTTCTGTTGCTCGTCATGGCATCATAGGCGTCAGCAACGGCAATAATCCTTGCGATCTCAGGAATATCCTTTCCTTCAGGCCATCTGGATAGCCAGTGCCGTCATAGCGTTCGTGATGCCAACGAGCGCCCGTTGCTAAATTGGGCATTTCCTTAATATTATTTAAAATATGCGCACCAATTACGGAATGTTCTTTAATAGCATTGTATTCATCAGGTGTTAATTTTGACTTTTTATTGATCACATAGTCTGGTATGCCGATTTTTCCGACATCATGGAGTAAGCCAACTATATAGATATTATCAACATCTTTCTTTTTGTAGCCATAGCGTCGAGCAATTTCTTTGGCGTAGGCAGCCACGCGGCTGGAGTGACCATTCGTATATCGATCTTTTGCATCAATTGTATCTGCTAATGTTTGAACGATATGTAATGATAAATTTTCGTTCTCATGGCTAATTTCTTTGACTTTTTCTTCGAGGCTATTTTGATAGTCTTCGAGATCAAGTGTCATTTGATGGAAAAAATGAGAAATAATAAAAGATAAAGGAATTGTCGAATTGCTAAATTTACGAAGTTTAGGCGTTGAAAAGAAGTCGGACTGTGGTTGTACTTCTTGCAATTTATTTGCTTCACGTAAGACGATAGAGACTAAGGCACTGTTTAACATGCCACCGCGTTTCTTTTGATAGGCTATTTCTCCATATGAATGACAGTAAATAAATTCAGAATGACAAGCTTTATAATGTTCAAATTCTTGTTGTTCATAACTACCCATGAAAGCGAAACGATTACAACAAATAATAAGCATTAACGCTTCGGGTCCTAGCGCGGTAATTTTTTTGCACTCTTCAATTGATGCGTCAATTATTTCTTCTCTTGTACAATAGGCAAATTGGATATGTTCATCTTCATACAACCGACAACCATAATAAATCGTTAAACCTCTATAGCCAATAGGTGTCAGACAGATATTAATATCGTTCCGTGTTAAAATTAACGGAAAATACCATGAATTTCTGAGAAAATTCTCATCACAAGGTACACCAAGATATTTAAGGAAGACATCGATGGCGGGAACACCATCGATCTCACAAACACCACTAGCCCCTAGAAGCGGTTGTTCTTCAAGCTTAAAGGACATTTCGCGTCCAATTGGCCGCCAACTTTGAATATAGTTTAAGAAGACTTCAAGATGCTTACCCGCATACACAATAACCGTATAGCCATCTGAATAAATTTTTTGGCCAAGACAAAATGAATCGTCAGATTTTTGCAGTCCTTTTTCAGTAATTCTAGCAGGCTTTGCAAGTGACCCAAAAATTTCTATATCAGGATATTCTTCGCCGATAGTTTCAATAAATGTATGTGTATCAACCTCTTGGTTGGCTGAGCAAATCTCAAGAGCTTTAACGTTATATATAGAGCGAATACTTTGTATAAGTTTATTAGCTGCTTCTTTTTCTGTACCCCGTTTACAAGGCAGATAAAAGGTATAAAATTCAGAATCATCAGAAATAATTATATTAAATTTTATTGATACTTTCTTAGGCTCAAAGCAAGTTGGAAATTCTGAGATACCGATACGCGGTATATCAGGCAGAATCTTGTCAATTTCTTCTAACAGCATTTGCGCTTGATGATGGCTAATGCCGGATAAATAGATGTGAAGGAGTGAGCGAAAGGATAAGGTAGCAGTTATGCTGTATCTGATTCTATGCAAACTGGCTAAGGCCGTATGGATATCGTCATAGGTAAAATTGATCTGTCTCATAAAACGTGGCTCGTAGGGAACACGGTTAACGTTATGGAGAATACGCTGTGGTTCGGGTCAGGCGAAGACGACGCTGACTTTTTGTGAGGCTTCTGCGACACGTAAAACGCTGCCAAAGACTCGCAAGAGGGACTAAGCCCCATGTGTTGTGCTCTCATCTGCTTCAAAATACTCTGCCTTGCTCAGGTGGAGAGCCTGGGCAACCAAAAGCGAGGGAAAAGATTCGATGCGAATATTGAATTCACGGACACAGCCATTATAGTAGCGCCTGGCCTTTTCAAGGTCCTCTTCCAAAGCCGTGAGCGTTTTTTGCAGCTGCAGCACGTTTTGGGCCATAGTGAGCGTTGCCGATTCGTTCATAGTGGCAAAAAGCTTGGCAAGGGCTCGATCCAGTTCCTGTTCGGCTTTGCTGGTTTCGGCAACAGAACCTGCTTGGTCGATCCTTTGCCGGCAATGGGCGACTTGTGCCAGAGGGGCAGCCTGAGGCTCCATGGCGCCACCCAGGCCATGCAGCAAATGATCTATAAGGTCGTGACGACGTTTTAACTGCACCTCAATGCCACTCCAGGCTTCTTCTTTGAGACTTTTGAGACGCACAAGCGTATTGTAGAAAATCACAAAGAGCAAACAGCCAAAGCCCATCACAATGGCTACGATTCCCAACTGCAGCATTAAGGACATCGATCCCTCTCCTGCTTATCCCAAGCATTTATTGAGACTCTTCCGCTTCTGGTGCCATGCCAAAGAACATGCCCTTCAGCGGCTTTGCACAACGCTTGCCATGGCTTTTGGCCCAAGCCCTTTGCGCAAAAAGCGCGTGCAGGAGCGTGGCCAAAGCTTCTGGCAAAGTCCCCTACCAGCCTCCGACGCCCCCGCCACCTGAACCGCGACCGGAACCGCCGCCAAAACTTCCCCCTGAACTTCCGCTTGAGCTTGAACGCGAGCTGCTGCTTCTGCCCAGTGCTGTGACGGAAGAGAGTTTGGCCGCTCTTTGGGCTGCGCTTGAGGCGGAGTAAATCGTTTTACTGACACTGGCCAAAGGCGAAGACGGGCTGATGGTCTGTTCAAAAAGGCTGCGGGATGAGCGGCTGACGGTCTTTGGCGTCTGGAACCACTGAGGCTCATAGCCGGATTTGGCAAGAACAGGGTCAAAACGACGCTGCCAGGCTTTGGCACAGCCCAGGGCCAGGGCATAGGGCAAAATTTCTTCGTATCTCGCAACCGTATCACGCGGCGCATTGATTTTCGCCAGACGCTCCTCTTCAGCGATGCGGATGTAGAGGCGCAGACCCTGCAAGTGACGGCCGATTTCACGACCGGCCTTGGTTGGCAGAGAATGGCGAAAGCAGTAGAAAAAGACCGGCAAAAGCACGCTCAGCCCAAAATAGCTCCACATAATCCAGTCATCCAAAAACACTGTCAAGAGGTAATGGCCAAGCCCCAGGGCCAAGAGCCAAAACCACAGGGCACAAAGCCAGCCGGTAAAGGGACGCGCAGAGCGTGTGCAAAAGGAGCAATAGCCGCGAAACAGCAAGTAGGCCAGGCAGAGCAAGGCAAGGCCAGCTAAGAGAAGGCCAGCCAGCACGTCTTCAAAGGGTTCAAATTCGGCCATGTCCTTGTACCAGACCAGATCTTCCAAAAGCCCAAGCAGCACAAAGGCCAGGACAAAGCCGCAGCTTGTCAGGAAAAGACCAAGACTATCGAGGCTTCGCCAGCTCGCTATTGTCGGCCGGTAATACTTGGCAAGGGCGTTCGCGGCCTTGCCGGCATCGCCCGGTTTTTTGGCCGCAAAAAGCCGTATGGCGGCTGAGCCAAAGAGCTGTGAAACAAGCTGCAAGCAACGATTGTCGCGCCAGTCGCTCTTGTCACAGGTGGGACTTTTCCTGGTAAGCGCAAAGGCTCCGCCCTCCTCAAGCGTCAGCGTAGCAAAGCCTCTTGCGGCCAGCCAGAGAAGGTCCGCCTGTAAGGCCAAAGCGCCAAAACCCTGCTTGTACCAGCAAGCCGTCAAACCAGGCGTAAGCTCAGGCTTTGGGGAAAATTCAGGACAAATGCCGCCAAGCCTGTTGTGAAAGCGATACCGCAATTCAAGCATGAGAAAAAAGAAGCCAAGCAGGCAAGCGCAAGCCAAAAAGGCCAGCAGTCGATGGCCGCCAAGCCAGTTTTTGAACGCAAGCAGGTCCTCTTGCGGTAAAGAGGCCGGCTGCCAGTCAATGAGCACTGTAAAGGCTTCACCGGCCTTGAGGGGACGGGTCGTGCGAAAAGCGGTGGGGCCAAGGGCTTCCACACTTCCGCCCTGCTCGCCAAGGCGTCCGGTATAGGCTTTGGCTGTTACGACCTGAAAAGACTCAGGCAAGGTCAGTTGAAAGCTCGCCTGCTCCACGGGAAACTGGATGTCCAGGCCAAGGGCGTTGAAATAGAGTTCGTCGCAGCCATCAAAATGATGCACATGCCCGCGTGTGCGATAGCTGATGCGGTAGGTGTGCTCTCCCAAAGGAGCCAAGCGCGTATGTTCACCAATGGCCAGGCCAGCCATCAGGGCAAAATCCTCGCGGCTATAGGCAATATCCTGTCCGTCAAGCTGTACGGATAACACCTCAAAGTCAAAATGCCGCAACTTGCGCTCGTCGTAGATTTGCTTCAGGGGAAAACTGCGGGTAATGCCATGGCGGATTTTTTTATGCTCAATGGCCACAGTGATCGTTTCGCACACCACAAGGGAGGCATCTGTTTCAAGTCTTGCGTCGACAACGTAGTTCACAATGCGTTCCGAAGCCTTGGCTGGCAGAACAAGCAGCAGGATCAGGCAGAAGGCGCAGCAAGAAAGACGAGTGAGCCGAAGTATTGCCGAAGGGAAAAAGACATGCCTTAGCATCGAAAGAACTCTGTGACTATGTGCAGAAAAATGGCTTGCGTGAGCAGAAGCGTCAGGAAACCATTGCCGCGGTCAGGCCAGGGCTTTTGCGTTAAACAGAACTTGGCTCATTGTGCAAAACACCAGAAGCTCAGCCAGACAAGCAGAAGAAAGGCCTGGGCGATGAACTGGGCGGCACTGCCGGCATCTTTGGCCTTTTTGGCCAGCGGGTGCCAGTCAAGGGAAATGCGGTCAACACAGGCTTCAAGGGCCGAATTGATCAGTTCAACCAGCAAAGCCAGAGCAGAAGGCAAAAGCAAGAGGACAAAAACGCCAAAGCTCTCAGCACAAGAAAAAGCCAAAACGCTAAGTGCGAGACTTTCCAGGACAATCAGGCGAAAGGCAAGCTCGTCGGCAAAGACGCTTGTTAACCCCTCACAGGAATAGCCAAAGGCCGCCCGAAGATGGGCGATGATGCCTTCCAGGCCTTTGGGACGGCCTTGTTCAGAGGCCTTGGTAAGTGTTTGCCGTTGCATAGAACTCCCCAATGCGCCCAAAAGCGGTCAGCTTGGAGGAACGCCTGGCGCTCTGCCCTTGGCTGAGATACTGGCCACAACGAGGCCATCTGACTGACACGCAAAGCACAATAAAAAAGGGCAGACGATCGAAGACAATCCTGCCCTTTTCACTAGGAAAGCGAATGGTGAGAGACTAAAGCCACTTAAACCACTTTTTCCAGGAACCTTCGCGCTCTCCTCGAATTTCCTTGGCGCCTGTTTCTCTGTAGTTGTGATAGGCCGCCAGAGCTTTTTCCTTGGCATGGGCAGACACTTCAGGCACATCGCCGAAGTTTTGCACAACGTACTCGTAACGCCGCCAGGCAACGCCATATTTCTTCATATGCCAGAAGACATCGGCGATATAGAGTTCGTGTTCAGCCATCAACTGCCGGCACTTGAGCATCTTCTCCTGAGCCCCGCGGACGTATGGGGTATCAGGATACATCTCGCAAACCCGAGCGAAGCAGGCGTGGGCTTCTTCCAGAATGGTCGTTGCCCGGTCAATGGAGCGGAACTGATTGAGCAGGCTCATGCCGGTCTGATAGACCACATAGGGGATGGCCTGATGTCTGGGATGAAGGGCCTCAAAGTCCTTGTAGGTCTCAGCGGCCAATTCGTATTCCTCATCGAGGAAATAGGCATCGGCCAGGGAGAGTTCCGCATCAACGGTGTAGGGGCTGAAGGGATAGGTGTCACGCAGTTTGTTATAGAGTTCCACTGCGCGCACATAGTTCTTCTCGCCCATGGCGTCGTTGGCCGCTTCAAAAATTTCCTGAGCCGTATCTTCAGAAGGCGGCAGGTAAATCATATCAATGATACCGCAACCTGTGAGAAGCAGATACGGGGCCAGAACGGCAAGGATAAGAAAACGTTTAGCCATGGAGCTGTTCCAGAAAGACAAAAGCGGCCTGAGCGGCAGTGGCTCCGTCACCGGCTGCGGTTATCACCTGACGGCAGAGTTTTGAACGAATGTCACCAGCCGCAAAAATCCCCGGCACAGTGGTGCGCATTTCCGTATCAGTCACAAGAAAACCCTGGCTGTCCCGCTCAAGTTCCTCGGGCAAAAAAGAGGTCACAGGCTCAAAGCCGACGTAGATAAAAAGCGCTTCCACGGGGACTTCTTGATAGGCGCCCGTTTTGAGATTGCTCACGCCCACGGCGGAAAGATCGTGGTCGCCGATGAGTTTGGTCACCTGACTGTCCAGATGAAAGACAATCTTCTCGCCCATGGCCGTCAACCGGTCATAGTAGGTCTTGCGGGCGCGGAAGCTGTCACGGCGATGGATGATGTGAACTTTGTCGACGATATTGGCCAGATAGAGCGATTCCTCCAAGGCCGCGTTGCCGCCGCCGACAACGGCCACAGGTTTGCCGCGGAAGAAATTCCCATCGCAGAGCGCACAGTAGGAAACACCGTGTCCGGTCAGCTCTTTTTCACGTTCAACCCCAAGCTGTCTGTGCTTGGCACCGGAACAGACCAGGACCGTCTTGCATTGAACTGTGCTCTGATCCCGAAACGTCACGGTAAAATTGCCAGCCTGACCCGTTACGGCTGTGACGGCGCCACTTTTGCGTTCAAGACGCTCAAGCCCCTGAAGATGAGCGGCAAAGAGATCTGCCAGCTCATAGCCCTTGATCCCCTTGGGATAGCCCGGATAGTTTTCCAGGCTTGCGGTCAGTAAAACCTGACCGCCTGTGGTCATCTGCTCGGCAATAAGCACAGAACACCCTGAACGCGCAAGATACAGGGCCGCAGTAACGCCTGCCGGTCCTTCTCCAATGATCAGACTGTCGACTTTTGGCATCTCTTCTCCAGCTTCAGGAATTATCGCTCACTGTGGTTTTGCGACGGAACGGGCTTGGACTTTGGGAAATTAGGCCAGAAGCTTGGTGTCAATGAGCTCTTTGAGCTCTTCTGAGGAAAGACCGCCTGTGTGCTGTTCAACCACAGAGCCGTCCTTAAAGAAAATCAGTGTGGGGATGGCGCGGATATTATATTTGGCAGGAGAGACGGGGTTTTCGTCCACATTCATTTTGAAAACCTGGACTTTGCCAGCATAGTCCTGCGCAATCTGATCAATGATCGGACCCATGGCACGGCACGGTCCGCACCAGGGAGCCCAGAAATCAACAAGAACAGGCGATTTGGCATTGATCACGGACGCTTCAAAACTTGCATCGGAAATTTGTTCAGCCATGTGGCTTTCCTCCTGCCATGAAGGCATTTTAGACTAGGTATTGTCCCGGATCAGTCCAAACCGTTAGGATAAGAGCGAGACAAAAAAGGGAGAAAAAAAACCGTTGACCAGAGATATCAGACTTTCTGGCTCAGCTTTTTTCAGTGCAAGTAGACTATTGCAGATCTATGAGAAGGTCAAGGAAATTCCACGCTTTCTGGGGGTCTGCCTCTCAGACGCTGCTGTCAGGGGCAGTGCTCTTGCGCAAGATATCGTCGGGAATGATCCGACCGCGAGGAATAGTTTCCATGGACAGGCTGTGATAATAGCCCTCCCTGGCCAGAAGCCAGCCGGCATAGGCCACCATGGCACCATTGTCCGTACACAGATCACGTTCCGGCATGATCAGGGGAAGCCTTTTGCGCTTGGCAAAACGCGACAGTTCTGCGCGGATCATGGAATTTGCCGCAACCCCGCCGGCTAAAATCAGACTGGTACAATCTGCATTTTGATCCAGGGCTCGCTCAAGCTTCACGACCAGGGTCTTGGCGATCACGCTGTTAAACGAGGCACAGAGATCGAGAATGGCCTGGGGCAAACATTGTGCCTCACGCACAGGCCGTGCATAGTCAAGATCTGCCAGATGCTCGTCGATATAACTGATCACTGCGGTTTTCAGACCGCTGAAACTGAAATCAAGATTGTCATTGTGCACATAGGGCAGGGAAAACGGGATGCTCTTTTGACCCAGTTGCGCCGCACAATCCACAAGTCTGCCCGAGGGATAGCTCATTCCCAGGTGATTGCCGACTTTGTCGAAGCATTCCCCACAGGCATCATCGAGGGTTCGGCCCAAAAGCTGGAGACGCTTGGGCGATTCCAGGCGATAGATGCTGCTATGGCCACCAGAGACCAAAAGACCTAGGGCGGGATAGGAAAGCGGGCTGTGCAAGCCGGCCGCCAGAAGATGCGCGTGCAGATGATTGACGCCAAGCAGCGGGATGCCAAGCCCCAGAGCCAGGCCCTTGGCAAAGGCCACACCCACCAGGAGACTGCCCAGAAGGCCCGGGCCGCGCGAGACCGCTACATGGCTGATCGCCTCGAGAGGTTTGTCACAACGCATCAGCAGCTCATCAAAGAGCGGTCCAATAAAGCGCAAATGCTCCCGTGAGGCGAGCTCAGGCACAACACCGCCAAAGAGCGCGTGCAAATCGCTCTGGCTGGCGAGGACATGCCCAAGGAGAGTTCCGTCGCTGACTAAGGCCAGACTGGTTTCATCACACGAGCTTTCGATGCCGAGACAGAGCAGAGAGGACGGTTGCGTGTGGGTCATTGCCTAACGCTCGTAACGAAGCGGGGAACGATGCGACGTTCCCAGGCCAGTCCTACTGTTCTTTCTTGTGACGGGCAAAGATCTGCTCAACCGCTTCCACGTCCTTTTTGGAGCCGATGAAGAGGGGCGTACGGCAGTGCAATTTGTCGGGATAAATGTCCAAAATGCGCTCACGTCCGTTACTGGCCTTGCCACCGGCCTGCTCGGCCAGAAAGGCCAGGGGTGAGGCTTCGCACATCAAGCGGAGTTTGCCGCTCGGTTTACGGGTATCGGCGGGATACATATAGATGCCGCCGTAAATCAGGGTGCGGTGAAAGTCGGCCACAAGCGAGCCCACGTAGCGGGCGGAATAGGGGCCGCCGTCCTTGGTCTCACAGTGGTGGAACCAGTCCACAGCTTCTTCGGTGGGCGCATCCCAGTAGCGCGAATAGCCTTCATTGACGGAATAGATCTTCCCCTGCTCGGGAATGGTCATATCGGGATGGGAGAGGAGAAATTCACCGACGCCCGGGTCAAGGGTAAAACCATGCACCCCCTGACCGGTTGAGAGGACCAGCATGGTCGAGGGACCGTAGAGGATATAGCCTGCGGCCACCTGATTTCTGCCAGGCTGCAGCACTTCATCCATGGTCACTTCACCGGTGCGGCCTTCGGGACGGCGATGGATGGAGAAAATCGTACCAACATTGACATTGACGTCGATATTGGATGAGCCGTCAAGGGGATCAAAAATCAAGATATAGTCGCCACGCGGAAATTCCGGCCCCACGCGGATCAGAGAAGCCTCTTCCTCGCTGCTCATGGCGCAGATGGCACCGCTGCGTTCCATGCGGTAGATCATAATGCGGTTGGCGATGTCGTCCAGTTTCTGAACGTTTTCGCCTTGCACATTGACTTCGCCTGTGCCGCCCAAAATATCCAGCAAACCGGCTTTGTTGATACGGCGGGAAATGGTTTTGCCTGAGAGAATCAGGTCATACAAAAGCCCAGTAAACTTGCCCGTGGCATGGGGGGTCTGTTTTTGATGGAAAAGCAAATGTTCAGTAACGGTAACTTCAGCCATAATTGCTCCTTCAAAAAATGCTGGACTCACGAGGTTTGCGCCCAAAACCATGCGTCTTGGGAAAATACGGGTGCGTAATGCAGCTCTGCCAGATTCAGGTCAAGGCCAAGGACGAGCTGTGGCTTAGGACCCAAAGGGACTGGGTCGACCGCCGGGAAGCGTTGCCGGCTGACTTGGCTCAGGCTTGCTTTCAGGCTTGGCAGGTTCCGCCTTGGGCTCAGGTGGCGTTTGGGGTTGAGCTGGCTCAGCCTTGGGCTGCTGTGCCGGCTCAGAGGCCGGAGCAGCCTGTGGAGTGCCTTTCTCGCTGGAACTGCCTGAATCTGAGCCAAAGGGACTGGGTCGGCCACTGGGCAAAAGCGGAACTTCGAGATTGTCTCCAGCCGGCTGTGCGGGTTTGGCCTCCGAAGCGGGCTTGGCAGGAGTATCCTGAGCGCCTGGGGCTTCCTTGGCTTGAGGCTGCGTTGCGCCGAAGGGGCTTGGACGGCCTCCGGGCAGCTGCGGTCCGCCCACGTCAGGACCAAGATCGAGGTCGGGCTTGACCTGTACGGGCTTGGACGGACGCTGAGCGCGTTCAATGACAATATCCTCACCTTCCAGAGCCCGTTCGTGCACCTGGGAACGGCGTCTGCGCTGCGGCTCACCGCGACGCAAAAGCGGACTGCGCTGACTGCCCTGCTGAATTTCTTCAGAACTGCGGTCTTGCTCCGCCGGAAGCGGTACAGCGCCAGTCGTTTCCTGTATGGCTGGCTCATTTTCGCTCTGGCCAAAGGCCGGAACACCCTTGCCAGGCCGCTCCTTGCGTTCAGGCTGCGGCGGAGGCGGCAGCTTTTCACGTTCTTTGGGGAAGAAGGCCAGGCCCTGTTCGACGCCGCCATTGCCCTTGGGAAATCCGTCATTTTCCGCCACGGCAAAAACCAAGGGCAGGTTGCCCAAATAGCGGACCTGATAGAGAAATTTGCCCGACGCGTTGCTGCAGACACCGGAACTGCTTTCGCGGCAGATAGCGGCCCAGTCAAGTCCGGCCAAGGGCGTTTTGGCGAAATCGTATTCACCGGCCCAGAGCAGACCATAGGGAGAGAGAATGATCAGCTTGTCCACGGCTTCTGACTGGCTTGCCAAATTGCGCATATCAAAATGCACGCAGATCACGCCCAGAAAATCGCCGCTTTCATAGAGGGGCGTGGCCAGCAGAACTTCAGGTCCCAGGGGAGTGATCTGCACATCGCCGCGCAAGGCGCTGCGCCGCTGCTTTTTGTCTTCATAGAGCAGAGGAATGAAATCCAGCTCTTTCATCGCGGTCTCGGGCTCATGACCAAGAATGGTGCCGTCGTATTTGATACCAGCAATACCACTCAACCAGGGAAATTTCACGAGAAGATCGGAGATCCATTCCTGTGAGGGGGGACGATCGGCATTGAGCATAACGCGTTCGAGACGCGTCAGCTCACCGTCAATGGCCAGCATGTTTTGCGCAAGCCGCAAGGACCCTGGCGTGAGATCGCCCTTGTCCTCGTAATCGACCGAGGCCGGAGGACTGGCGTAGGTGTACCAGAGATGCTTGGTGCCCTTCCAGACATCCTTGGTGGGCTGGTAGGAACTGCAGCCGTGCACTCCAAGCAAAGCCAGGAGCAGAAGGGAAGTGTATTTGGAATGATGCACAGTGATCTCCCAACTATTGTTGCGCCCGCGCTTCAAGGCGTTCGGAAAGAGCTTCGATGAGATTGATCACCCGGCTCTTATCGGGTTTGGACTCCGGAGATGCGGGTTCCTTGGACGGGGTGAGGAGGCCGCGCAGCGTTGTGATGCGCTGACGCAGGTCAGCGGATTCTTCAACGCTTGCGGCTGAGCCTTCCAGCTCGTAGTAAATGTCCAAAGCTCCCTTGATGTCGCCCTGCTCAGCCAATACCTCGGCCATGGAGCGAGTTCTTAGGGAAATGGGCTCATCGGGCAGCGCATCGCTGTCGAGTTTTTCAGCCACAGCGTCTGCCGTCTCTGGCATGGGGGAAGGGGCTTTTGCCTCTGTTCGCTCCACAAGGCCAGCCTCGCCAAGTTCAGCGTCGGCATAGACGGGATCCTGAGCAAGCTCAGTGGAAGAAAGCGTCTCGACCTGGGAGGGAAAATCCGTCTGCGACTCGGGAGGAAAGACTTCCTCTGGCGCTTTTGCCGCTTCTGCCGCTTCTGGCTCGCTTAAGGCCTCAGACAAGGTCTGAATCGTCTGGACATCTGTTGCGGGAAGCGGCTGATCAGAAGGGCTTTCCTCTGACGCCTTTGGGGAGGCTATTTCTGCTTCCTGCTCAGCGGCGGAAGCCAAAGGCGGCTCAGTGGCTGTGGGAGTGGTAAGGCCTGGCTCAGGCTCTCTCGTATCTTCCAAAGCGCGCTCTTCGGTAGGCGTCGCAGACACAACGTCTGTCAGGGGCTCGTTACGAGGTACAGGGGCCTCAGACGGCTGCAATTGAGCGCTCTGTGGCTCTGCGGCAGCCGAGCTTTGGGGAGGTTGTACCGTCTCCAGGTTTTCTTCCTGCATCAGGGCCTGCAGGCCCTTGTCAATGACGGTGTGCAGCGAAAGGTCTTTATGGGTGAAGTAGAGGGAAAGAAAGCGCATCAGGGCCGAGGTGTCCATGGAATTGCCATTGCTGGCAATGAAGGCCGCCCACGCCTGCCAGAAGCCCGTGTAGTGGGAAAAGAGATCCTGCAGTTTCTGCAGTTCAGGGGCTATTTCGGCACTCTGGCCTGTTTTGTAGAGCAATTCAATATAGAAGAGTCTGGCTTCCAGGTATTCATCGTGGCGGGCCAGGCCATTTTGTAAAACCTGCAGCGCTTCAGGAATGCGCTTGGCCTGGGAAAGCAGAAGAGCCAGAGGAAAGAAGAGTTTGGAATTGGGTTCAAGCTGCAAGACTTCCTGGTACCACTGAATTTTTTCTTCCATCACAACTCCGCCAGTGCGTCAAAGCGTGAGAACAATGCTGACGCGGCTCTGTTTGCGTGATTATGCCACAGGCAGCGTATGCTGCGGGACAGAGGCCAACGCTCAGCCTTAATCGTCGAAGACATAGACCAGTTCATTGTCCCTGATATAGCGTAATTTCTGTCGAATCATCTTTTCCTGATAGTTTCTGTCGGTCTTCAAAAGCCTGATTTCCTGACTGAGCTGGAGATTTTTGGCGTCGAGTTCATTTTTTTGTTCCTCAAGACGCCTAAGCTGATCTTTGAGCTCATGGTAGCTTAACAGCCCGTTCTGTCCCCAGATCATAAAGAAAAAAAGCGACATATTGATAATGCCAAGGACAACGAAGAGGGCAACACGGACAAACACAGAGGCTCCTTGCCTTCCATCAGGCATCATAGGCGGCATGCTTGCTTTTCAGCTGCCGGTAAAAAGTCAGACAGTAATTGACGCCGCTAAAAACAGCAAGCAGCATGGCCACAAAAAGCATGAAGGTGCCAAAACCGGAAAGATCCAGTCCGAACAGCGGATAATGCAGGCTTAAGGGCACAATGGCCAGCATCTGGGTCACGGTCTTGGCCTTGCCGAATTTGTCCGCGGCCATGGTGATGCCTTCGTCGATGGCAATGGCTCGAAGACCTGTGACAATCAGTTCCCGGCAGACAATGATGATCACAAGCCAGGCTGAAGCCCAACCAAGAGCGGTGAACATGATTAGGACCGCACAAATAAGAATCTTGTCCGCCAGAGGATCGAGAAACTTCCCCATATTGGTGACCATATTCTCGTGTCTGGCGATATAGCCGTCATACCAGTCCGTAAAAGCCGCCGCAACAAAAGCGGCCACAGCCAGGGCACAGGTCACGGGACCGTGAAAATAGAGCAGCACTAGGACCACAGGCGTAATCAGCATGCGCAAGATGGTGATCTTATTGGCGAGATTGAGCATAGCTGCCTCACAAAATGCCTGGAGCGTATCCTAGTTCTGATCCGTAACGGCAAGGACTTCAAGACTGTCGATGGCACTGCGCGCCACGTTTTTGGCCAGATCAAGCAGGGCTTTTTTGGAGGGTAGCTCTTCGGCAATGGCGACGATGGGCGTGCCATTGTCCGAGGCCACCACCGCTGCGGGATCAAGCGGAATAGCTCCCAGAAAAGGTAAACCGTGTTGGCAAGCCAGCTTTTCCCCTCCTCCCTTCTTGAACAGATCGATTTCCTGGTGGCAATGGGGACAGATCAAACCGCTCATGTTTTCCACAATGCCCAAGGTATTGGCATGCGCCTTGGCCAGAAAGTTCACGGTCTTGCGCACATCGGCCAGAGAAATTTCTTGCGGCGTTGTGACGACGACGCAAAGGGCTTCGGGAATGGATTCAAGAACAGTCATGGGTTCATCGCCTGTTCCCGGAGGCGAGTCGATGACCAGAAAGTCCAGATCCCCCCAATGCACGTCACTGATGAAGTCCCGGATGGCCTTGCCTTTCATGGTTCCGCGCCAGAGCACGGGCTCATCCTTGTCCCGCAGAAGCACCTGCATGGAGACAACAGAAAGATTCTGCGTGTAGGGAGCCGGCAAGAAACCGCCATCAGGGGCGGCTTCAATATGCGAGGCAAGACCCAGAAGATGCGGCACACTGGGGCCATGGATGTCCACATCCAATAAACCGACCTTATAGCCCATCTGCGACAAGGCCACAGCCAGATTCACCGTGATGGAACTTTTGCCAACGCCGCCCTTGCCGCTCGTCACGAGAATTTTATAGCGAATATGTGAACGCGCCCGCGCTATGCGCTTATCCTGCTGCGCTAGGACCGTATTCATATCAATACATTTGCCGTCGCCACCGATCAACGTGGAGCTGGAACAGCTCCCTTTGGACGCGCATTCTGAACATGAAGACATAGTTGCCTCGTTATCCTTATCACAAAACCACAGCCAACACTGGCTGTGGCGTTCTGGCCTGACGGAGAAAGTGAGTGCTTGGCTTAGCTTTCAGGATTTTCCCAGCCATAGCTGCCCACAAGATTGACAAAGGTGGTTGTTCCCAGTCGCTCCTCGTGCAGGTTCCCGTGCAACTTGGTCACACGGATGATTTCCTGTCTGCGCTGGCGTCTGCCAACGGGAATCAGCAAGACCCCCTGCTCGTCGAGCTGAGAGAGCAAGGGCTCTGGAATCTCGGGGCCACCGGCCGTAACAATAATACGGTCATAGGGTGCCGCCTGGGGAAAGCCCAGCGTTCCGTCACCACGCTGAAGGTGAATACTCTCAAAGCCCAGACTGCGCAAGAGTGCCTGTGTTTTGACATAGAGCTCACGCAGCCGTTCAATACTGAAGACATAACAGCCCATGGAGGCCAGGACAGCTGCCTGATAGCCTGAGCCTGTGCCGATTTCCAAAACCCGCATGCCTCGCTCGATATTCAGAAGCTGGCTCATCAAAGCCACCGTATAGGGTCTGGATATGGTCTGTCCAAAACCAATGGGAAGGGAATTGTCCTCATAGGCCTGCCATTGCAGAGCCTGCTGCACAAAAAGATGGCGCGGAACCGTACGCATGGCCTGCAGCACGCTTTCCTGAGTGATACCCTGGGCTCTGAGCTTGTCGCACATAGCCTGACGCAAACGGCGAAAATCGCCTACGCCCGTGCGTTGCTGCCTATTTTTTGGCATTCTCTCACTATATACCATGGCGGTAAAAAGAACAAACTTTTGACAGCAAGTCAATGTCAAAGTGTGCGGCAAGGCTCGACATTGCTGCCCGCTGATGGGCATGGGCTGGTTCTTTCTCAGATTGTATAAAAAAAATCATGGCTTTGTGTAAAAGACGCTGCGGAACACACTCAGGAAAAAGGAACGTCGTGTTCGACAATGGCAAGGGCAGCGTCCTCTTTGGCATAGGCTAGACCAACAACACTACCCTGCTTCCGAAAAACCGGGCAAAACCACGAGCGTGGGAAAGACTCTGAAAGCGTCAGTGTGAGACGCCAGTCCTCAAGCCTGGGGCTGGCTGAGACGGCTTTGAGAGCCGCCAGGCCCAGGCCGCAGGCTTTTAAAACCGCCTCTTTGCGAACCCAGAGTATGGCACAGGCTTCATGCCGTTTGTGCTTGGCAAGCTCCCTCAGACTATGCACTTCCTTTGGCTCAAAAAATGGCAGGAATTCTTGCCATTGCAGAAAATGACTGAGATCTTCCAGATCAACACCAATGGGGCAAGCCTGGGTGATGGCCAAAACGGCTTGCCCTTCCGAGCGTGACCAGCTCAGAAAAAAGCCCGGAAGCGTCGGTTGCCCCTGTGCGGTAAAACGCAGCTGGCTTTTGTGGTCTGTGCAGACATAGCGGGCTAAGATCTCCCGGACAAAGGCCCGACAGGCGGCAAAGCGCGCTCCTGCCTCTGGCACCTTACAGTTTTGCCAGCGCAGACGCTCTGTGTTATCCAAGTGCTGCCACACCCAGTCCCTCTGCCGCAGAAGTGCTGTAAGATCGGCAAGCCAAAGATGGATCTGTGAAAAATCAAGGTCTTTGCTGTTCATGGCGTGGCTCTGTTTTCTTCAAGATCGGCAAATTTGCGCGGAAGTTTCCTTCTGGCTTTGTCCTGGCCACTTACGACTTTTTCAAGCAAGGAAAACCATGCAGCCCTTCGCTTCCGTTCGGCTTACGGTCAACTATCCAGCCCTCTGGCTTCTGCCCTGCTCCTTGCCAACGCTCAAAGCCCTGCTGGCACGTCTTCTCGCCGCAGCCCAGAATACTGAGGAGGGACGCGAGATCTCAGGTCTTGAGCTCCAGCTTGTGGACGATTGGGCCATAGCGCAGGCCAATTGGCGTTATCTCAACGCCAGAGGCCCGACCAATATCCTCTCTTTTCCGGGTGGCCCTGATCTGCCAGGTACGCTTTTGCTTTCTCTGGATACCTTTGCGCGCGAATGCCGACTCTATGCGCAACAAGAGGCCGTGCACCTGATGCGCCTACTCTCCCACGGCACGGCGCATCTAGCAGGTCTTGAGCACGGCAGCCGCCATGCTCTTTTGGAGTCAGCCTGTCTGACCGCTCTTGCGCAAGACCCGCTGCTGGAACTTGGCGCATTTCCTCTCTAGTCCGACAATGCCAGGCTTTTACAAAACGCCATCCTAGCCTAAGAACTGAAGAACACTCTTGAAAAAAAACTTGGAGGAACGATGCGTTTTCCATCCCTGTCTTTGCTTGTTTTTGTCTTGTCAGTGTGTCTGCCTTCCTTCGTGGTGGAGGCCTGGGCTGATATGGCGCTGCCGCCAGGACTGATCAAACCGTACAAGTCCGATAAGCTTACCATCACATGCCACTGTTCAGGCAAAACCCTGACCATTTATCTGCACACACCTGGCCCCTGCGACTATACCTTCGCTCTCTACGCTGAGGACGGAAAAGTCCTTGAAGGACCAGTCAGTGGCTCAAGTGAGCACTTTGGCAGTCATACCCTTTCTGTGAAGAGAGAGCTGCCGGCACTCAAAAAAGGGGAACATATCACCTTTCGTTACACAGCCAAGGGTCAGCTCTACAATTACAAAAAGGTGCCCATAGGGGACGATGATGGCATACTGGCCAAGCTTGGCAGAAGGATGCGGGAGCTCAGAGATCCCTCGACCTTTCGCTACGAAATCAAGGACAAAAAAGGCAAAACCTTTGACTTTGACGTGCCTGTTGTCGTCACAGCTGAGGAGAGAGGACTTTCCGCGCAATGTCAGGCCAAGTCTCTGCGCTGAGCCATGCTGCTCCTGCTCACCCTTCTGCACTTTGCCGTGGACGGCCTGTGCGGCGCAGCACTTGCCGCCCACGCTCAGACTGTGATCGCCTACGACGATATCTTACGCCTTTATGCGCTCTATAATCTCATAGCCTTTGGGGCACAGTGGTTGGCCGGTCTTATCCTTGATCTGAAGCCCTGCTGGCTGAAAAGGACCTTTCCCCTAAGCCTGCTTCTGCTGGCTTTGGCAATGCTACCAGACACAGACTGGTTAAGCCAGGCCATCTTGCTGGGACTTGGCAATTGCCTCTTTCATGTGGCCGCAGGCAGCCTTGTGCTGCGAGAAAGCCAGAATTTTACCGAACCTGGCCTCTTTGTCGCCAGCGGGGCCATTGGACTGGCACTTGGTCTGCACGCTTTTGTGCCACCCTGGCCCTTTCTGCTCCTCTGTGCCTTGGGCACAGCAGGCGTACTCTGGATGAAGGCGCATCAGCCAGCAAGCCAGTCCTGGCCCAAAACTCGACTCGAGCAAAGCCCCCTGACCTTCCCCCTCTGCCTCTGTCTGCTGCTGCTTCTTGGCTGTGTGACACTGCGCGGCTTTGGTGGCGGACACGCGGCAAGCTGGGTTCTACTCTTTCCCTGCACCTATACCCTGGGCAAAGCGCTGGGTGGTGTGATCTGCGATGCCATAGGCTACCGAAAATGCCTGCTTGCGATCTTTCTCCTCTCCTTCTTTGCTCTTCAGCTGGAAGGTCTGGCCAGTAAACTGATCCTGGTTTTTGCCCTGAATATGAGTATGCCGCTAACGCTGAGACTTGCCCATTTCTGCTGCCCGGCCTACCCGGGTCTGATCTTTGGGCTTACGGCAACGTGCCTTTTGCCCGGAGCCTGCTTTGGCAATCTTATGACACTGCCAGCACAAGTCTCCATAGTCTGCGTCTTTCTCAGTCTCTTTGCCGCAGGCGCCCTCCTGACACGCTTTGGCAAAAAAAACCTTGAGAAGTCGTGAGCGAACTGATCTCTGGCACACCGCTTGGCCCGCTCCTGCTCTGGCCAGCCTTGATCACGGCATGCATAGAAACCGTTGTTTTCTGGATATTGGGCTTTCGGAACTTGTGGTCATGCCTCTGGTTTTTGCAGGTCAATCTCATCAGCAATCTGCTTTTGAATGAATTTCTGCTCACCCAGGCCGCTCAGTCTTGCTATGACGAGCTTGTCATAGCGGGCGAAATCGTCGTTATAGGCCTTGAATTTGCCCTTTGTCGTTCGCTTTTGCGGGTAAGTTCTCGACGTCTTTTGGGAACATTGCTTTTGACCAATGCCGCAAGTTTTGGCGCAGGCCTCGTGCTTGCGCCCCTTCTTTTCTGGCTGTCAGGGATTGAGGGCCCGGCTTGATGGCTTAGAGGCAAGTATGCTTGGGCTTTGCGCAGAACTGTCGATAATTGTTAATGTACTACTTTAAGAACTACCCAGCCTGGCTTAGGCTTTTCCCAAAGCCCTCTTGAGTGGCAGAGTTATGCGATGATACGCACCCACCTTTTGGTACACACTTTCCTTGCCGCTCAATGGCTACCCTCATAGCCTTTTGCCTACGCCTGATTTTTGGGCTATGGTCAGCCATCGGTCATTTTCTGTCAGAATCAAAGGCGGAAAAGCCAGACGCCAGAGCAACGTCTTGGCGCGAGAGCCTCTTTCCTGAAAGATTAAAGTAAAACGTTAACGTATGGATACGTACTATCTTCTTACGTCGACTTGTCCGCAGACTGCGCCTTGCTGCCGCGTAATCTGGGCATGCTGCGTTGTCTCACGCAAGGCTTGGCCTTCTCCTGTACTTGCCGGAGAATTTGGGAGGAAATCATGAAACGCCTGATTGCCGTTGTTTTCTGCGGCCTTTTTTTCGCCACGCAGGCCATGGCCGCCACGGCGCCTGTGGATGAGGTCCGCAAGGCCAATATTTTTTTAACGGATTTTGAGAAGGAAGTTGCTCGCGCCGACGGAACGGAAACACGCTTCTTCAACAAGCAGGAAGCGCTTTCGCGCGTCCAGCGTCTGGCCCAGCAATATCCCGATGACCCTGCCGTACAGGAACTTGTTCGTCGCACAAAGTCCGCTTTGATGCGCAGCAAGGGCAATTATATCGAAATCACAGAGGAAATGCTGGCGTATAAGAATCGGGAAGCCACGCTGCGTGAGAAGCTGCGGCAGATGAATCAGACGGCTTGGCAGGAACTGCTGGCCAAGACGACTCCCATCACCACCGTTTTTCCGGCGCCTGTGCCTGAAAAATCGGATCTTGAGCAATATTACGGAAAATACATTCTTTTGCCTGAGGTGCGCTACCCCGAAAATCAGTTCATCGGGGCCACCGGTGAATTCATCCACGTGGGGAAACCATCCAGCGGCTACTATTTTCTTTCTCTTGAAGGCCGCAATTGGCTTGGCCCCTATGAAGCCATCAGACGCTATCGCAGTCTTGTTGACTCAAGCCTGGGCGACAATCTGAAGTTTGCCGTTCTGGGCAAAATTACGGGGCTGGTCATGGAATCGCCCGAGGCCGGTCGTGAAAAACACAGCCCCTTTGTTTGGGGCTGGGTGGTTCAGCCTGAGGCCATCTATGCCGGTGACCGGGTTCTGGCTGTCTATGATGCCGCCAGTGAAACTTCCGGCACGTTCGTTGGGGAAGACAAGGTAGAGGAGATGAAGGCCTCCTGGTACAGCGTGAAATCTATTCCCGACAACGTCGGCCCCAAGGAGCTCATGGAAATTTTCTGCACAGCCATCAAAGAAAAGAATTTTGCGCTGTACAAAGAGTGCATTTACCCGGCTCGCAGTGAATCAGAACAGGGCTCCTCGCTTCTGCGTTATCACTGGGACCTGCATCAGGCACGATTCCGTGATGAATATGTCTACGTTGTCTTTGATGAACCCAAGATCACCGTGTTAAAGGGCCATGACGCCTCAAATGATCTGGAGAATTTTTTCCTCGACGACAGTCAGCGGGCAACCCTCGACAAGATCAACGGCGAACGCGAGGAAATGGCCATTGTGATGAGCCGTGCCTATGATCAGAACGGCAAGCAGCGCGGCTCCAAGAACAGCCATGAGCTACGCCGAAAGGGCAACGGCCGCTGGTACGTCAACACCTATGACGTGCGCTTCTAGGACTGACAGAAATTTTTGATCACATCAGCTGTCCCACAATCGAGGTGAGTCATGCAAGGCAAAAGATATCTGGCCCAAGTTATTCTTTGGACATGCTGCCTTTGGCTGTTTCCGCAGGCCGTTTTTTCAGCGCCAGGCAATCCGGGAGTTGCAAGCCCTACTCAGGCAGGACCGACAGTAAAACCTGAGCCTAAATTTACTCCCGAAGGCTATATCAAACAGCGCAGTGCCATTGTTTTTGTGAAATACAGTTACTTGCTTGATTGTGTTGCCAAAAAGATGTCCATGCAAGGCGATCAATATAGTGGCTCTTGGGCTCCCGAACAATTGCATGAATGCAAAAACAGGCTGGCTGAATTCAAAGAATTTAACTTGGATCTGTCTGCTGACACTATGTTGAAAGATTTTGCAAAAACTCCAGCTGGCCAGGCTGTGCTCAATGATGCCCGTTTTATTGATAACATTACCAAACAAATTGCTGGCATTTTTGATTGGGCTATTAATCTTAAGGCCATACGACCAAAATCCTACAGCGATCTTTATGCGGCTATGCATTTCAAACAATGGTATGAAAAAGAAGCCAAAAACTACATGAGTGAGTTAAAGAAGATTGATAAAGAGCTAAAAAAGTATGAACAGGCTAAGCTCAGTGGCAAGATGGTCTCGTCGCCTTTTAGTCATTTTGAAATCAGAAAAAGCAAGAATCAGGAAATGATCAACGCTCTGCACGAACTTTCCAATTATATTTCTTTTAATGTTGACAGCGGCCGACTGTTCCCTGTGGGCAAAGGTCTCTTTTTGGCCGATCTCGATTATCACAGCTCACAATTTGTCAAAAATATCAAAGGTTGCATCCGTCGCATGGAAGCCTTGTCCAGCAAATTCAAGCGCGATTGGCAACGCTTGCAGGATATGAAAATTATGGATCTCCAACGTATGGAGCAATCACCATATTTCAAAAATTTTGAACGCCTGCCCAGGGATATGGAAATTCTCATTCACAGATTATCTGTTGCTTTCGACGATGTTGTTAATGACATGAAGAAGATGGCTGAAGGTGCAAATCCTGTTGGCGCTTTACTTATTCAAAAAAACCTTGCCTCGGAAACAAGTTTTGCCCGGAACGCCCAGTGCAGTTACTTGCAGTCAGTACGCGATCGCGTGGCAGCGCTTTTATTGAACACAAGAGATAAAAATAATAAAGAGCTCAAACACAATATCCGAGGAAAACTCACCTATCCTGATCTTGATGATTAATAGCACAGGCCAAAACATGAAAACTGCCACGTTCTGCTAAGCCTGGCAAGAATGATCTGCTGCCTTACCGTCTCATACGCTCTCTCCAAGGACTTTATCCATAATAACTAGTTTAGTTTTAAAACCTCAATCCTTTTAGTAATTATAGTGTTTTTTAAGGAATAGCATGTGTGGTATTCATTAATTGGCTTTCTTGCTATTATTATCCAGTTAATTATTAATAGTGATTTATTATACAGACGCAAAAATATTCGACATCCAGAAGAAAAAGACTACCGACCATTTCTGCTCAGTATTATTACCTATCATGCTACTGATGCACTATGGGGTATTCTCTATCAATACAAACTGTCATTTTTATTGTTTTTAGATACGGAGATTTACTTTGCTGTTATGGCGCTCTCCGTTCTTCTCTGGACAAGATATGTACTTTGTTATCTTAGAGCCAGAAATAGATTCGGCAAAATCCTCTATTCTACAGGCATAACATTTTTTGTCTGTCTCCTGATCCTGCTCTTAGCTAATTTTTTTACACCGATCCTCTTTAGCATCAGCAGCAATGGTGAATATCATGCATCATTAATGCGATATGTTGTTTTCTCCTTTCAAATCATAATGTTTTTCATCATATCAATATACACATTCGTCAACTCATGTAATACTGAAAATCAGCTTAAACAACGATATAGAACTATTGCTTTTTTTGGTCTGGCAATGATTTTAGCGATTTCAGCGCAAATTCTCTATCCTCTCCTTCCATTATACTCTATTGGCTGCCTTTTAGGCTGTTGCGTGGTCCATACTTTTGTTTTAGAAGAAGAAAAAGTTGAATATGATACTATACAGCGGGAGATAGCTTACACCAAAGAACGTCAACGCAACTTGAACGCTATGCGTGATGCAATGATGATAACCATAGCTGATTTAGTTGAAAGTCGCGACCAAAATACAGGCACTCATATTCGCAAAACAGCTTCTTATGTCAATGCGATAATCAATGAACTTAAGCGTCAAGGCATGTTCAAAGATACAATAACAGATGAATATATAGAAAATGTTGTTCGTTCTGCTCCGTTACATGATATTGGCAAAATTAATGTACCAGATTCTATTTTAAATAAACCAGACAAGCTCACAGATGAAGAATTTAAAATTATGATGACACACGCCGCTGTCGGAGGTAAAATTATTGATCATATCATACAAATTACACCAGATTCAGAATATTTAAATGATGCCAAGGATCTTGCCACGTACCATCATGAAAAATGGAACGGTGCAGGTTATCCTGAAGGACTTGCCGGTGAAAATATTCCGCTCTCTGCCCGTATTATGGCTGTTGCCGATGTCTTTGACGCTCTTGTTTCCAACCGTGCCTACAAAAAGAAATTTCCTCTAGAAAAGGCTTTTGCCATCATACGTGAAGAAAGTGGTACGCATTTTGATCCTCGGATTGTAAATGCGTTCTTTGCCGCACGATCGGAGATCATACGCATCGAAAAAGAATTTGAGAACACCTAAAGCCCAAAAAGATCGATAACAAGCGGATTTTCAGGCCTTTTGCCTGCAAGACAAAAAAACAACTACGGCTATGATCTTGCCAAACATTGCCAAAGGAAATAGGGATACGTGAGATGCCGCTGTATTCTTCCCTATGGTATATTTGACAAAGCGGTTCAGCCAACCTACTCTTGAGCGAAAGCCAAGAGATGACGTTCCCCAAGCTTTGAGCAAAGCTAAGCTCCCACGCGTTGTGATAAGCGCAGCTCAGCCCAATCCCAGACAATGGCATTTTCCCTGGACGCCTGCGCAGGGCAATCCTCCAAACGTACGCTAATCCACCTTGCGCTTTCTGGTGGATGCTTTGGCAAGCCCAAGCGTTTACGGCCTCTTGTTGACGCCAAAGGCAAGATACGCGAACAAGGAGCCGTTCAGCCGCTTATGGGTATCATTCCAGGACATATCACGGAGGCGGTGTTTTCTCCCCGGATTGCCAACCGGGTTTTCCACGCCGAAATTCGATGAAAAAACGTCTCATGTTCTACGGCGACTCCAACGTTTGGGGCTATATTCCTTTTGGAGGACGTATAGCGTCGCATGATCGTTTTCCACAGCAGGCAGGACAGTTCCTTGAGAACTCAGAAATTGTGGAATGTGGTCTCAATGGTCGCTGCTCGGCCTATAGCCATGAGCTCTTCCCTCAGGAGCTTCTGGGCGGGGCAAGCTTTACGGCGGAATTTCTCCAATCTCTTCCCCTCGACGCTCTTATCCTGATGCTCGGCACAAACGATGTCATGGATCCGCTCAACCTTTCCGCCCGCAGTATTGCAGAAAACCTGCGGCGGATGATCCGTGAAGCGCATGCCATCAGTTCAACCATTCCCGTACTGGTAATATCACCGCCTGCCATTGCTCAACGCAGTCTCTGGGAACTTGTCGGTCTTTACCATTGCGAAAAGGACATTCTTGAGCAAAAGCTCGCGCCAGTACTGGCTAAAATGGCTTGCGAGGAAAACGTGCACTTTCTCGATGCCCGAGACGCTGTGCCTGAATTTGATGCCGAAGATGGTATGCACTTGAGTATCGACGGCCACCATGCTCTGGGAAAGGCCTGTGGAAAGGCTTTACGGAACATTCTCGATTCGTCAAACGAAGAGCGGTGTTCAGGAACGGTTTACTGACAATTTTTCAAGGAGCCGGATGTACTCCTGCTTTTTTTGTTCTCGCTTTTGTTTTGTGCTGTACCCAAAATCAAGCTTACATCCCCTCTTCTCCAGTTTATGCTTCTTGCCACCTTGTTTCATCTCTTACTGGTGGGCAAATCGAGCAAATCCTGCTTGCTCAAAGCCAATGGGACTGAGAGTCTTTTTGCCAGCCAAGCCATTGGCCTTTTTAACCGCCGATGACAAATTTTTTCGGGAGATCTGTATGAAGTGGAAATCGCTGCCCCTTGCTTTGACCTTATCACTTTGCGTCAATCTGCAAGCTCCCCTCGCAGAACCATCAGTCGAAATTGATGAGAATGTCACCATCACAGAAGGCATTGACGGCAATGTGGAGGGCATACTCAAAAAGGCTTCTGGGCTGAAAAGCTTTGTTCTTCAAGAAGTCAATGATGCTGACCTTGCCAAACTCTGTGCCCTTTCCCCCAATATGGAAAAGCTTCAGCTTATCAGCGCTGAGAACATCACAGATCTTGCCCCGCTGGCTAAGCTGAAGAATCTGCAGCGTCTTGAGTAAGTGACTGCGCAGCAACAGACCTTTCGCCGCTGTCCGGTCTGACAAAACTGAGCACCCTGCATGTCGGTGCTGGCATGAGTGATCTTGCCTGGATGAATAAGCTCGTCAACCTGACGATGCTTTCCGTGTCGAGCGAGAATCTCACCTCGCTCAATGGCCTGCCCTATCTGCCTGAACTCAAGCAAATTGTCTTTTCAGATGGCGCCCCGTCCGACCTAAGCCCCATTACAACAGCTCTGCCCGGCCTTACGTCGCTGTCTCTGCGCGATATGAAGCTGCCGGATCTCACGCCCTTGACCAAGCTCTCAGCACTCGAACGACTTGATCTCTACGGATCAAAGGTCCAAGATTTCAGCCCATTGGCCGCCTGTCAAAAACTTGTGCAAGTCAATTATTACGGTACAGAAAATGCGGACTACGCCGCCCTGGGCAAGCTTACACAGCTGCGGGAACTTGAGGGGGGCATGAGCAAACTTACTGACATTGCCTGGATTGCCAATCTGCCCAATCTAAAAAGCTTCGTCCTGTTCGACGAAGTTGTGCCGAATCTTGCCCCTCTTGGCAAAACCCATCTTGAAAGCCTGAAGCTCTGTCAGATGAGCAAGGATGGACCTGTTGACCTTAACCATGTCGCGAAGATTGCCAGTCTCAAAGAGCTGGAAATTGACGACATGGAGGTCACACATTTTGAAGCGCTCTCTGCCTGTACCTCGCTCCAAAAAATTACCATCACGGACGTAAAAGGCGTGGATGACCTCGCCGCCATCAAGAAGCTGCCCAATCTTAAGAAGGTTATCGTTGACGAAGAATTTCCCGAGGCAAAACTCAAGGATTTTGCGCCTGGAGTGGAAATTATCAGAGAATAAGGCTTTCTCCAGCGATGATACGATCGTGTACAGAGGCCAAGCGCTAATAAGCATTGTCCAAACAACAGGACTCATTTGTCTTTGCTTCATCAATCAGCGAAGAGCTTGACGGCGATCTGTGGCGCTGATCATTCTCCCTCTGGCTCCAATCTGATCGCCTGTGTTTTTTTCTGAGGATTTCCAGTGCTGTTACCTCAGCAAGCGCTTTGTCTTTTTCTTTGCTGACTTTGTTGAGATGCACCGTTTCAACTGTGCCACTGGGGCTTGCTTGCGACCTTACTCCGCTGATCTTTGTCTAGGAACACGATTTCGCAACGTTGCGATTGAAGCTGAAAAATTTTCACGATTTTACTTGACGAGTATTCGATAGTTACGTATAAACCCTAACTGCAGTTGGGCTGTCGTTCAATTGGCAGGACTGCGGATTCTGGCTCCGCCAATCAAGGTTCGAGTCCTTGCAGCCCAGCCAAATTACAATAAGCAATCTACGTCCCCATCGTCTAGTCGGCCCAGGACAACGGCCTTTCACGCCGTCAACAGCGGTTCAAATCCGCTTGGGGACGCCACTTTTTAGGGACTGACACAACGCCGTGTGTCAATCCGTGTGTCAAATGAGTTCTGGACTCATTTTGAGGTGCCAAGGGTGCTGACCTTGGCACCTCTTTTTTTGTCCGAAAAGATGGCATCCAGCTTGTTAGGTTGCACACCCAGAGACTGGATGTAACGCGCCGTAGTCGTTGGGCTATGGTGACGTAGAATTGTCTGCACAGATGGAAGATCAAGGCCACTGTGAGCCAGAATAGTTGCCGTGAGGTGTCTGATTGCATGAAAGCCAAACGGATGTACACCAGCCCTCTCGCAGGCCTGTCGCATAAAATGTTGCCTATGCGTCATTGCTTTTCCTGATCGACTCACAAAGACGTTGAGGGACCTGCTCTGCTGCCTATGCTTGAGCAATGCGTCCATTAGATCAGAGGTCATTGGAATCCAGGCGTATTCCAAGCCGCCAGAGGCCGTCTTCCGCGTACCGAGCCGAACCTGCTGACGCTCGAAGTCGACATCCGGCCAGACAAGGCGAAAGGCCTCCTGGATTCTTGCCCCGGTGTGGAGGAGGAATAGCAGC
>JAILPJ010000085.1 GCA_024699605.1 Desulfovibrio sp. | reverse complement strand
AGTAGTTTGTTAACCTTGAATTAAACAAAAATATAGATGTCCTTATCGATCTATTATTATATAGTATTAGTTGTTCATCTTTAATTTCCCAATATCTTTCATTATCATGACCTTCAGTATCAATATCTATTATCTTTCCATCTGCATTGAGTTTAAAATATCTTAAGTATGTGCCGTTGCTATGGCTGAATGCGCAGTAATAGTTTGTTAAGTCTATCATCTATTTTATCCAATTTTATATAAAGTTTAAATAAAGTGGAATGCTATATCAAATATTATTTTGCTATTCGTATACAAAATTATCTAATTCAAAGAAGGATAATCAAGAGATTGTTTAAAATATTCTGTATTATTTTTCTAGACTACTTAAATATGTTTAGTTTATATTTTTTGCTTATCTACTAACAAACATCCTAATGTTACACCTATAATGATTGCTGAATATATTAATCGGACGTAAAATTAACTAAGAGAGTTCTTGTCGTCCCAATTTTTCGCCTACCTTCCTGTCAACGATTTCTTCTGCAAGCGCCAGCTTTAATTCACTCCGTTGCGACCCCTTAAGACTCAGAACGCAGTGAGCTTTGTTGAAATTAGGGGTGGCGCTCCAAAGCCACAAAAAACTTCAGCCTAACCAACTTCAACACTCATTTGTTCGTGGTTTTTGCCCTTACAATAAGTCCCCTTCTTTGTCAGCCATGATGCCTTCCTCTTGATCTGAGTGGTTGTTCTACATAAATTAGAGTTGAACAAGACTCGGTCTGGTACCGGTACGAGACCTCACAGCCTCTAATGCTAACACTGGGCAATTTTTTTAACGGCTTAAAAGCTAGTAAAGGCTAAAAAAAATTTTTACATTCGTGTCAAAATAGCGAGCTATTAAAAACATTCGATCGTACATCGAGGGACTTTGGAAGAAACTCAAGGCCTTCTTTTTATAAATAATGTTATATTATAGTCAAATTTTTTATAAAACTTAATATTTTATGCGTCACGTTCCATATTAAACATTTGTATAATTTGACCTTTTCTCTGCTTAGTAGATATCCCTTCTGTTCGCGGTATATAAATAACACGACATTGTTCTTTTAAAAAATCAAATTTACCCTCCCAATCTGATCCCATACAAAATATATCTATTTTATACAACCTAATATCTTCCGTCTTTTGCTCCCAATTATACTCTGGAATAACAAGGTCGACGAAGCGCAAAGACTCAAGAATAGTTTTTCGTTCTTCGTATGTCTGCACACAAATCTTATTTTTCATATTCTTGTTAAATTCATCAGTTGAAAGAGCTACTACTAAATAGTCACCAAGAGCTCTGGCTCGCCTTAGTAAGTTTATATGACCGTAATGTAGCAAGTCATATGTTCCATAAGTAATGACACGTTTCATAATCAAAATATTTGGAAAGTAGTTTAATCAATATTAAATCTTCAAATAGTTATTCTGACTCATGACAAGTAACTAATGAGAGATTTAAGCCTGATGGGATAACTGTGTGCGTTGGCCAGACATTCACGCCAGGCCATTCTTATCTGATGAAAGTGATGTCTTTCTTGACGGATACGACTTAGAAGGCCTGAAAGCTGCGAAGGATTATCTAAGGCAATCTCGCTAGTCAACTCAGCGGGAAAGAGTTCTAGACCAGGGGTCTTGTCTGTGATTAAAAGCCCTCCAGCCGCCCAGACGTCAAAATGGCGCTGATTAAGACTCTGGGGAAGCTGTAAACTGGTCACATTAAGAACACCCAAGGCTTGAGCATATAAATCAGGAAGCGATCCGTAATAGTCAACAGGGGGCATTGGTCGAGACTGCGGGAGGAGTTTTTGCCACCCCTGGTCACCTACCACTTCACATCCCAAGGCGATGGCCGCTTCAAGCCATTGTACCCTTTTTTCTTGACTACACTGTTCTGCTCCGGCCCCGGCAATCCTGGCATCAGAGCCTGGCCAGAAGACCGTTGCGCATTGTCTGTACCACCAATGAATATCTGGGGCAGGCCCTGTTGCCAACAAGGCCTTAGACTGATCCATGAGATGTTGCGGCAGGCGCACTGCAGCAAAAAATCGTTCCTTCGCGGGAAAAGCGGATCTCCCCACAAAGAGCAGATTATCTGTCGAAGCGTAGTGATCAGCGTCTCTCAGGGGCCGCCACATATGTGGAGCACATGCTAGGGGAAGGTAATTGACGTGTTTTACGCCTTCTGATGATAGTGCCGGAATAAAAGAGGGATCCGTGACAAAAAGATTTGCCTCTTTCCACCACGGAAGCTTGAATCGTGAAAGAACATGCCAGGGATTATCCACTATCCACATGGCACAGGGCACATGCAGGGCTTTGAAAAGGGCAAAAAGCCGTCCTCGCACATCCAATCCACGACCATTGACACTCAGACAAAATGCCGGGGGATGCCCGGCAAAGGCCAATTCAAGGGACTCCTCGTTTTCTCCGGACAAACACTGAACTATGGGGCCAAGGCCAAGCTTGCTACAAGCCCAGACAAGTTCTCTGTGCAGCAACGTAGTGCTATCGCCGGGCAAATAGACGGCTGGCGCGGGTGTTTTCTGCCAGCGCTGAGAAAAACTGCGCCCGAGAAACGAAGACCAGAACTGCGGAGCAAGAAAATCATTCTGTCGAAAGAAGAGTACGCGGCAAGTAGAGAACAACCTCAATGCTTGCTCTTCTGTGACCTTCGTCCAAATATCCGGCAGCCCCTGATAGCCATGCATCGCAGCAAGCATACTGGGAGCTTCCAACCAGTAGAGCTTTTGCGTCTTGTAGGCTGCCAGAAAAGGACCGCGACCTGGGCCAAGGCCTAAGAGTAAGAGATCTTCTCCCTGAGGCTTGAGCGTTTCCCATGCCTCGGGGCCATCGGCAAGAGTTAAGGGGCGCCCTAAAAAATCGGCAATACGCAGGCGCTCTGAACGCACTTTTGCTCCTAAAAACCTAAGGCCTGTCCATCACTGCGTGGGTCACTGCCCCCGTAATAGACGCTGTCCTGCTCGCTTTTTTTAACTAAAATAGCACCTGCATGTCCCATAAGATCATCGTACGGCCCAACGGCTGAAATACTATGCCCTCTCTGCGCCAGTTCATCACGAATTTCCGGCGCAATCCTCTCTTCCATTTGAATGGCCGAGCCGCCTTTGCCAAAAGCCTGACCGTAAAGCCAACGGGGTTGATCTATAGCTTCCTGTGGCAGCATAGCAAAATCCACGATGCGTGTCACAAGAGCTGTTTGTGTCTGGGGCTGACCTTGCCCACCCATGGTGCCATAGATGAGCAGAGGGCGACCTTTTTGCAGTAAAAGACCGGGATTGAGTGTATGGAAGGGAAGTTTTTGGGGAGCGAGGCAATTGGGATGAGAGGCATTCATGGAAAAACAGATTGAGCGATTATGAAGAATGATGCCGGTATCTTTGGGAATAATGCCAGAACCGAAATCATAACACAGACTCTGAATCCAGGATACGGCATTGCCGTGGGCATCGACGACACCAAACCAGACAGTATCGCCAGAGAGATCAATACCGTCTGCATAGTTCTGTGCCCGGCTAAAATCAATATCTTTGGCCAGTTCACGACCATAATCCCTGGACAACAGACTCCTGAGAGGAATGTCAGAACAGTCTGGATCAGCGAGATATTTATCCCGATCAACAAATGCAAGTTTTGTAGCTTCTATAAGGAGGTGATAATAGTCTGCAGTTCCGTGACCAAGGCTTTCCACGTCAAAATTGTTCAAAATATTGAGAATTTCAAGAGAAGCCATCCCCTGGGTGTTGGGTGGTAAGTTACAGGCCAGAGTGTCACGATAAGGCACAGAGATCGGATTGACAAAGGAGGCTTGATATGTGGCAAAATCCTCGGCTGTGAGAGGATTTCCGTGTTGTTTCAAATCATCAACAATTCTTTGCGAAAGCGTACCCTCATAAAACGACCTTGGCCCCTCTTCAATAAGTAATGAGAGACTGCGCGCAAGATCTTTTTGTCTGAGAATCTTTCCCATGCTCAATGGCACATTTTCTGGGAAGAAGATTTTCGACATTCCCCCTGCAAACTTCGCTTCACGATACTCTTTAGCGTGCAAAAAAAGAAAATTTCTGCTGTGAGTAGACAGCGAAGAGCTCACAGCCATGCCTTCTTCAGCATAGTACAAGGCATCTTCCAATAATTCTCGCCACGAAAGCGTGCCACCCATGTCCCGGCTTGTGATAAAAGCTTTCTCCAAAGCGGAAACCATGCCAGGTACCGTCAGACACGCCAAATAGCCACTCTCAGGAATACTCGTGACCTTGTGCTCAGCCAAATATTCTCTACTGACATTTTTTCCGCTTCGTCCACTGGCGTTTAACGCCTTAAGCCCCAATGAGTGAGAGTGCAAAAATTGGTCGGAGTACAAAAGCCAAAAAGCATCTCCTCCGAGGCTGCACATGTGCGGATAGACAACAGCCAAGACACTGGCAATGGCAATGGCACTTTCAAGAGCGTTGCCGCCTTTGCGGAGGATAGCTAAGCCAGCCTCAGTAGCCAGATAATGCGGACTTGTGACCATAGCCCGACAGGACATAGGGCTTACGTGCTGCGAGGGGACGATCATAGACAGTCCTTGCTTGCCTGACTCTGCTGCGTATCCACGGCATGAATAATTGCCTGACAATCCATGTCAGGAGAAAGCGACAAAAGCGAAAGTCGCCGAAAATCCTCAGGTGAATCAATATCGAGTTTGATGTCGGGTCGCCTAAGCCAGACTTCCTCAGGATCAAAGGTAGAAATGCGAAAGTCGTGCGCATGATCCCAGATGTAGTTCAGGCAATGTTCTCGCTGCGAACTGTCTTTGGCTTTGCTGTGAAGCTCTTCAAGGAGCTCTCGGTGCAAAATCTCTGCACCGAGACCATCAGGCCAGAGATTGTTCTTGGGAATATGATTGTACGCGTAATCGCAGGGAGTTTTTTGATAGTGAGCCACAAGCCTGTCAACAGCATCGCCTGAAATCAGCGGATTATCCGCACATACGCGCACAATGAGAGAGCAATCTGTGCTTCTCGCGGCGCGCACAAAACGAGCCAAAACGTCGTTTTCTTCACCGACGATGCAGGTTGCGCCACGTCGCTGAAGATGTTCAAAAAGAACGTGATCCAGGGGAGTATCAGGAATGGCCACAATAATTTTGTCGATGGCCTGAGCCTGAGCGAGCCTTTGAATCACCCAGTCTATGATGGGCAGATCTCTAAGGCAGAGGAGGGATTTCAGAGGGAGTCTACTTGAGCCAAGACGAGCCTGCACAATGGCGACACATGATGCGTTTTGCTCTGCCATGTCTATCCTTCATCTCCATCAAGTACAGATTGCATAAGGCCGATGACACGAGCCTTGTTGGGCACAAAATCGAGTTTATCCTGGCGTGCCCAGAAGCGCGCCCTGCGATCCTGTTTCAGCATAGCCAGAAAGACATTGCGTATTCTCCCATCGCTGACCTTTTGCATGAGACCGGCAAAAGCAAAACCATTGCGCGGTCTGGCAAAGGTGTGACGTGCTTCGCGCTCATGATGGGCCAAGACAATGCCAGGAATGCGCATATGTGCCAATTCGTAAACTGTGCGACCAGCAGAACAGATAGCCAAATCAGCCCCTTCCATCATGCGGCTCATGACATTAGTGGCCCAGGTAAATTGCACCAAAGGATTGCCCAAAACCTTGAGATGCTCTTCCATTTTTGTGCGGTGCAAATAGCCAGGCCCAGCGACAATTCGCACAGCAATGCCATAGGCGCGACAGATCGGTTCCACGATATTGAGTACACGCCTTGAACAGTCGTATTGATCTGTACCGCCAAAGGTGATGAGCAACGTGTGTACACAGTCGCGCAGAGGATTTCGCCGAGCTTCCAAAAATTCATCTCTCAGACAAAAGAACGATGGCCCGCAAAAGACACGTTCTGAGCTCGATTCAGCTTCATACAGGGCATTGATAACCAATGTTGCTAAAGCGGCACCAGGGCCGTCGTCTTCGAAATTGATACAGCGCACACCATTGGCCGTCAGTGCCTGCATATAGGAACGTGGCGTATTGAGAAAATCATTAATCACCAGATCGGGATTCTGCGCAAGTACGGTTTGGCTGAGCGGTTCGTCCTTCTGGCGTACCAGTGGATAGTCGCGCAGAGCAATGTTTTCGACAGCCAAGGCACTTTCTTGTGTACAGACAAAGGTAATCTTGTGATTGCTGATTTCGTGGGCGAGCATCAGCGCTCGAAACACGTGTCCCATGCCAATGGCCGGGTAACCGGCAACAACAAAAACAATATTTCTCCGCTGCAAAAGGCGCTCACAAATCCACCAGTCCTGATAGCCCTGAATCTCGATGGCCCGTTCGTCAAGGAAATAGGGAGAGATATGTTTTTTGGGCAGATTCTCCAGGAGACTGGCCAAGCGCACAATGATCAAGGCCCTACTTTCAGCGACATAAAGGTGATCGTCTTCTTCCAGGAGAGATTCGAGATTGTCCTCGTGCATATTCCACAGCCGCTGATGAACCTTTTTTACTGTGATCAGCATATCGGCCTGTGTCTTGAGGGCAGATTTATAGGCATCCTCTATGTCCACCCAGGTGACCAGAGGACACGAAGCGCGGAGAATCAACGCATTGACATAGTGTGGGGCAAGAGAGACGAGCAGATCGCGCATCTCCGAGACAATATCGTGGGTAGCAAAACGTAAGCTTTGATTGAGACTGAACCTGACACCTGCGCGTTCACAGATCAGGCTGATTTCCTGACTGTCTGTCAACACCACAATATCTTCAGCCGGACAGACAGCGCGAGCCGTATTCAGGGCACGCGCAATGAGCGTTTCTCCGGCCAGCTTTTTGACCAGCTGATCAGGGATGACGGCATTTTTCTTAATGGCTGGAATTACAAGACAGCGTTCTTTCACGTCAGCCTTCAACGAAGAGACCTGAGAACATCCTTACTGGCTGCCAGCATATACTCTAGATCCTCGTCTGAGAGCCAGTGCTGGAAAGGAAAGGAAATCATGCTGTCAAAGAAGGTATCGGCGTTGGGACAGTTGGCCTCGCCAAAACCCAGCTTACGGTAGAAGTCGTAACGGTTCAACGGAATGTATTGCACAACGCATTTAATCCCCTTGTCGTCGTGCATACGTCGTATAAAGCGATCACGTTTTTCAGGACCACTGGTCATACGACAGACGAGCAGATGATAATTATGTCGGCTTGTCGCCTCGCGGTGAAATTCAAGCTCTGGGAAATCGGCCAGGGCATCAATAAAGGCCAACGCCCGTTTACGCTTTTCAGCGTTGATGGTTTCGATGCGCTCAAGCATCTTTGCCCCTAAAGCGCATTCAATTTCTCCCAAACAGAGATTGGCGGGCATAAGCTGATGACCATCCAGCATTGGCATGTCAACATTGCCCATGGCGGGTTTCCAATAATCAGGGCGCTCATAGTTGTAGTCGCAATGGCCGTTGTGCCTGAGCATGGGCACCAATTTCTGCAGGCGCGGTTCACGCACATAGAGCATGCCCCCCTCGCCGAGGGTCGTCAGATTCTTATGGGAATGAAACGAAAAAATGGCCATGTCACCAAAGCTGCCGGCCCGCCGACCCGCAACTTCGCAACCTATGGCCTGGGCTGTATCTTCAATGAGAATGAGCCCTTTTTCCTTACACAAGGCCGCAATTTCGGGCATATCAGCGGCATAGCCGTAAAGGTGAACGACAACGACGGCTTTGGTTTTTTTTGTCAAAACGCGAGCAATGCTTTCTGCTGTGATCACTCGTGTTGTAAGGTCGATATCAGCCCAGACAGGACGTCCGCCTTTTTTGATGTAGGGATAACACGAGGCCGTAAAGGTGTGCGAAGGAATAACGAATTCATCGCCCTCGGCAAAACAGCAGAGCTGAGCGCTCATTTCAAGAGCCGCACAGCCATTCATGGTCGTGAAGCAGCTGCCCTGTGGCACACCTTGAAAGTCGGCAAATTTTTGCTCAAAGGTGCGCATGTACTGCCCCTGGGTGAGAGGCTCTGCATGACGCATCGCCTCAACCACTGTTGCGATCTCGTCTTCTGTATAGCGAATGGAACGGCCGCTGAAATTGATTCTGATGCCCATGGATCTTTCCTACATCTTCTGAAAACGGGCGATGACGTTTTCTTTGGTAAAAATTTTCTTAAAATCCGGGCCCAGACGATTGGAGAGGGGCTTTTCATGCACGATGCTCGCCTCGTAAAGGGCTGTTAGCTGCTCGTCGTTCAGCCCCTTGCAGATACCACTGGGCAGATCAATACGCTGACGCTGAATCATGGTCATAAAGTCACGGTAATGTTCAGGATAGATATCTTCCTGCACGGAAAGGGCATAACAATTGGCCAGACCGTGATGCATATGCAGAACCATGCTCAGACCTGCTGAAATGGGATGGACTGTTCCCACAAAGCCGGCCGCCATGCCGCCCAAAAAAGAGGCGATCATCATCAGCTCACGATTCTCATCGCTCATCATGTCATCGGAAAGGAATATCCGCTTGCAAAGATCAATGGCCTTTTCTGAAAGCGCATCGACAACCGCATTGCGGTATGAACCCGTAATGCTTTCAAAACAGTGCATATAGGTGTCGATGCCTGTGTAGAAATACTGATTGCGAGGAACAGAAGCGGTAAGGTCAGGATCAAGCAGTACTTGGTCAAACATGGTGAAGTCACTGTTCATACCAAGCTTCAGATTTTTGGCCTCATTACAAACAATGCCTGTCCGTGATGTTTCTGAGCCTGTTCCGGACAGTGTCGGTACCGCAATCTTATACGGGGCAGGATTCTTCACCAGTTCCCAACCCTGATAATCCTCGGATTTGCCGGGATTGGTCAAAAGATTGGCCACGCATTTGCAGGTGTCCATGGTCGAGCCACCGCCAAAGGCAAGCATAGCACAGGGCAGCTGACCATGCAGGAATTCTTTGACCTGTTCTGTGATCGCGTCGACACCATGTGTAGTGGGTTCTTCTGTTGTGTCGACATAGAGCACCAGATCACAGTCTTCAACGGGAAGACGCGCACTCAGGTCACGATTGCGGAAAAAATGGTCCAAAAAGAAAATGGCCGGCCCTTTGACCGCCAAACGGCGTTTCTGAAGAATGTCATCAAGCTGAAGCAAGCTTCCCTTGCCGATCATATAATAGCCGACATTTTTGGCATTGCGGAACATAGGTCCATCCTTCAAAAAGTTTCGCCCAAAGGCGTAATTTGTTGTTTTGTTACGCTGTTGTCATAGCAATCAGCAAAGACCCAGATGGGCTTGCCAGGCCTGCACCGTGTTCTTGATCAGCATGGCAATGGTCATAGGACCGACACCACCGGGAACAGGAGTAATGGCACAGGTCTGATTCTTGATGGCCTCAAAGTCGGCATCACCGCAAATGCCCTCTGGAGTACGATTAATCCCAACATCAACCACACAGGCACCAGTTTTAATCATCTCACGGCCAAACATCTTCGGACGACCAACAGCAAGGAAAAGGAAATCCGCGTTACGGCAGTGATCGGCAAGATCTTCACTCTGAGAATGACAAAGCGTAACCGTGGCATTGCCCACAGGGCCAGGCTGGGCAAGCATCAGAGCCAGAGGTTTGCCGACAATATTGGAGCGGCCTACGATCACAGCTCTTTTACCAGCACAGGCAAGACCATAACGCGCAAGCAATTCCAAAATACCCTGAGGCGTACAAGGACGAAGACCAGGCAGACCCAAAAGCAGGCGTCCGGCATTGTCGGGATGAAAACCGTCCACATCCTTGTCGGGCAAGATACTCAAAAGACATTCTGCGGTATCAAGATGGGCAGGTAACGGCAATTGCACCAAAATACCGTCAATATCGTTACGTTGATTGGCCTTGGCAATGAGAGCCAAAAGTTCAGCTTGGCTCACCGTTGCCGGCAGTCGGCTGGTTATCGTACGAATGCCGGCGCCTTCACAGGCTTTTTCCTTATTGCGAACATAAATTTCACTGGCCGGATCATTGCCGGCAAGAATCACCGCAAGGCCCGGAGCGCGCAAGCCTTTGTGACAAAGCGTAGTGATGGTATCCTTGAGTTCCTGACGAATTTTCAGGGCTGTGGCCTTGCCATCAAGCAAAAGCATAAAATCTCCTGGCAGGGGCAGAAGAACGCAACGTTCTTCTGCCCCTGCTCCATCTTACATCTCGGAATCGTCGTTCATATAAATGGCTTGAAGTGTGGGGCCATAGAAATCGGCCTCTTCTTCCAATTCTTCTTCAATACGCAACAGCTGATTGTATTTTGCCATACGTTCACTGCGGCAGAGTGATCCGGTCTTGATCTGGCCAGAATTCACAGCCACGGCGAGATCAGCAATGAAGCTGTCCTCGGTTTCCCCTGAACGGTGCGAAATAACCGTGGAATAGCCGTGCTCTTTGGCCATTTCAATGGTGTCAAGCGTCTCGGTGACCGTACCGATCTGATTGAGTTTGATGAGGATAGAATTGGCCACGCCCTTTTCTATCCCTTCGGCAAGAATAGCAGGATTGGTGACAAAAAGATCATCGCCTACGAGCTGAATTCTGTCCCCAAGGCTTACGGTAAGCATGCCCCAACCGTCCCAGTCGTTTTCGGCCATACCGTCTTCGATGGAAATGAGCGGATATTTCTGGGTGAATTCTTCAAGCCAGACGGTCATTTCCGCATTGGTGAAGGTTTTATTTTCACCTTTGAGAACATATTTGCCGTTTTGATAAAATTCTGAAGAGGCCGCATCAATGGCCAGGAAGACATCTTCACCCGGTTTATAGCCAGCTTCTTCGATGGCTTTGATGATGTAGGCAAAGGCTTCATCGTGACTTTTCAAATTCGGAGCAAAGCCACCTTCGTCGCCAACACTGGTCACATGGCCGTCTTTGGCAAGAATGGTTTTTAAGGTATGAAAGATTTCAGCTCCCATACGTAAGGCTTCGGAATAAACATCGGTGCCGGCGGGCATGATCATAAATTCCTGAATGTCCAGATTATTGGGAGCATGGGCTCCGCCATTGATGATATTCATCATCGGTACTGGCAACATTTTGGCGTTGATGCCACCCAGATACCGGTACAGAGGCATACCAGAAAATCTGGCTGCAGCCCGGGCGCAGGCCATGGAAACACCAAGCATGGCATTGGCGCCGATCTTGGACTTATTGTCGGTATCATCGAGATCAAGCAGCTGCATATCAATCTGAACCTGACGCAGGGCATCCATTCCCACAATCTGATCGGCAATCAGGGTATTGACGTTGGTCACAGCATTGCTCACACCCTTCCCCATATAGCGCTGTTTATCCCCATCACGCATTTCTAGGGCTTCCCGACTGCCTGTGGAGGCTCCTGAAGGCACAGCGGCACGTTCCTTGATACCGCTTTCCAGTTCCACTTCCACTTCAACCGTGGGGTTCCCGCGAGAATCGAGAATTTCGCGTCCAAATACCGAGACAATATTGCTCATACCCTGCTCCATAAAGCGTAGACTAGCTACGGTTGAGATGTGCAGAAAACTGCAGCCAACAAGAAGGAAATCAACGCCTACTTTGCGTTTTTGCGCAGAGTATCTTACACCTTGCTTTTTCTCTGCACAAGCCGAGTTTTCAGAGCGAAAAAAATGGGAAACCTTACCGTTGCCAGGGCAGCAGACGCAAGCCTTCGAGGACAAGATCAGCACGCACGGCATCAAAAAGATCGTGGCAGCTCTTGGCAAAACCGCCAGTACCAATGACCATCGCCTGTCCGCCAAGAAATTGACGGCTCTCCTCGACAAGGGCACGCACCATGGCGCGCAAACCCCAGAAAAGTCCTGTTTGAATGCAGGTTTCCGTGTTTTGTCCCGGACGAAAAGGGATCCCCTTTTCAGGGAAACTGACCTTAGGAAGTTGGGCTGTTGCACGCGCCAAAGACTGTCTGGCCAAAGTCGGTCCAGGCAGTATCAAGCCACCAAGGAAGGATTCGCCAGCCACACAGTCAATTGTTATGGCTGTGCCAAGATCGACGATGATGAGGTTTTCTGACGGAAAGAGCCTGCGCGCTGCATAGGCTTCCACCAGTCTGTCGCTGCCCAGGGCTTCGGCTGGCTCATAGTGATTGCTGAGGGGAACGGCTAGTTCTCGCGGAACAACATACAGCGGACTGACCAGCAGCGGAGCAAGGGTTTGGCTGACCAGAACTTCCAACTCTGGCACGACAGAGCAGAGCAGAACGCCGGTCAGATCGTTAACTTGCAGGTCATGGCTGGACAGCAGAAACAAAAAGGCTTCACGCAGATATGCTGCGCTGAGATCAGCCAAGCGAAGAGGCTGGGCTTTGTCCAAAAGTCCGTCCGGACAAGCCAGAGCCATCTTTACCCTGCTGTTGCCGATGTCGAAAAGCACACGGATCTGCTGCATAGCAACTGAGAGGCAGATTAAAACTCAAGGCTACCTGGCGTGCGAGGGAAGGGAAGCACGTCACGGATATTACCAGTGCCTGTGAGTAGCATCAGCAAACGTTCAAATCCCAGGCCGAAACCCGCATGCGGCACTGATCCAAAGCGCCTGAGATCAAGATACCACCAATAATCGCCTACCGTATCACCCAAAGCCTGCATCTTCCGTTCGAGTACTTCGAGTCGCTCTTCACGCTGTGAACCGCCAATGATTTCTCCGATGCCAGGTACGAGCACGTCCATGGCCGCCACTGTACGCTGATCATCATTGTCACGCATGTAAAACGGCTTAATACTGCGCGGATAATTCGTAATCAGTAACGGACAGGCACAGTATTCTTCGGCGAGATAGCGTTCGTGCTCCGTCTGGAGATCGACGCCAAAATCCACTGGATAGACAAATTTTTTGCCGCTTTTTTGCAAAATATCAATGCATTGGGCATATTCGAGCCGTGCGTAGGGTGTCTGCGAAGACCAGGACGTAAGTCGGTCAAGCAGGCCTTTGGACACAAATTTGTCCAAAAGAATAAGATCCTCGGCACAGGTTTCAAGAACCTGGGAAATGACCGATTTCAGAAAGTCCTCTGCCAGCCGCATAATATCCCCGAGATCGGCAAAGGCCATTTCTGGCTCGATCATCCAAAATTCCGCCGCATGGCGGGGTGTTCTTGAATCTTCAGCGCGAAACGTCGGCCCAAAGGTATACACCCGGCCAAGTCCACAAGCCAGGGCCTCCGCTTCAAGCTGACCAGAAACCGTAAGCTGACAGGGGCGGGAAAAAAAGTCGTCCTGCGTTTTGGCGGCTTGCGTTTGCGTCGTCACATGAAACATTTCACCGGCCCCTTCACAGTCCGAGCCTGTGAGAATAGGCGTGTGCACATAGGCAAAATGTTCTTGGTGAAAAAAATTGTGGATGGCAAAAGCCGCTTGTGAGCGAATACGGAAAATAGCGCCATATTTATTTGTACGGGGCCTGAGATGAGCGATGCTTCTGAGGAATTCATCACTGTGGCGTTTTTTCTGCAGGGGATAAGTCAAAGGGTCAGCAGGACCAAAAATGGTGATTTCTTTGGCGTGAATTTCCCATTGCTGCTCTTTCCCAGGCGAGGCGACCAGGGATCCACGAAGCTTGAGAGAGGTACCATTCTGTGCCTGCCCCAAGGCAGCATGAGCTGCAGTTCCCTCATCCACAAGACATTGCATATTGCTTAGACATGAACCGTCATTTATTTCAAGAAAAGAAAAACCCCTGCAGTCTCTGCGCGTTCTGATCCAGCCACAGATCGTCACATCGTCACAGGGGGAAAGAGCTTTTTTCACATCGACAATAAGCGTTCGATCCATGCCATACTCCTTAACGGATTTTGCTTTGTTTGCGAGCATGCGTTTTCTTCACACGTATGTCAATTGTCGCTGCCAAGGCTTTTTTCAGCTCTTTACCACAATTCCAGGCGCCAACGTGGTATGCCATCAGCAATAACGCAAAGAATGAAGGCTTGACCTCTGATGCAGGAATGTGAAAAAGTGCCGCAAACAACTCTTGTGCTGGAAAAACTACACACTGAGCGTCGGCAGTCCGCGTGATATCTCGTGCCACTTGTCAATGCGGCCACACTGTCCTTCTGCCATTCAATAATCCAGCGGCACACTCAAATGATGGAGGCAGCGTCTTTTTCGGCATCTCTGCAGGAAAAGATCGCTGAGAGAATATGATCAAAAAATATCTGACGTTTTTACTTTTTGTGTTTTTGTGCGGCTGTTCCGCCTCAGCCTGGGCTGTCGGGCAAAATGCGACGCCTCAACCTGGCAGCCCTGTGGCCGATAAACCCGAAAAAGGATCGAAGCTTTCCACCCCCGTTGCTATTGTTGGCGAGGGTTCGGACAGTCTTGGAGCCAAACTTGTTATGCGCCTCAAAGAGCGCTTTAATCAGAGCAATCTCTTCAATTTGTCTGGGGAAGTGGAAAAAGACGCTCCCATGCTGATGCTGATGATTTCCACTCAGCCTGAATTCAAGGATCGTCCAGCCGTCGGCTCGGTCTACAGCATTTGCTGGGTTTTTAAGCAGGGAAAGGGCTATCTGCCTTTTTTACTCAGGCACGCCGGTGGCATTGTCAATGCTGAAGACCTCGAAGGACTGGTGGACAAGCTTTATGAGCGAACAGACGGAGTAGCAAGCCGCTACGCGCATTTGTGGAAATAATGGCAATATGTGGCACAAAAAGCTGCCGCACGCAGCGTGTGCTGAGCAGTCAGGTATCGTTTTCGGCTTTCTCCTAGGAGAAAGCCTTTTTTTTGCCCAGAGTGAACATGCCAGGCTGAAAAGAGAGCGGCTCCTTCTGGATGAGAAGACGTTGGCATACATAATGCATATTCTTATCGTACGGAATTTTTTACAAAAAATGGCCGTCAAGGAGAGGGAGTTATGTCACTCGTCGTCAATCATAACTTAATGGCAGGCAATATAGCCAATTCGCTGAATAGTCATTACGGCAGACTGGCTACATCCACACAGCGCCTATCCACAGGCATGCGCATCAATTCAAGCGCAGACGATGCGGCGGGACTGGCGATCCGAGAGCTGATGCGTTCGGATATTGCCACCATGAATCAGGGCATCCGCAATGCCAATGACGCCATTTCACTGATTCAGACCGCTGACGGCGCGCTCGGGGTCATCGACGAAAAACTCATCCGCATGAAAGAGCTGGCCGAACAGGCAGCCACGGGTACCTACGATTCAACCCAGCGTCTGATGATTGAATCCGAATATCAGCAGATGGCCTCAGAAATCACCCGAATCGCCAATGCCACGGATTTTAACGGCATCCATCTTTTGAATGGCAATCTTTCTTCGCCAACGCATGATGGTTCGAAGTTAAATGCAACCGGCAAGATGAAGATCCACTTTGGCACGGCCAACGATTCCGCCGAAGACTACTACTATATTCAGATCGGCAACTGTACGGCCTCAGCCTTCGGTGTGGGCAATCAGGCTGATCTTAAAACTTCCAAAGGTTTTACGGTCTCCACGCAGGAGGCGGCACAACGAGCGCTTGTTGCCATAACCGATGCCATTGTCTCCAAGGACAAGATCCGCGCCCATATCGGCGCCATGCAGAACCGTTTGGAAAACACCATCACCAATCTGACCACGCAGGCAGAAAACCTGCAGGCTGCCGAGTCAAGAATTTCCGATGTGGACGTGGCGACGGAAATGACCAATTTTGTCCGCAATCAAATTCTCACCCAGTCTGCTGTGGCCATGCTCTCGCAGGCCAATAGTCTGCCTCAGATGGCCATGCAACTCATCGGTTAAAGCCTTTACGATCATAGCAATTGACTGTTTCCTTGAGAAAGGGGTAAGATTTCATTCTTACCCCTTTCTCTTTTTGCTCTTACTTATTATCCGCACATAGTAATATTATTTTATCAATAATTGACATTCCCTAACAGCTGCGGTAATGCCAGGACGTATCGTAAAGTCAAAAAAGCAACCAACAAAGTAGTGAGCTTGACTTTATAGGCAAAATAGGCTGTTCTCTCGGCCTAGAGGAATTCACACAATTGTAATTTTGAATCAGCGCAAAACGTTCATCACAGGATACTGATATGCAAAAATTTACTGTTACCGGAATGAGCTGTGCCGCCTGTAGTGCCCGTGTGGAAAAAGCCGTTTTGGCATTAGCCGATGTCAATTCTTGTTCAGTTAATCTTTTGACGAACAGTATGGGAGTCGAAGGCACAGCCTCAGCCGAAAGTATTATCCACGCGGTGGAGACAGCCGGTTATGGAGCAAGCCTCCAAGACGCTGACAGCAAGACAGCGTTCCGCCTCAACGATCTTCAGTCTGCCACAGATAGTGAAACCATCAAGCTGCTGCACAGACTTTTTTGGTCCGTGCTTTTGCTCATTCCCCTGCTTTATGTGAGCATGGGACATATGCTGTGGCATCTGCCACTGCCGACCTTCCTGCAGGAGAACGCCACAAGACTGGCACTTCTGCAGTTTTTACTGGCCATTGCCGTCATGACCATCAATCAAAAGTTTTTTGTCAACGGCGTACGCGGGATCATGCTCAAAGCACCCAATATGGACACCCTTGTCGCGCTTGGTTCCGCAGCTTCCTTTGGCTGGAGCACCTATGTTCTTCTCTGTATTGCCAAGGCACAGGCGGTTGGAGATCTCAAAACCGTCGCCGCAGGCATGGGTGACCTTTACTTTGAAACAGCCGCCATGATCGTCACCTTGATTTCTGTGGGCAAAATGCTCGAAGCCCGCAGCAAGGGAAAAACCACTGACGCCCTCAAAAGCCTGATGCGTCTTGCGCCTCAGACGGCGACCGTCGTTCGCAATGACCGCGAGCAGGATATCGCTGTGGAAGAGGTCCGCGTGGGCGACATTTTTTTGGTACGTCCAGGTACATGCATACCTGTGGACGGGGAAGTTTTGGAGGGAACAAGCGCCGTCAATGAATCAGCACTCACCGGTGAAAGCATCCCCGTAGACAAGGCTGTGGGCGATCGCGTTTCTGCCGCCACCACTAATACCTCAGGTTTTCTACGCTGCCGTGCGACGCGGGTCGGCCAGGACACCACGCTTGCGCAAATTATCCGTCTCGTTAGTGACACAGCAGCTACAAAAGCCCCCATTGCCAAGTTGGCTGACCGCATCTCCGGCATTTTTGTGCCGCTCGTCATCGGCATAGCCATTGTAACGACTTGCTGCTGGCTTTTGGCAGGTGAAAACGCAAGTTTTGCCCTAGCCAGGGGCATTGCCGTACTTGTGGTGAGTTGCCCTTGTGCCTTGGGGCTAGCCACGCCAGTGGCCATCATGGTGGGAAGCGGTGTCGGTGCTCGACACGGTCTTCTTTTTAAAACCGCCGTGGCACTTGAACAAGCTGGCAGAACACAGATTGTGGCCTTGGACAAAACCGGCACTGTGACCCGTGGGACTCCCGTTGTCACTGATGTTGTAACCTGCGCTGGCGTCAAGGAAGAAGAACTGCTGACATCAGCTCTCAGTCTTGAACGCTTAAGCGAACATCCTTTGGCCAAAGCAATAGTAGACCATGCACAGGGCTGCCATCTTGTCGCAAGACATCTTGAAAACTTTCAGGCCGTTGTCGGCAACGGTCTCCTTGCGGAAGAAAATGGCACAACCCTGCTTGGGGGCAATCAGTCCTTTGTCTCTCGCAGCGTTGTCCTTGATGATGAACTGCTGCAGCAGGCAGATAGTTTTTCAAAGCAGGGAAAGACACCTCTTTTCTTTGCCCGTGACCATCAGGCCCTGGGCATCATCGCCGTTGCTGACACCATTAAGGAAGAAAGTGCTGAAGCAATCACGGCTCTAAAAAACATGGGTATACGCGTGATCATGCTCACCGGCGACAATGCCAAAACCGCAAGCCGTATTGGTCACGACGCTGGTGTGGATGCAGTTATTGCTGGCGTCTTGCCTGATGGCAAAGAAACTATCATTCGCCGTTTGCAGACAAAAGGGGCCACAGCTATGGTGGGTGATGGCATCAACGATGCCCCGGCCTTAACACGAGCTGACATAGGTATTGCCATTGGTGCAGGCACAGATGTGGCCATCGATGTCGCAAATATTGTGCTGATGAAAAGCCATCTAACTGACGTGCCGGCCGCAATTCGTCTCAGCAGAGCCACATTGCGCACTATCCGCCAAAATCTTTTCTGGGCATTTTTTTATAATATCTTAGGGATCCCTTTGGCCGCTGGTGTCTTTTTCCCGCTTTTTGGCTGGACGCTGAACCCAATTTTTGGAGCCGCGGCCATGAGCCTATCGAGTTTTTGTGTTGTCTCAAACGCACTCAGACTGAATTTCTTTAAACCGCATGATCAATCCCACGATCATCCAGGACAAGGTGTTGCCCTCGAAGATCTTGATGCTTGCAAGGCAGCACCTGCGACAGCACAAAAAATTCTCAAGGTCTCAGGCATGATGTGCGAGCATTGTGAAGCCCATGTCCAAGAAGCCCTTGAAGCCCTCCAGGGTGTTTGCCAGGCCCGTGCCAACCACAAGGACGGCACTGTCTGCCTTGTCCTTGATAGTGAAGTTTCTGAAAATGCCTTGCGCTCCGCCATTGAAGGGGCTGGCTACCAATACGTGGGATTTGAGAGCAAGCCAGAACAAAAGCAAGTTGTTCTCAAGGTCTCAGGCATGATGTGCGAGCATTGTGAAGCCCATGTCCAAGAAGCCCTTGAAGCCCTCCAGGGCGTTTGCCAGGCTCGTGCCAACCATAAGGACGGCACTGTCTGCCTTGTCCTTGATGGGGAAGTTTCTGAAAATGCCTTGCGCTCCGCCATTGAAGGGGCTGGCTACGAAGTTGCGTCCTAAGGCTTCTTGCCATCAACAAAACGAAAGCGCCCCCGACCATCTGCCGGGGGCGCTTTTCTTCTCTATTGAATTTCAAAATTCTTCGTAAGCTTTCCACCCCCCCTCTTTTCAAAGACGAATTTTTTGTGCAAACCTCCTGCTAAAACAGGAGGTTTTTTATGGTCAGACGTAGCCTTGAACAAAGGATGGATATGGTACGGGCGTGGCAGGAAAGTGGGTTACAAAAAACAGAATACT
>JAILPJ010000080.1 GCA_024699605.1 Desulfovibrio sp. | reverse complement strand
CTTGGAGATTCTGTTTTTCCTCGTCAGTGATTGTTATTTCTTTTCTTTTTCTTGCCATAGAGGATCCCTCCACAAGATCCTCTACCAAAATTTTAGAAATACGTCAAATTAACATAGTTATTTAAAGAACGAACTACTAGTAACGGAACGAAGCCCAACTTCAAAATTTTTTCTGAAAGGCTCTGCGGTGTCCAGACAACTCTATGCCGGACCCTACCAATCAGAAAAAACGGAAAACTTGCCTTTCACGCCTTCTTTGGCGTTCTCCTTTTCTACTGAAAATTATTATAAATTCTTTTTTAGAAAGGCTTACCAAGAAGCAGACATTTAACATTATAGCTCGTTGCTGCGCACCTAATAATTATTTCTGATTTAGTTGCACGTTTATCTATAGCGTTTTCCTTAGCTCTTTTCAACAAACTTAACGCAAGTTTACGCATAATATTTAGATTCTTTTTAGAATTATCATTTTTGGCCTTATTGCTATTTCCTCTAAATGTCAAGCCTAGTTTCCAACATAGATTATTTCCTATTTTACAATTATCTATATTTAAGCGTGAGAATTCTTCTACGTCAGTAAGAGATGTAATACAATATACTATATCATCTTTTGTTTTATCACCGACTACAGTAGTTTTGTTTAACTCACCAATTGATTTAATGCCTATATAGTCATTTATATTTTTTATGCAAGTTGTATCAGAGATAAGTCGATATCTTCTCGTTTCAATTCGTCCTTGCATCTTTTCAGTTTTCTCAATATCATATGGTCGTTCACAATTATCAATATATAATTTTATATAACAATTCAGTGCAGATTGACTGTCTTTTACGAAAAAAACAAAATCAGATTTTTCATTTACAATTGTTTTGACAATTTCTCTTTGGAAAAACATATCATCACCAGTTATAATATAATTTTTTATATCAACAATTTTTAAAACATCATAAAATCCAGATATCTCATCAGTTTTTTCTGGTAGACATATTTTACCAAATACAACTTGGTAGTCTGTACAAAAACAAGCTGCCATATCATATGGCTTATTCTCTTTTGCTTTGCTTTCTTTAATTGTTTTTTCGTCAATTTCAACATGTCTTACGTCAAGTGTTTTCGTTTTTGCAATCTCATCTAAATAATCATAAAGACATTCTGATAATAATTGTGGATCAATTCTTTCAAAACATCTTCTTATAGTATCTGCATCAGGTATACCATTTATAAGATCAAGAAAAGTAGAAAAAAAACTTCTCTCTTTCTTTTGAAAAAACTTCAATTTTTCGAAATGAATCACATCCACATATTATTGATATAAGAGAAATAACTATAATATCGGATAATTTATGAAAAAGGTTCCCGCCAGTCCTTCTTGGATCGGGAATTTCAGCATCATTTTTTTTGAGAAACCCATCGATAGAAAGCATCAGCAAGGCCTCCTTTTTTTGAGTCCTTAATACCTACAAGTTTTTCCCTAAAAAGTCTAGTGTTTTTCTTTTATAACTACTGCAGTACTGCATTTTTGACTATATCTGATTGCCATCGCCTACCGCTACTCACTCACCATATGGTTAACAATTGCCATGCAGACCGTTTTTGCGGATCTCCTCCAACCGCAAGCAAAGACTCCGTATTCAAAGGGACAAAGCGACAAAAATGGCCCGTACCAAACAGGTCCATGCATGGCCAAAAACACGGATTCTTGACAGCTTATGCCCGCACAAGTATAGTAAAGTGATTAGATTGAAATGCAACCTTCTAAACTTCGGAGCGTGGCGCAGCTTGGTAGCGCACCTGCTTTGGGAGCAGGGGGTCGAAGGTTCAAATCCTTTCGCTCCGACCAGTAAAATCAAGGGCTTACGGGATATCCCCCGTAGGCCCTTCTTTTTTACCCCACACCATTCCCAACACCGAAGGTCAATAATCACCCGAGTGGCAACACCAAACAATGACGTAACTCACCTCAAACAATACCAAGCAGGCAAAGATTGTGTCATACGCGAGACAAGAAGTCAGGTACCACATGCGGCTACACCCCAATTGGATCACCTGCCGATCAGCCGATCATCTGGCCGCAGTAAAAGATCGGGCAACAAATAGCATTGTAGCGGAACGGTGAGCGTCTCAAAGCAAGAGAACGTGCCAAGGAACCACTCTAAAAAATTCTCAAAAAAACCTTGACAAAAAATTTTTCTTTTATATAGGAGTTCATAAATTGGATATTCTAGACCCAGCTAACACCTGCTCTGCGGTAGGGGTCTGGCAGAAATGTACAGGGTTTCCGCCAAAATTTTACAGCGATTCCGGAGAATGTGTGCATTAAATCCGGTAAGAGTTAACAGCTTTTCCGACACTTTTGGGCAATCGTTCTGTTTTTATAATCTTTCCACGCTATCAACACTAGGCAAGATACTTGAAAGAGAAAAGTGTTTCTTGGTTTTGTAATTCTAACTTTGGAGGTCGATGATGAAACCCATCCGTATTGCGCTTATGCTGGCAATACTTGTTGTCCTGGCATGGACTCCCACACAAGCAGCAGGAACGCTTAAAATTTCCAGCACCATTGGACCTGTTGATGCCGGCATGCTCCCTCTGTTGGCTGATACGTTTTCAAAAAAGACTGGCATTACCATTTCAATGGAAAAAGCTGGAACGGGAAAAACTCTTGAAAAGGCAAAAACAGGTCAATTTGACCTGGTAATGGTTCATGCTCGCAAGCTTGAAGATGCATTTTGTGCTGAAGGGTTTGGTATCGACCGCCGCGATGTGATGTATAATGACTTTGTTATTCTTGGTCCCAAAGATGATCCTGCCAAAATCAAGGGTATGAAGAAAGTTACGGAAGCGATGGCCGCCATCGCCAAGGCCAGAGTTCCGTTTGTATCTCGCGGAGACCGCTCAGGAACACATGTAAAGGAAATGGAAATCTGGAAGGCAGCTGGCATCGAGCCCGCAGGTGACTGGTACGAGGTGTGGATTGACGGAGCCAAGGGCAACAAAGCAACCACGCTTTACGCCAATCAGAAGAATGCCTATACGCTCATGGATCGTGCTACGTGGCTCACTCTTAAGAATGATATTGCCATTGTGCCCCTTATGGAAAATGACAAGCTCATGCTCAATCTTATTGCCATTATTCGCGTTAATCCTGAGAAGTTCCCCAATGTCAACAAAGCAGAAGCTCTGCAGTTTGCTGATTGGGTAGTTAGTGACGAAGCGCAGCTACTTATCCGCGATTTTGGGAAAGATAAGTATGGACAACCATTATTTTTCCCAAATTCTGACCAATGGAATGCCAAACATCATCAGTAATGCTCTTTTCGAGAGACGTGCTATTTCTCGCCCGTCGCATCTAAACCATATAAATGTGCGACATACATTCTACCAAGCAAAGCTATCACTGCTTTTTCGGTAAACGATTTATCTTTCATATAAGATCGATATACAAGACTGTGATCACCATTGATCGACAATTTTTTTAGAAATATGTATATGCTAAGAACTTCAAACGGTTCTTGATTATCTGGGAAGACACAGTGAGCCACACTGTGGCTTCCTTATTTATCTAAAAAAAAATCTCGATAATCGGTAACTGAAAAATGAAAATCACTTAACTAAACTCCAAAATCATCGACAATGTCCAGGCTTAATAACGTGACCATTGTGGATTGCCACATTTTTCTTGCTCTGTAACCATGACTTTTCTCGAAATATCTAGATTTGAAATCATGGTAATTTGGCAGAGATCATCACCGCTAGAATGTCATCTCGGACTATTTCGAACCAAATTCGGCCTTATTCAGCGTCTACAAAAATAATCTGTTTTTCCCAAATTAAAATCTCTGTGTTTTGTAAGTTTTAATTAAATTTTGAAAAAGTTAACCATCTCTTTTCAACACCTCGCTTATCATCTTACTGTATTATAGCATCATTTAACTGGGCTTGTCAAATAAAAATAGATGTAAATAGAGGAATCACATTCCTGTTTGCATCTATTATGAAAATCTGCTAACCTACTCTCTATGTTCCCTTTTTCTTCCGACTGATTAAGTGTCTATCCACAAATAAAACTTGATAGATATATGTGAGAAATATAATACAAATATGATGAAAACATGTGAATATTTTGAACCTATGGATTCGGCTTATGTTGCCGCCAACTCTGTTTACAGCACGTTTGATCTGACGCGACACCTTTCGGGTAGCGTATTGAAGCGACTTTCCAGATGAGTTTTTCGCATGCGTGGAATCATGTTTCCTATCTTCACTACACAGTAGGACATCTGGCGGCCTTTCACCTTGCAAAGCTGATAAACTGCGCATTATTCGGCATTTTCCTTATTTGTGGATAGGCTCTAA
>JAILPJ010000040.1 GCA_024699605.1 Desulfovibrio sp. | reverse complement strand
CATCAGTCCATCAAAGCTTCTGAGCACTGGCAAAATATGAAAAAAATGATTCATGAGATCATAGAACTTTTTCCATACAAAGAAGCCAATGATGATACATTTGACGATCAGTTTGATTCACTTCTTACATTTCTTTGGCCTCCAAGCATATCACCATCCAAGAAGCCTCAGCATCTTTTTCTTGTCAATGATAAAATATGGGTAGTAGCATTTACCAGAAAAGAGGTTCGTGAAATTATTAAAAATGAGTACGGCTTAGTAAATATTAAAATTGTTGGCATACCTAGCGGAGAAGTCATGGAAAATGGCATGAGCGACAAAGACTTGATTCAGTTGGCTGAAGGATCATCAATGGTCATAGGTAGAACGGATTAGCGAATTTAATTTTAAATAGAGCCGGTAGTTTATGAATAATATAGACCATACTTTGGCAGCGAATTAATAATGAAGTCAGCTGAGCATGGCTGCATAGCACAAAGATAATGAAACAATTTCTTTTAGAGAATAAGGATTAGCATTAATATAAGGATATTATAATGGATGACATTATCAAGAAATACGAAGGTATTCTAGAACATAAAAATACAGACATTACCAGACTTTTCTGCGCCAATCTCTGCAGCCTGGATACCATCTCGACTGGCAATCTTCTCGGCCAGTTCGACATCTGGGATGACAACGACATCCACGAAGTTTTCCGGTGGTACATCAAGCCGGAGCAGCTGGCCATCGGCGCAGAAAATGCGGTTAGCGATCTGCTTTTGAGCCAGGGCGGCTGGCTTGCACGGGCTTTCACACGCGTGCCGGAGTGGATAGGCTTTAACGATGACGGGTCAGTCAAAAATTATCTTCTGGGATACAGGCGCATGCACAGCGCCTACGGGGGAACCCTGGAAGAACTGCTCGAACGGATCTGCATCAAGGCCGACGAGATATTTGAGCTGGAAGTGGCGAAAATGCGTGGAAAGTCAGGCTTTAAGGCCTGATCACTGCTGCGCCAGACCCGTCTCGGCGAGCATTTTTTGCCCTGGGAGTGTTCTGGCCATGCCGACAAATGAAATGCTCGAAAATTCTTTGTGCGAATTTTTCAAATGGACAAAGTGGCATAAAACCCACGACCCACAGGGGTTCTGAAAGCGTATATCATATTTTTACCTTTTTCATTTTGAAAATGTCGTATTATTTCTTATCTTTCAAAGATTTTTCAATAAGATAAAAAAAAGAGCCCTGGGACTTTTTTCCAGGACTCTTATACAACCTAACATCCACGGGCACCGGCTGAATGCCCGTTGAAAAGGAAAGTAGCGATAGCAAACCTAAATGTCAAGTAGAAAAAAAATTTTTTTTTCAACCCAATGTTGAAGTACAAATTTTTGAACGAATCATTTTTATATGTAGTAATATATAATTTTATCAATTAATTTTTAATACACATCTTCATGTATCGATAATTTTAAATAGAACAATTTATACTATTGATTTTTTATATCTCGTACAATCTTTGTGCGCACTGCAAAAAATCGCTTGCATTTCTGGGGAAAATCTGTTATTCAGAAAACCATGAGGGACGGAAAGTACCAAGCGATAGTCCAGAAAAAAATATTGACTTCTGTTTGAAAAAGTATAGAACCAAAGTGGCTCAAAAAATCCGTTGCTAACGATGGGAGAAACGAAAAATGTTGATGGAAAGTGAACTGTACAGAGCAAACCGGATCAATCAGGAAATGAACGAGATGATTAGAAATGAGGAAGCGAGTGATAGGCTGATAGGAGAAGGTGTGAAGTTTCAGAGGATCCGCCGGATCACCGGCTATCTCGTGGGCACGCTCGACCGCTTCAATAATGCCAAGAGGGCTGAAGTCGGCGACCGCGTTTCCCATGGTTAGGGGGCAGATGAGTTTTCAAAAGCAGAAAATGGATCGTCAATGACCAGGTCGAGGGAAACAGGTTTGTTCTGTTTCCCTTTTTTTTGTGCGCTATACGCGAATGGAGGTAAGACAACATGGAAAGCCGTTTCACCGCTGTTACAACAGATACGGACGAGCAACGCGGCGGATGGGAGGAAGCTCTTATTTCCGATCCTCAAATGGATGATAGCGCGGACTTTTCAGCGTTTGATGCTGTGACAACGGCTTTTGATGATGCGGAGTGGACATGGCCTCAGAGCCAATCAGACAATTGCTATTGCGTCTAGCTTATCAAAATCAATTGAATCAAAAAGTTCCTTATCATATTTTTCTTCTAAAGACATAGTCATATTACAAATCCTATATTAGATTTTATACTCAGATAGTAGTTAATAGCCTGGATATTAAAATTTTTAACAGTCATTTTTATCCGTATGAAGTGGTTCAAAAAAATAGAACTTAACGGGCAGTTCAGCAAATGCCGCCGCAAAGCTTGAAAAGACCTGCTCCGGGGAAAGACCGCCCAAACCGCAGCCAAGTGAAGGTATGGCCACCGCATTGATACCGCGCTCAGACAAAGCCATCTTCAAGGCCGGATAACTTTTTTCGATCAACTGGAGAGAACTTGCATTACGCCAGGTAGTCTTTGTCGGAAAATTGATGATTGTTTTTCCTGCCTCGTCAAAGACAAAAACTCTGCCAGGCTGAAGCTCGTTTCTAAGACAGGCCTTTCTATAGGCCCCAAAATTTCTTGGAAAACGTTTCTTAAAGACAAAAGCCAGGCCCTTTCCCATGACGCCTTCACAATTTACCGGATTGACAAGAGCTTGAGCATCTGCAGAAAAAATATCTCCTCCGCACCGTATAATCATTATCATCACTCCCTTCAATTAAATCCGTAAACTCTGTGTATAACCAGCCTACCGATCAGGCTCAAAAATATACATTAATCGCAATGACAGAATATCCTTAAATTACAATCAAGTCAAGTACAACATACATAGGCCATTCTGCCTGTTTCATAAAAAAAAGGTCCCGCCGATTAGCAGGACCTTGCATGACCTTCTGTTTTCTAAATCTTGATCCGGAAGTCGAAAAGCGTAGCTAGTACCATCGGGTTTTCCTATCTACCACGTGAACGATGCTTTTTTATCCCTTCATTATTCTCAAATTTTCTTTTTAACTTTGATACTTCTTTTTCTATGTTAATCTTTTTTCTTCTTTCATCTATTGCTGTTTCATAAAGCCCAGGGTGAGTTTGCTTAATTTTTGCTATAGCCATTTTTGTATAATTATCATCTGAATTGCAATCCAATACTTTACGTATACGCCTTCTTAATTCTGCCTGACGCTGTATTGCATCATTTAATGATTTATCATATTTAAACACCTTTTGTTTAAAAAATATTCTATCTATTAATCCCAGTTTTTTATTCTTATAAAAGTTTATCTCTTTTTCAAGTTCAAAAATTTTTTGTTCTAGACTTTTAGAGATGCGCTTAAACTGCTCTTCCTTTAATCTTTTTATTTTAAAAAGTTCTTTTGTATACTTATCCAAGTTCTGATATGTAGGTTCCTTAGCTACCACAGTCTCCGGGCGTTCTCGCACTGAGCTTCTGGATTCCCTTTTAAATGCCTGTCTACATCTCTCACTGCATCTGCTATCATCTGCAATTCCGGAAAGTCCTTTTGGACTTCGCCCTGCTGATTCATTATAGGCAGATTCTGTGAGATAACCTGCGTTGAGCAATCTTCCAAGTTCTTGTTCAAGTCGTTGTCGGATAACATGTTTATCGCCCTCCTTGCGTAAAATTTGCAAAATATGCTGCTTCGTGCTATATACTTTTGAGTTATCATCTAGATCAATTACTCTAAACCTAACACTATCATTAAACTCTTTAAACATTTTTTCAAATGAGTCAGCCATATCACCTTGTATGTTAGACATCGCTGTAACACTTGCGCCACGACCAATTTCATAAAATCTCAATACTGTATGTACTAGAGCACATTCTGGTAAACGATGAAATACTACAACATCTACACTACAATTATGCTTTAAACAAAAATGTATTTTATCTTTCGCCTGATCAAAAGTAGAAAGCTGACCTTCATAGACAACTTTATACTTATTAAAATCGAAATTTAAGCTTTGAATTGCGGTCGTTTTTCCTGCTCCGGGAATCCCTGTTATGAAAAGAACTCTGTTACCATGAGAATCATCACCAGATGCGACCATCTCCCTGAAAAGTGCATTGGCAAGCACAGCTGCCGAATTGTGAACCGGAACGTTAAACAGGGTCCTGTTGGCCGGGGACGCTGAATAATCAGGAAAAACTTCCTTGAACAAATCAGAGTTGATATATCTGCCACCATAGGATGCGGGAAGCGACTTGTATTTTTGAAAAAGCTGCTCAGGATGATTTTCAACCTGTTCAATGGCCTTCTGCTCAACAAGCGTTCTCTCCGGATCTTCAAAAGGTGCGTGCTTGTTGACGTGTAGATTATACGGCATGTTATTGCACCCTACAGAATATTGAATTTTCTAAATTTTTACCCTGTAATCCGAAAGCTTTGCTAAAACTCCAGGTATTGTAGCCTTGCCTTTCACGGTGTTATAATGAATTTTATAGAGCTTAGCAAGTTCTTCTGAGGATTTTCCGGAGGGGTCTACCTTACGCATAAGATATACACCATAACAAAGGGCAACCGAATATGACAGGTTGTATTCCGCCTCATGGGTGGCAAGCCTTGCCGGAACACGGAGCTTCTTGACCTTTTCGTACAGGGCCGGCCGCTTTGACTTCAGCCAATCCAAAGTTTCCCGTTCAGTCGCGGGCTCTACCTGAACGAGACCGCGAGCCGGCCCTTTGACCTGCTTGAGATACCGCCCCATATCGGATTCTGTCGCTATCGTGAGCAATATGAGACGCTCCCAGTCAGAAATTTTCGTAATGCCCAGATACTGCAACGTCGAAGTGATCACACGCTTCAGATGTACCTGGCTGATCCCCGGCACCGAATTGCCTGCCCGAAGACGCTTCACACTCTTCTCAAGGCGTGCCTTTTCATCCTCAAGCTTCTGATTTTCGCTCTCAAGCTTTCGAATTTCCTGCTTTTTTATGTTCAGCTCATTGCCAAGGCTGCTCATATGCAACGCCCCACCGATGATCGTAGTCACGCCACACAGAAAAATGCCTGCCACAATCTTGACTGACTTCTTCATATTTTCCTCCTAGCGGTTGGCAGTAAGCATGCAGCCGTTAATGGAACATGATGCCTTTGCATGCAGCTTGACGTGACTCACTTCACCGGATGAAACGCCAGTTGCGTTTTTGTGCTCGGTGTAAAAATAGGCTCCTAATGACGATAAAATAAGGATCAGAGCGGCTATTGCCCTTGCTGTACGTTCCATTGCCTTCTCCACAGTTGCCGGTTTATCAAATTTGCGAAAAATCATTCTCATGTCTTTAATGGGCCTCGTTTCACGGATCTTCGTTTCCTGCCAATCCTCACTGCCGCCCGGACATGATGCTTACGGTTTTTGGGCACCGTTCCTTCCGTAGATGTACTTGGGGCTTGCTCACCGTTTGCAAAGACAGATTATCAAATATGAGAATGCAGGTCAAGTGATTTCTCGTATTTAAGAAGATTTTTTTCTCAAAAAAACGTCCGCCTGACCTTGATCAGACGGACGTTTGACAACAATTCAAAGGAGCGGAAAGAAGGCGGCTTTACAGAATCAGAGCACCTTGCCAAGCCAGCGGATCCTGCCGTAAATCTCAAGAGAGCTGATTTTATCCGGTGTAATATGAACTTCAGGGAATACTGGGTTGTCACTGCGCAAAAGCACATCATTGGCGGCATTCAAAAAGGCACGGCGCAGCATGACCTTGCCGTTGACAGCTACCAGATAGAGCTTGCCATCAATGAGATGCCTGTCAAACGTATGAAGCAGCACTGAATCACCGGGCAATACAGTCGGACTCATTGAATCATCAGCAACTTCAAGGAGTACGCAGTCCGAAGGGCTGATATCCATTTTCTCAAAAAAGCTGTTCTGAACCATGGCCTCCCTGACAATCAAGTCGCCGTACGTAGTGCCATCTGATCCAGAAATCCTGACAAATACGTTCTCTTCTTCAGGAAAATGCAGATGCACCCGGCAAAAGTCAGCCATGTTGGCCACGCTCTTGAAGGTCGCAGACCCCATGTCAACACGCCAGCGCGAAAGGGACGCTATGGACGCACCAATTTCCCTGGAAAGTTCAGCCAGGCTTCCCGCTTTCTTGACGGATGTTTCAAGAAGCCACTTTCCTTCGTCTTTAAAAGACATATTCCACCCCCTCCATTCATGCTATTCTCATATATTTACAGATAGACTACTCAAAAATAAGAAAAAAGTCAAAAATTATTTCATAAAAAAGAAGAGTGGATAGATGGACGAAAAAAAACGGCCATGACAGAGGGGCAATTCTGTCATGGCGTTATGAGTCAACTGCGGGGAGGGACTTATGCGATCTGATTTCAAGCAACTTCCTTGCAAAGTACGCGAACATGCAGCCTTTGCACTTTGTAGCCGCCAGCCCTGATGCTTTCGACCCGGACCTTGCCGCGTTCACCCTGAATGAAGCCATTGATGGCGCAGCCTTCACAAAAATTGCCTTCAGTGATCACAAGGTTGTCAAAACTTTCTACGCTCCCAACCTTCTTCCCCACTCGCTCCAGGAGGTTGCGCACAAGCATCTCCGCGCTCTTCACATTCGCCCTGTGGATTTCCTCCGGTGTAAGAGATCGTGCCCTGCAATATTCAGCATAGCGCAACGTATCCTCATGTCCGTCCTGGTCCGTATAGTAGGCACTCCCAAGAGCAAGGATCTTTTCTCTTTGTGCCATGTCGTATTCATCCCACTGGAGCACAAGACGACTACGGAAACCATCAAAAACCTCAGGCAGATCAGTCTTGCGTGCTTCCGCAGCTCTCAACTTTTCCAGATAATCGGCATATCTTGTGATTTCCT
>JAILPJ010000029.1 GCA_024699605.1 Desulfovibrio sp. | reverse complement strand
CGAGGAACCCTTTCGGGCTTAAAATCGAAAAGGAGAGGGTATGTCGGGCTAAAAAAATAGTCGATCCGACCTAAAATTTTTAAAAAAAGCTCCGAAATGCCGGGTTCTGCATTTGCGGCCCAAGAGCTCACGGATTCAGGGTTTACCCACTTCGGTATAATCTGCAACGGGATAAATTTTTGAAAGGTACATTTTTGACAGGGAGCACAGAACTTCTTGATTAGGGTAATCTAAAATAATATATTCATCGGTCCATTTTGCAATTGTCAAATATCCAGCCTGATACAGAAAACTTTCAGGGCTTGCTTCTTCAATTTCGCGAGGAGCGAGGAGAGTCTCATCAACCTTTATATGATGATAATTTTCTGGTGATTCGACTTGATGCGTTTTAAAATATTTTTCGATAAAGGATACAGATCCAGAGTCATACCAGTAGCTCGAAAAGCGGTAGGAACAAAAAAAATTGAGTAAGGAAAAGGGATTATATACTTTAGTCTGTCCATCAAAACAAAATCCGTCATAGAATTTACGGATTTTTTGTAATAAATCTGCCTTTGAGAGAGCTACTTTTTGTTGGACAGCATCGGCAATGAATAATGAAAAATTGTCTTCCAGCTCGGCTTGCGTATAGCCTGTCAGGGTGCTATAGTTCTTATCTGTCGAAATATCTCGTAAATTATTGAGGGCTGAAAAGATCCCTGCCTTGGTAAAGAACGAAATACCTGTGATAAAGACAAAACGGAGATATTGACTGCAACTTTTGAGCACTAAGAAAAAAGAGCGAAGCTGGTTGCGAAAACATTGAACTTTTGCAGTGTCTTCCAAATAATTGAGCATGGGGCTGTCGTACTCGTCGATGAGTACGGCAACAGGACCATATTTACCACTAACGCGTTCAAGGACTTCTGAAAAGAGCAGGTCACTGTCTTCTTGAGGTAACGCATCGATACCGTACTGCCTGGCAAAGCGTGTGAGCAGTAAGGCAAGGCCCTGATTGATTTTTTTTTGAGAGAGCAGGCTGCCCAGAGAACTCAGATCTAAGCTGAGTACCGGAGAGGGGTGAGAGGACTGTCTTTCAACCCAAGCTTTGGCTGCTAGACCGGTAAACAGTTCAGCGTGCCCCCTGAACATGGCCTCAAGGGTTGAAATGGTCAGGGATTTGCCAAAGCGCCGGGGTCTTGCCAGAAAATAGTAATCACCTTCCTCAATGAGTTTTTGCAAAAGAGCTGTTTTGTCAACATAGAGGCGCCCTTTGCGTCGCAAAAGGGAAAAATTCGCCAGACTCACGGGCAATGTCGGCAGTTTACAGCTTTCCATAGGGTCTTTCTTGCCAGCAAGATATGCAGTGAGGTAGGTTTTTGCTTTTTCGTGAGCACAGACCAAGTGTCAGAGGCAGAAAAAAAGCCCTGTTCTTTTCTGCTCAAAGGTCTTGAAAACTGGCGTGCCAGGAGGCTACCGTGGGGCAATGGAGCGCAGAAAAAAACAGAGCTTGTGCGGGATGCGTGGGATCAATTAGCGTTCGAAATAGGTATAGCCCCTTAAGCCGTCTTCAAAGGCCTGCAGAATGGCGTAGCGGTCGCTGGGAGAAATGCGTCCCTCGCGCACCGCAAGCTCTGCTGTGGTTCTCAGATCTTCCAGAATGCGCCGTGGTTCGTATTCCACGTAGGTTAAAATATCGGCCACTGAGTCACCGCGGATTTCGCGCACATACTGATAGCCCCCGTCTTCATCGGCCCTGATGGAGACGACATTGGTGTCGCCCATCAGATTGTGCAGATCGCCGAGGGTTTCCTGATAGGCACCCACCAGAAAAACGCCCAGATAGTATTCTTCCCCGGCTTTGAGCGGATGCAGATCAAGGGTCTGTTTCATGCCCTGGGGACCGATGAAATGGTCAATGCGTCCGTCCGAATCACAGGTGATATCTGAGATAATTCCCTGGCGCGAGGGAAATTCATTGAGGCGGTGCACCGGCATGACGGGGAAGAGCTGATCAATGGCCCAGACATCGGGTAGAGACTGAAAGACACTGAAATTGCCGTAATAGATATCCGCGAGGCTTGCGTCGATATCCTCAAGGTCTCTTGGGACATTCTTCAGTCGGCTTTTCTCGCGGGCGATGCGCATGATGATCGTCCAGAAAATGCGTTCGCCCAGGGTCCGCATGCGCAGGGAGACCTGCCCCGTAGAAAAGAGCTTGCGCAGTTCGTCACGGTAATAAATGGCGTCGTTATAGCATTCCTGGAGATTACGCAGCGACAGCAGAGACGCCACTTCATGGAGATTGCGCATGGCTTCCGGTGCATCACTGGGCAATTCCTTGGGCACGGCGATTTCTTCCACAATGCTCGTATCCAGGATATTGAAGAGCAGAACCGAATTGTAGGCTACGGTGGCTCGTCCTGATTCGGTGATGATATGGGGATGCGGGGTCCCCTGTTCATCGAGAATCGTCATGATGGCTTCTACGACGTCTGTGGAGTACTCATCAAGGGTGTAGTTGCGCGACATGCCGTAGCTTGTGTGGGAGCCGTCGTAGTCAACGGCCAGACCGCCGCCCAGGTTCAGATAGCCCATGGGGGCTCCTTCCTGGACCAAACCCTGGTACATGCGCGCCCCTTCCATCACACCGGTTCGGATATCGCGGATATTGGAGATCTGTGAACCCAAATGGTAGTGCAAAAGCCTCAGACAGTCGAGCATGCCGTTTTCTTTGAGGGTATCCACCACGTCCACGATCTCTGAAATGGAAAGCCCGAAGGTGGAGCGTTCGCCGCCGGAACTGGCCCAGTGCCCGCTGGCTGAGGTGACCAGTTTGGAACGCAGGCCGATATTGGGACGGACTTTGATGGCGCGTGCCCGTTCCAGGAGCACTTCAAGCTCCCCTGGCATTTCCAGGACAAAGAACACATTGAAGCCCAGGCGTTGCGCCTGCAGGCCCAGGTTGAAAAACTCTTCGTCTTTGTAACCATTGCAGACAAGGCAGGCTTCACGGTCTCGGATCAGCGAGAGCGCCGCTAAGAGTTCACCCTTGGAGCCCACTTCAAGGCCATGGTGGTGGGCTGCGCCTGACTGCACGATTTTTTCCACGACCTGCTGCTGCTGATTGACTTTGACGGGAAATACGCCGCGGTATTCGCCCTGATAATTGAGCGAATAGATGGCTTTGCGAAAAGATTCATGGATGGCGGCAATGCGTGAGGCGAGGATATTTTCCACACGCAAGAGCACGGGCATATCGTAGCCGCGTTCATGGAGACCCGCGATGATTTCCATGAGCGAAATCTTCGGTCCGCCCTTGCCTTTGGGACAGACCACCACGTCGCCATTGTCCGCGACATCGAAAAAACCATTGCCCCAGTTGCGGATGCCGTAGAGCTCCACAGAATCTTCCACCTTCCATTGGTGCAAAGCCTGATTATGTGCCAACGAGGTTTCCTCCAGGGATTTTTGCTGAAATGTGTTTAAACCAGAGGCGCGGTATGGCTTAAGCCTTCATCCACGGGCCTTCCGCAGATCAGATTGGCATTGGCTACGGCTTGTCCGGCGGCGCCGCGGCAGAGATTGTCGATGACGGAGACAATGATTAAGCGTTTGGTGCGCTTGTCCACAGCCAGACCGATATCGCAGAACATGGTGCCCCGCACAAAACGCGTTTCAGGCAGTTTCCCTTGGGGCAGGACTCTGACCCAGGTCGAGTTTGCCCATGTCTCTTGATAGCATTCCCAGACCTTTTCCAGGGTCATGGCCGGATCTTTGAGCTCGGCGTAGATGGTCGACAAAATCCCCCGGTTCATGGGAACAAGATGTGGCGTAAACTGCAGGGTGACCGGCGTAGCCAACAGTTTACTGATTTCCTGCTCGATTTCCGGTGTGTGGCGGTGTCGCACAAGACCATAGGCCCGAAAACTGTCGGAAACTTCGCAGAAGAGCGTGGGCAGATTGGGTTTGCGACCGGCTCCGGTTGTGCCTGATTTGGAGTCGATAATGATATTCGTCGGGCTGATCAGGTCATGTTTACAGGCGGCGGTCAAACCGAGAATCACTGAGGTCGGATAACACCCTGGATTGGCAATGAGCTTGGCCTGAGCGATCTTTTCGGCATAGAGCTCGGGCAGACCGTAGACCGCTTGACTGAGCAGCTCCTGTGCCTCATGGGGCATGGCGTACCATTCTTCATAGACGCCTTTGTCCAGCAGTCGGAAATCGGCTGAAAAATCCACGACCTTGACTCCGGCCTGCAAAAGCACAGGCGCCATTTTCATGGCTTTGCCTGCGGGGACGGCCAGAAAGACGAGATCGCATTTTTCTTTGGCTTCTTCTGCGGAAAACTGGCTGATGCGGACATCACAGCCAGGCAGTTTTTCCAGAAATGGATAGTATTCACCCAGAGGTTTGCCGTTTTCAGCCCTGGAACACGCCATAACCAGCTGCATTGAAGGGTGCACGGCAAGCAGCCGTGCCAGTTCCATGCCCGCATAGCCGGTAATCCCAACCAGACCTACCTTGATTGCCTCCATGATCTCCCTTTAGCGTTCTCGCCCTATTTTTCGCCAAAAATTTTGACGTATTTCATTTTCAGTTCAAAAAGCATGCTGTCGAGCATCTGCTGTTCCGCACCGTCGAGGTTGCCCCGTGTCTTTTCCTTGAGCATATCGAGCAGGTCGATACTGTGCTTGGCCATCAATTTGTCGGGCTTTGTGCCTCCGCCTGCGGGATCAGGTACTTCACCCAATTGTACCAGGGCCGAAGAGGCCATGGAAAGAATGAAGGTGGAGAAGGTCACCTTGGGCATGGAATTCAGCGACTTGTCGGCATGCTCTTTTGTCTCTGTAGCACTCATCTGTTTTTCTCGCAGCCAGGATAGCGCGAGCCTCCTTTGCAATGGTTGATGTGCCGTTAGCTTCGCACAAAGACCTTGCCCGGTACTTCGCCAGGCATTCCTGACAGCGCTGTCTGATAGGCGGCCATGGCCTGTTCCAGATAGTCGCGTGCCCCAGAAAAGCCTTGGGCTTCCACAAGGCTTCTGTCTAAGGCATAGAGGCCTGCCAGCACATCGCCCCAGTCTACCCAGCCCATATGACCGATGCGCACAATGCGTCCCTTGAGCTGATCCTGACCGCCGGCCAGGCAGACTCCGAATTTTTCCTGTGCGATCTGCAACACTTTGAGGCCATCAACGCCCTCGGGCAATTTGACGCTGGTCAGTCCCCAAGTGTAGTGCTCGCGGGCCAGCAGCTCAAGACCCATGGCGCGGGCGCCTGTGCGGGCGAGCATGGTCAGCGCCCACTGTTTTTTGTAGACGGCTTCAAGGCCCTGTGCAAGCAGTATTTTGAGGCTTTCTTCGAGACCGCAGATCAGATTCACCGCTGTGGTGAAATGGGTTTCATGTTTTTCGAGCTTTTTGCGCTCAGCCGGCAGATCAAAATAGAAACAGCCTGGCCCAAGCACCTCAGCTCTGGCCCAGGCGCGTTCAGAAAGCGCGATGAGGGCAAGACCCGGAGGCAGCATAAGTCCTTTTTGTGAACCGGTCAGCAGACAGTCAATGCCCCAGTCATCCATGGGACAGGGAGAAATACCTACGGCGGAAATGCCGTCAGCCACCAGCAAGACATCATACTGCCGACAGACCTTGGCGATTTCTTGTACGGGGTGCAGGACGCCTGTGGAGGTCTCCGAAACCTGCAGGAGCACACCGCGGATGTCGTGATCCTTGGCCAGGACTTCAGCCAGATCGTCGGGGCGTACGGCCTGACCCCAGGGGACGGAGAGCGCACAGGGCGTAAGTCCGCGCATTTTGGCAATCTCAGTCCAACGTTCTCCGAATTTTCCCCCTTCCACGATGAGGACTTTTTCCTCAGGCGCAAAGAGACTGTAGATCGCGGCGGTCATGGCACCCGAGCCTGAGGCCGAAAGCGGCAGGACGATTTGCCGCGTGCCAAAAAGGGTTTGCAGACCCTTTTGCACACGGGCCATGATCTCCCTGAAGTGTTGTTTCCTGTGATGGATCATATCACGCGCAAGCGCCAGACGGACTTCTTCAGGCAAGGGGGTGGGACCGGGTGTAAGCAGACGGAGTTTATTGAACATGGAGTAATCCTTTGGTTCTAAGGCCTAGGTTTTGGGCAGAAGACGAACGAGGCAGCATTTGAGATAGCTTGTTTCTGGCATGCCCAAAAGTTCAGGGTGATCAGCCGCCTGCCGGCCAAAGGCCAAGAGCTGCGGTATCTTTCCCAGTTTGTGAGCGGCTCGGACAATACAGTCGAGAAGGGTTTCTGTTTTGAGATGATAGGAACAGGAGGAGCTGACCAGCACGCCCCCTGGTCTCAGCAGTCGTGCCGCCAAAAGATTCAGACGGCGATAGGCACTGATCCCCTGGGCTGCGTCTTTGCGGCGTTTGATAAAAGCCGGCGGATCAATGCTGACCAGATCAAAGCGCTGTCCCTGCTCAAAAAGCGCTGCCAGATGCTCTTGGGCTGCCCCTTCAAGATATTCGGCCTGTTTGGCCGAGGCCGGCACATTCTTCTCAAGATTGGTTCGCGCATAGTCAAGGGCAAGGGTTGAGGCGTCGAGAAAGGTCACTGAGCGGCAACCGGCTTTGGCGCAGGCCACCCCGAAGCCTCCAGCATAGCAGAAAGCGTCCAGCACATCCAGATCTTTGGCCATACTGGCGGCTTTGGCGCGATTGTCACGTTGATCGTAAAACCAGCCGGTTTTTTGCCCACTCTTGCAGGGCACCCTGAAAAGACAGCCGTTTTCAGGCACCTCAAGTTCTTCGGGGACATCCCCAAGACACGCCTGGGCGAGCGAAAGTCCCTCCAGGGCGCGTATGGGATTGTCATTGGCAAAGAGCAGGCTTTGCGGGGCCAGGAGCTCTTGCAGGACAGGCACAAGCATCTCTTTCCGTTCTTCCATGGCCTTTGTGGTGATCTGTACTGTCAGATGCCGGTCATAGCGGTCAATGACCAGCCCTGGCAGAAAATCGCCTTCGCCGTGACAGAGGCGGTACCAGGGTTTGGGAAAAAGGGCAGAGCGTAAGGACAGGGCTGCAGTCAGTCTCTGTTTGAAAAGGGCCGCATCCAGAGGCACGCCTGCCTTGTGGCTGTGCAGGCGCGCACAGATTAAGGCATGGGGATTCACGCAGGCCGTCCCCAGGCATTGCCCCTGGGCGTTTTTGACCAGCACTTCCTCGCCTGGAGCAAAATCGCCAAGGTCTGAGGCGACCTCATTGCTGAAGATCCAGAGATGACCATGCGCAAGCCTCAGGTCTTCCTTTTTTTTGAGTATCAGCTCGCGCATTATTCTGACTTCAGACGGGTCATGGTTTGATTCAGATCTTCCTGTCCCTGGGAGACAGAAAGCTCGAGCAACTCGCCAATGGTCGTTTCGTTGAGAGCGTCAAGCTCAGCGGCCGTGAAGGTTTTTCCTGGCTTTGTTGAGATTTTCAGTACGCCTGGCTTGGACACGAAGGTGCAGAGCTTTTCTGCCAGATCGCGTTCCAGGGGGGAGCTGTTCATATTTTTGCGGATCTGCTCAAGGATCAGCTCCTTGTCCGGAGCCTCAGGCGCGAAATAGAGCGCGCAGCGTGCCAGAAGGCTTTTGTCCGTGAGGCGTAAGGAAAAGTCGCGCAATGGACAGGTGAGGAGCTTCGCAAAGAGATTTTCGAGATTGTCGAGGCTTGCGGTAAGTTCACCATCCAGGGCAAACAGTTCGTCAATGCTGACTGAGGCTGTGAGCTTGCGGGTTTGATCGGCCTGCTGGCTCTCTCCCAGGGCGACGTTGAGGTGCAGCAGAGCCGGAATGGGGAGCTTTTGTCCGACCTGCTCCTCAATGGTTTTTCCAGCCAGGGAGAGACCTGTGATGGTGATGCGTTCTTCTTTGCCGGCCGTGGTCGTAAAGGCGATCTCCTTGATATTGACCGGCGAGCCTTCCACATCGATGGTCACACCCTGAAGGCTGGTTGATTCAATCAGCGGCTTTTCTCCGATGAAGAGCTTGACCAGCTCCTCCGTGCGCGCCGCTTCACTGGCCTGGCTGAGTTTGGCGGCAAGATTCAGCGCTTCTTCTTCTGTGAAGATGCGGATGTTTTTCTGCAAAAGACGGGAACTGTGGATCCTTTTGACACCCTGTTCAAAGCCTTGGATGTTTTCGATGCTGAGGCTTTCAAGCTTGCTCGGGGTAAGCTTGTCAAAGAGCATGGGACCCATGACAATTTTTGTCTTTGCCGTCGGAACATCAATGAGGAAATGCTCCACACGTATCAGCAAGGCAAAGAGGGGTGGACGTTTCCCTTGAAAATTGGGATCGGATAGGAGGCTGCGCAGTTCTTGCGCGTCAGCGCCCAGTTCGCGGGCCACAAGATTTTCCATGCTGACGGAAGCCCCGTTGATTTCCATGGATAAGCCCTGGCAGAGCGATTGCTGTACAAGGGTGATGGGACCGGTTTTTGGGGTGAAGAGATCCCGTAAGGGTGAGAAAGCCAGAAGACCTTGATAGGTCATGATGGTTTCTGATGGCTGCACACGACCTTTTTGCAGACCTGTGGTGGAATTGGGGGAGAGATCAAAGGCCGGGATAACGAGTGTGCGGGTCAAGGGCGAAACACTGACGCTGACAGGATTTTTGGGGGTCAGACCCTGGGCTTTGAGTGTTTCATTGATCAAGACCGCGACATCGCGTTCAATGGCGGGTTTGATCCAGAACTGCACAGCGGCGAGAAAAGCGGCAACAAGGAGCAGAACTAGAAGCAGAAAAAGACCTTGGGATTTTTTCATCAGAAATTCAGCGTAGAGAGTTCGTCCTTGGAACAAGGAGAAAACGCTGCCTCCGTTAGAGTTGTTTACGGTGTCCGAAAAGTTGAAGAACTGTCCATGAGCTAAGGGCCATGTTCAGTCCTGGCGTAAGCCATACGTCACGCTGGCCAAGAAGCTGCCCAACGAAGCCCGTGCTGGTTCCAAAAAACTGGCTGGCTTGTTCCGTCTTAGCTACGGTGATGGCAGCCAATGCTTTGGGGATTGCGCATAGCCGCCTGGGTGATGGCATAGGCTGTCTGAGAGCCGTGAAAGAGCTGGATCAGACGCAGAGAAATGGGTGTGCGTTTGTAGAAATCGTGGATATGCCGGACAAGGACACGCATATCTTCGAAGGCACGGCGCAATCTGGCCTGCGTGCGGGAAATGCCCACATAATTCCACATCGTATTGCGGATATTGGCCCAGTCCTGCGCCACAAGGGCCGGATCATCGGCGTGCTCGTCGCCTTCGTCGTGCCAATCGGGGATGGCGTTGCGGACCTGGGCCGTCAGTCCATGACTGCGTTGGGCCAAACCAGCCAGATGTTCACCGCAACTGGCTCCCCAGGAAAGACCTTCGAGCAGTGACGTGCTGGCCAGACGATTGGCTCCGTGCAGACCGGTGCAGGCGCATTCGCCGATGGCGAAAAGTCCCCTCAGAGAGGTGCGTCCATGCAGATCCGTGAGAATGCCACCGCAGAAATAATGGGCGCAGGGCACCACAGGAATAGGATCCTTGCGAATATCAATGCCGATTTGCTGACACTGTTCAAAGACCGTCGGAAAGCGAGTGGGCAGATCAAGTTCAATGCGTGAGGCGTCGAGGAAAAGATAGGGTGAGCCCGAGTGGAGCATTTCTTCCATCATAGCCTGCGAGACAATGTCGCGTGGCGCAAGATCGCCGCGTTTGTCGTAGTGGCGCATGAAGGGCTGATGTTTGGCATTGAGCAGACGGGCGCCTTCACCGCGCATGGCCTCGGTGATCAAGGGCCTGCGAGAACTGCGCTGATCAAAGAGCGCTGTGGGGTGGAATTGCATGAATTCAAGATTGGAGAGCTCAACGCCCGCACGTAAGGCCATAGCGATGCCTGTCCCTACGCAGGCATCAGAATTGGTGGAGTGCAGAAAAACGCGACCTGTACCGCCTGTAGCCAAAATTGTCCAGTCAGCCAGAATGGTTTCCGGTTCCCCGGAGAGCGTATCGAGCACATAGGCGCCAACACAACGATTGTCGACTTCATAGCGACACTGGGCGTGTCTGGCATGATGCTGCGTGGTTAAAAGGTCAATGGCCGCCTTATGGTGCAGACAGGTGATGCGCGGATGTCTGCTCACTTCTCTGGCTAAGCCTTCCATGATGGCCCGGCCGGAATAGTCGGCTTTGTGCAGGATGCGCGGTACGGAATGGCCGCCTTCCCTTGTCAGGTGGAAAGAGCCGTCAGCGTTTTTGTCAAAATCGATCTTGGCGCGTTTGAGCAGAATATCTTCGACGTACTGCGGCCCTTTGCGGGAAAGCCAACGTACAGCGCGCACATAGTTGTAGTCGTGACCGGCGACCAGAATATCGTGTTCCAGAGATCGCGCGTCATGGCGCTGACCGGGTTTGGCGCTAAGCTCTTCTTGCGTTTTGGCTGACTGATAAATGATGCCGCCCTGAGCCAGAGCAGAATTGCCATCGAGCAGATCCTCTCCACAATTGATCAGAAGCACATCCAGTCCCTGATCGGCTAGGGTCAGAGCCGCTGTGGAGCCGGCGATGCCTGAACCAATAATCAGAAATGGCACATAACGACGTTGTGACATAGTTCCTCTTTGCCGTGAACCGAAGTGAAAAGCGTAACGCGCCTTTTGAGATGGGCGAGCGTGGTTGAAAAGGCGAGGCGTAACAGCCTTGAAAAAAAACAAGGGATGACAATGTGCTTAAGGGCGCCCTTGCTTGCTGGCAGAACAAACTGGGGAAAAGTGTGGCTATTGGGTGATCGTAAGCATGCGTTGCAAGGCATTTTGAGCCGGCTCGCGTTCTGCTTCCTTGATCGTTACAGGCTGTGCCGTGCCACGCTGAATGTTTTGCAAGAGCGTTAAGAGTTTTTGCTCGGTAATGGCGTTCATGTCGGGACAATAGGCCTCTTTGAGTGGCAAAAGCGCTAAACGGTCTTTGTGACGCTGTCTGAGGCGCTCCACAAGATTGCTTTCCGTGCCAATGACGACGTTTTTGGGCAAGGATTTCTTGGCCAGTTTTTCTGCTGTCTTGATCAGATAGGAGGTTGAACCTGCGCCATCACAGGCTTCTACGACCTCCGGCGGACATTCCGGGTGTACGTAGATGGCGCAGTTTGAAAGTTCTGCGCGTAGGCGCTGGATATCCTGCACACGCATTTGGCTGTGGATGGGACAGCACCCGGGCCAGATCAAGAGGCGTTTTTGTTTGAGATCGTTCGCTTTGTCAATGAGTCCGTCGCCCGAAAGCCTGAGGATCTGCCAGTCGTCTGCGTTCAGACCCAGTGCGCGTGCCGTATTGCGGGCTAGGTGCTTATCCGGGAGAAAAAGAACCGTTTTGTTCGTCGACAGAGCCCAGGAGAGTACCGCTTTGGCGTTGGCCGAGGTGCAGACGGCGCCGCCAAAGACTCCGACCTGCGCCTTGAGACCTACTGAGGTATTGACATAGGCGATGGGAACGACGTCTTTTCCCATGGCCTGAATCTCGCACAAAACATTGTGTACATGACAGCCGCTGGCCATCAGAGCCATCATGCAGTCGGCGTGGGGATCAGGCAGAAAGACTTGTTGATTGGGTCTTGTGAGCAGTGCCGCGGCTTCTCCCATGAAATACACACCGCAGAAAACCAAATACTGAGCGTCGATGGACGTGATTTGGCGGGCAAGTTCCAGAGAATCGCCTGTGCGATCGCAGTGCTGGATAATCGCTTCCGTTTGATAGTGATGGCCCAGAATGCAGAGTTTTTTCCCGAATTGAGCCCGCAGTGCGGAAATTTTTTGGCGTACGTCGTTCATCTTAGGCACCTTTGGCAGAGGCATCTTGATTGGCTAAGGTCATACTGAAATCTGCGGCCGCCGCCGAGTGGGTCAAACGCCCCACGGAGATAAAATCAGTGTGTCTTGGCCCGATTGTGGCAAGCTCTCGAATATTGGCAAGCGAGACCCCTCCACTGATTTCCACTTCTCTGTCCTTGGGAATTTCAGCCAGGGCCTGCGCCAATTGCTCTTTGTTCATATTGTCGAGCATGATGCGGTCGGCATGGCCGGCTACGGCTTCTCTGACGTGTGCCAGTGTGCGACACTCCACCTCTATAGGCGGACAGGGTGAATAGCTTTGCCGTAAGCGGGTAAGAGCCTGCGTGATGGAGCCTGCGGCATCAATGTGATTGTCCTTGAGCATCAGCATTTGGGCCAGATTCATGCGATGATTGCAGCCGCCACCCATCTGCACGGCGTATTTTTCAAGCCAGCGCAGACCTGGTGTGGTTTTGCGGGTGTCGAGGAGGCGTACGCCTGTGCCCGCGAGCGCTTGAACATATTCTGCCGTGAGCTTGGCAATGCCTGAGAGATGACAGATATAGTTTAAAATGACGCGTTCGGCTTTGAGCAGAGCCACAGCCGGTGCCGTGATTTCGCAAACCACAGTCATGGGAGAAACAACAGATCCTTCGCGGACCAGGGCCTGCCAGCAGAAGTCCTTGGTCAATTTTTTGAGGACCAGACCCACAAGAGGCAGCCCAACCACAGGCGTCGCTTCTTTGGCCCGGATGCTGGCTCGCATGCTGGCCGTGGGCGCAAAAAGGCCTTCTGCGGTTAGCTCCCGGTCATCTTCAGCCAGAGCGAGCGAAATGTTTTCTTCAAGGAACGACAGGCCTTTGCCTGAAAAAAACGCAACCCATGTCTGCATTGGTCTTCGACGCAGTTTTTTGTTTGACAAATGGCTCAAGAGAAAGCCTTGCGTCGCCTCCTAAGGCCAGCTGATCTGGCTGAAAAAAAAGGTTGAAGGGGCGTATCACCTTTTACGGCAAAACCACAGCCCTTTCTGATGTGAAGGCATCGCCATGCATACGACTTGTGGCTTGCCGGGGTAATTGCTACTATAAGCATTAGGGCAAAGGTGCGCCAAGGGGCAAAATCCCATTTTTTAGACGAAAGGGAGGTATGATGAGCCAGGAAAAATTTGATCAAGAGGCTCAGCACTCCCTGCCTACACAGGTTGAGCCTGCACGCGACGAGCATGCTGAGGTCAAAAACGAGGATCAGCACGGCATCAGTATGCCTGAAATCTGTCGAGAGAGCAGTGAAGAAGCCTCTTTTGTCCACCCAGCTGACCTTGCCGATCATCTTGAAAATCTCAGTCTGGAGAAGCAGGTCTGTGCTCTAAGGCACATGCCCAAGGAAGATGCCGCAGAGGCCCTGGCCGAGCTCGAAGAAAACGTCGCGGTCGATGTTCTGGAAAATCTGGATGCCGATACCGCAGCGCAGATTATTGCGGAAATGGATCCCGACGATGCGGCCGACGTTCTCGATGAACTTGACGAGGATCACCGCGATGTGCTCTTGGGCCATCTCGGCAAGGAAGATTCCGAAGAACTGCGCAATCTTCTGAATTTTGATCCCGATTCGGCGGCAGGCGTCATGAATACGGAGCTCATTTTGGTTGAGCAGACCCTGACCGTAGACGGAGCCATTGCCCTCATTCGTCGTGAGATGGAGGAAAAGGAAAATCCGTATTACGCCTACGTGGTCGATGACAAGGATATCCTTGTGGGCGTGCTTTCCCTGCGTAATTTGATGCTTTCTCGACCAGGCACCATTCTAGCCGATGCGGTGGCCGGACAGAGCGTCGTCAGCGTCCCCTACGACATGCCCAAGGGCGAGGTGGCCTCCCTGCTTTCACACTACAATTATCTCGCTATTCCCGTGGTGGATTACGAAGGGCACATCATGGGGCTTGTGACGTACGACGATACCATGGATATCATGCACGAAGAGGCCAGTGCCGATATGCTGGGTATGGTGGGCGCGGATCCCGAGGAAAGTGTGGATACGCCGTGGCTTGAAAGTGTCTGCAAGCGTCTGCCCTGGCTTGCGGTCAATATGATCAATTCGGCGCTTTCGGCCTGGGTCGTCTATATGTTTGAGGGCTCCATTGCCCAGATGGCCGTTTTGGCGGTCTTGATGCCCATGATTGCCAATCAGGCCGGCAATACCGGCCAACAGGCCCTGGCTGTGATGATCAGGCAGCTGGCCACAGATCGTTTTGATCAGAAAAAAGCCTGGATGGCCGTGCTTCGAGAAGGCAAAATTGGTCTGGTGACCGGTCTTTGCATGGCGCTTCTGGCTTTTTTCGGTGCCTGGGGCTTTACCCGCAATATTCTTGTAGGCTGTGTGATGGGTGGCTCCCTGCTCTGCGATATGCTCTTGGGGGCTGTGGCGGGAGGCTCCATTCCTCTTATCTTTCGTGCCCTAGGCCGTGACCCGGCCCAGGCCTCAAGTATTTTTCTGACCACCATAACTGACAGTGCCGGCTTTTTTATCTTTCTGGGGCTTGCAACTGTCGTGCTTTTTTAGCGTTCCCAGAAGCGGTGAGACATGCTCTCACGGCCTGGAGTCTCTTTGTTCCGCTTGTTCTCTGTGTCTGCTGTTCAGTCTTTGTGTTGTTCTGCGTTGTTGTGCTGTTCGGGATAGAGCTGGGCTGTTGTGGTATAGCCGCTGGTCATGGTGCGGGCAATCAGTTCTCCTGCGCCGTCAAAGACCTGTACTTCGTAGTTTTGGATCTTTTTGCCGCCGCGGATGACTTTGGCCTCTGCCATCAAGGGACCAAGGGCTCCAGGACGTAAATATTCTATGGAAGTGCTCAAGGTGACCACAAACTGTTCGGTTCCCTCATTGGCGGCCGCCCCAAAGGCAATGTCCGCAAGCGAAAAAATAGTGCCGCCGTGGGCAAAGCCCATACCGTTTTTCACCTTGTCGCTCAAGGGCATGGTGATTTTGGCGTAGCCAGGTTTAAGCTCAAGGACCTGCATATCCATGAGCCGCATAATCTGATCCCTTTCGACAACTGGATTGGACATGGCGCTTTTGCCAACCTTTTTTTTGGAAAGCCCGGGCCTTTTGGCCCGGGCTATAATTGTTAGGCAAGTTTTTTGACTGCGTTGAGGACTTCAGCATAATCCGGTTCATGCGTCACTTCGCTCACAAGCTGGCGATAGCGCAACACGCCTTGCCGATCAATGACAAAGACAGCTCGGGCCAGAAGATCGAGTTCTTCGATGTAGATGCCATAGGCTTTGCCAAAAGCACCACTGCGATAATCAGAAAGGGCTTCAACGGCAGAAATGCCGGCTGCTCCGCACCAGCGAGCCTGGGCGAAAGGCAGATCGCGGCTGGCACAGACAATGGCGACATCCTTGGAAAGGGCTTGCGCTTCACTGTTGAAGCGTCTGACTTCCATGTCGCAGACAGGTGTGTCAAGAGAAGGTACGCAGACAAGAACCAGTATTTTGCCGGCATAGTCGCCAAGATGGCGCAGGCCAAGCTCCTTGTCTGTGAGAGAAAAGTCGGGCGCTTTTTGTTCAAGTTCAGGCAGCGTGCCCTGCAGATGCATGGTATTGCCAGTAAAAGTCACCGTACTCATATCTCACTCCTTGCCCTAGTTGGCCTGCTGAATACCGTCGAGCTTCCAGGTACCATCGGGCAGGGTTCTCAAGAAGTGCCAGACTTCACGGGCAGGCTCAGGACGCTGCTGGTTGGGATCTTCACGCATCAGAACGTCAAAGTAGACCTGCGCTCTCTGGGTCCGGCCTTCGGTGTGCACCCCCATGAGCTGCACGGAGATATTGATCAGCTCGGTGTGGGAAGGATTGGGATCTTCCGCCAGCTGTTCCCGTAACACCTCCATCACGGCAGGAGTGGCAAACTGGGCGATATCCTCCAGATCGCGCTGATCCCACGATGACTGCATGCGCACATAGGCGGACTTGGCACCCTGCAGAAACTCCTCGACATTGAAGTCTGCGGGCACCTGGGGCGCACCAAAGCCACTGACGCCACTTCCGGGACTGACCGTATCACGCAGACGATCCCAGGCATTGGACCCCTGTTGTTGATAATGGGTGTCCTGCTGCATGGAATAATCCTGCTGATAACTCGGTTGTGGCGAAGGTGCCTGTTGGCCGCTGCGCATGCGACGGAAAAATTTCAATCCGAACCAGATGAGCAGGCCAAAAAGAATGATATCGATGAAGCCAATGCCACCACCGGCTGCACCTGCGGCATGACCGCCACCGAGCAGAGATCCCAAAACCGTACCGGCCAGAAGGCCGCCAAAGAGACCGCCCATTGCGCCCATACCGCCTGTACGGGCGGGAGCGGCAGTGCTGGGATTGGTGTAGGGCTGCTGTCTGGGTTGTTGCATGGGGCGTGGTGCCATGGTCGGCGTCCTCATGGTGGGCTGACTGCCGAAGGAACGTCCGCCACCCATGCGAGCGGCCCAGCTGTCATCAAGACAGGTAAGTCCCAACGTGGAGAGGGCGAGGAAAAAAATGCAAAAGGCTATGCAATGTTTCATCAAGTCTTCAGCGTGGATGCCCCGTCGTTGACAACGGGGAGGAAACGCTGCCTCCAGATTTTCCTTGTCTGACTGCCAGCCATAAAGGCTGTGGGCCTGATTCCAAATGATTTAACGGGCATTGGCACTTTCTGAATCCACATAGAACCAGAAAAGAGTGCCTTGGGTGAGTTTTTTGGGCTGTCCGTCCGCCCCCTTGAGCGGCACGCCTTCAAGTTGGGCCATGGCACACCACCAGCCGGCCCGGTTAGCGGTGAAACTGAATTCACCAAGGCTATTGGTGCGCAGGCTCAGATTTTGATGCCAGTCTGTGGGCACTTTTTGCCCGTCGGTATTGATTCTGTGCAGGGTTACGCTGACATTGGGCAGAGGCTGGTTTTCCAACAGCACTCGGCCCGTGAAGCTTTGCGGGGCAATGAGTCCGAATGGACGTGTGAGTGGGACAATTTCAAAGCGCTGGCCAGCACTCTCATACCAGCCCGAGTCCTCTCCGTAGACCGGCAGCATGACCTTGACCGACTGTTGGAGAAACCGTTCCTGCTGTTCATCCCACCAAGGCTTGGTTTCCATGATGAACTGAAAGAGGCCGGGATGGCCAAGACCCACATTGGCCCCCCAGGCTTTTTGTCCCTTATAGAGAATTTCCTCTACATCTCCCAGGAGATCGCGGCGAGATGGCAGAAGATGCCCATCCTTGCTTTGCCCATCCCGATTAAAGCGCAGAACCGTGAAGGACTGGGGCATATCCATGGGAAAGCCTTGATTGGCAAAGGGATTCATCAAGGTGATCAACAGATCAATTTCTTCGTTGATTGTGGGGAGATCTGTCTTGAGTTCTTGGGAGGCAGCGTCTGTGCTATTGGTTTGTCCCGGGAGTTTGCCCGCGCTTTTTTCTGGCTCTTTGGGAGGACTTGGCGTTTTGGCTTCCTTTTTTTCTTGCGGAACCTTGGGCGCGCTAATATCGGGTTTGGCGGGAATCAGCAGGGTAACCTGAGCTGAGACGAGAGAGGGAGTAAAAAAAAGACTGAGCGCAGCACAGAAGACTCCCAAAACAATCACACGGACTTTTGCCATGGTCTTTACGCCTCCCAAATGCCTATAGCCGGGAGAAGAAAGTGTGTTGGTCTGCAGGCGAAAGAATACGGCTTGTCGTTGATTGAGAGCTTTCTTAGCTGCAGATCGAATGTGTAGACAGAGTTAGGTATGAGCAAGACCTTACGCGAGGTTGTAGAAGCCGCTTGTGAAATATGGCTAAGCTCCTTGTACTTTCTACTTCAAGTACAGTTCAAAGTAAACATACCTAAGGCCAAAAGAATGTGCTGTTCGGACTATTACGGTTCCCCGAAAATATCCCTGCATGTGAAGTGATTCACAGACGAAGACAGTGCTTCCTGCTTTTTCTCGTAACGCGATGCAAGCGCTTGTTCCTGCATGATGTTCTCAAGGGTCTGTACGAGACGTTCTGTGTGGCATTTTTGTCAATGTTTTTGACCCAAAGCAGAAGAGGTACATGGTTACCCCGGTAGGCGTACTCTGTCGGTCAATTGGCCAGTTCCGTAAGCACAGAGTGATTGATGAAAATCAGCAGGTGAAGCCTCACATGACAAAAGTCATGTGCTTACTCTTGCCGCAAATGGACCGGAGTCTGTTTGCGGTTGCCCTTGAATGCCGTCGGGGTGCCTGTCGCTCTCTACGGGACGGGCTTGAGAAACTCTCGGCTTACGCCGCGAGCACCTGGTTCAGCCTAACGAGATAGATCCAGGTGCAGGTGCTTCTCTTGTTACCTTTACGCCGACGCACTCTTCCTGCCTGAATCTGGTTGAAAGCTTTTTTGGAAAAATGGCTCGGCAATGCCTGAACAAGCTGAGAGTTACGTCGAAAGAGGATCTCATCAAAATCATTACTCGCTGGCTAGACGCTATAAACAGCGAGCCTGTAATCTTTCGCTGAAAATGGAAGCTTGAGGATATTATGAGTGCGTTTGGTTAGTATGTTTATTTATAGAATGAACTACTAGGTAGGTGACGTGCAACGATACACAGGACAAAAGATAGACTCTTCGAGTCCTTTAGGACAAGATAATTACCGCCAATGAACCTCATTTGTGCATCGTAATGTTTCCCAAAGATCGGAAGATGTGAAAAGAAGGCATGCATGCCCACAGAATTATGCTGCGTTTTCCGAAGAGCCAAAAAAATCCACTGGAAAGGAGAGGACGCGTATCTTTTGTTGATCCTTGAAATTTAAAGCTCCAAGGATGTCTGGGGATCCCTGTACGTATTCTTGCCTACACAGCTCTGCTTTGGCTTAACCTGATCAAACATGGAAAAGTGACACGAAAAGGAGGGCTTCCCCCTGTCTTTCCGCTTGTCATTTACAGCGGCGCCGATGCGTGGAAGGATTCTCTGACTGTGCAATCACTGATTGCACCCCATGCAAAATCGCTACTCAAATACCAACCACAGAATTTTGCTCTGCTTATTGAGGAACGAATCGTTCAGGATCAGGTTCTCAATAAGAACTCGGATTTCTATGCGCTCTATCTCTTGCTGAAGAGATCAAAAACACCGATGGAAATTCGGGACGCCATTCAAAAATATAAGAAGGTTCTTTCTGATCCGGCACATCGAGAACTGCTTAAGACGATCCTTGCCATCCTTGAAACACTCTACCGACATCTCAATCCTGATGAGGAAGCCTTTGATGTCCGGTTTGCTTCTCTTGAGGAGGCTGTAACCATGTTGAATACTGCCACTACAAACTGGAAAGAAAATACGATTGCAAAATATCTTCCAGATTGGAAAAAAGATACCGTTGAAGCCATGATGCCAACTTGGAAAAAAGATACGGTTGAAGCTATGATGCCAACATGGGAGAGAGAGTTTAAAGAAAAACGTACTTGTGAAAATAACTCAGATCTTTTGAAACAAATTGCAAAAAAACTTAAATCAATGGGCCTACAAGAAGATTAAATAATTGATGCGACTGGTATTTCTCCAAAAGATTTTTCTTAATATATTAAATATTAATAAAAATAATAGTTGTTTTGCTTAAGTGAGGTTGTTCAGCAAAAATCTGAATAACCTCTTTTATTATTTGCTAATAGCTGGTGTAAATCAGACGAATATGATGAACACGAGCAAAAGACTCGACTTTCGACGCGACAACCCCGTGCAACGCCTTGATTTTAGCGGCTTTCCTGAAAAAAACGCTTCACATGCGGACTTCAGAAGGGGAAGGCAATTAAGGTGTTAGAAAGTCGCAATATGAGCAGGTTTTTGAGATATCGACCGAGCTTTGCTTATAAAAATGAGTATTCTCGTCAACTTGAACGCGGTTCTCAAAACATTTGAACGCAGTTTTTATCACACCTACCGTTTTGGCGTCAGGTCATAAGCCACTGTCTAAGCCAGGCGGCAAGTTCATTTTGCAGAGCCTGATTTGTCAGGAAATCTTGACGTACGTCAAGCCCCCTCAGGGTTTTGGCCTGGGTGATCTCTCGGCCAAGCTGAGCCAAGAAATAGCGTAAGGTCAGCAAGGTGCCTGTGAAGAGCTGCTCGCCTTTCTGGCGCGCTGCTGTGAGCAGAACAAGGGTCTTTGTGCTATGGGGTATGTGGGGCAGAGGCTGGGCATAGAAACGCTGGCTTCGATCCACAAGGGCCTTGGCATGCGCTGGTAGGGCATAGAAATAGATGGGCGCTAAGAAGAGCAAAAATCTGGCTTGGGCGAGTTGCTCAAGGAGCGATTTGGCTGCATCGCCTGGCTGATCAAGACGGCAGACATTGCCTGTTTGACTGCAATGGCGGCAGCCCTGACACGGAGTAATGTGATGATCTCGCAAGAGAATGGTGTGCACGGTTTGCGTGCTTAGCACCTTTTGCAGGCAGTCTGTCAGGGCATCACAGACACCGTGTCGATGGGGACTGGCATTGCAGAGAACAATGTTCGCCACTTAGGAAAAGTCTCCGCAGAGAGGATTATTGGCTTTTTCATCGCCAATGTTCGTTTCTGGGCCGTGGCCTGGAAGAACTCGGGTCGTCGCGGGTAGGGTGAAGAGCTGGGTGCGGATGGCTGTGAAAAGCTGCTCTGTGTCACCCATGGGAAAATCGGTTCGGCCGACCGAGCGGTAGAAGAGGGCGTCGCCTGAAAAAAGCAGACCTTCCTGGGGAAAATAGTAGGAGACACTGCCCGGCGTATGGCCGGGCGTTGACAAAACCGTGCAGGGCAGATCGGCAAACTGCGTCTCCCCCAAGGGCACATCGACGCTCGTAAAGGGCTCAACCTTGGGAAAACCCCAGATGCCGCCCTGACTGGCCTCCGTATCGGCGATGATGGCGTCGCCTTTGGGGGCATAGACTGTGGCCTTAGTGGCCTTTTGCAATTGAGCCACGCCGTAGAGATGATCAAAGTGCAGATGGGTGATGCAGATGGCCGCAAGTTCTAGTCCCTGTGTCTTCAGGTATTCCAGGATGGGGGACGGGTCGCCTCCCACATCAATGACACAGGCTTTCTTGTTTTGGTGGAGCACGTAGCTGTTGGTTTGCAGCGGACCTAAGGGAAAATCGGCTAAGGGCATGAGTGGCTCACAGGACAAAAGGTTGCTTAGGCTTTGGTGCGACCGTAACGGTCTTCAAAACGCACTATATCGTCTTCGCCAAGGTAGGAACCTGACTGAATTTCAATGATCACCAGGGGAATGATGCCAGGATTGCGCAGGCGGTGCTTCTGCCCCAGGGGAATATAGGTGGATTCGTTTTCCGTGAGCAGGAAGACGCTGTCGCCCTTGGTGACTTCGGCGGTGCCACTGACAACCACCCAGTGCTCGGCTCTGTGGTGGTGCATCTGCAGGGAAAGCTCGGCCTTGGGATTGACAATAATGCGTTTGACCTGGAAACGCGTATCCATAACCAGCGTTTCATAGCTGCCCCAGGGCCTGTGCACCAGTCGGTGTTCTTCACATTCCTTGCGTTTTTCTTTTTTCAGGCGGTCAACGATCTTCTTCACCGACTGCACGTGCTCTCGTGAGGCCACAAGCACGGCGTCAGCTGTCTCCACAACGGCCAGATTGTTGACCCCGACCACAGCCAGGAGTCTGTTGCAGGCTTTGAGGTAGTTATTGGTCGATTGCTCGCAGATCACATCGCCTGTGCAGACATTCCCCTGTTTGTCCGGCGTGGCGTTCTGATAGAAGGCCTCCCAGCTGCCCAGATCACTCCAGCCCGTAGCCAGTGCCAGCACACAGGCCTTTTTGGTTTTTTCCATGACCGCATAGTCAATGGACAGGGCTTGCGCTGAGATAAAGGCTTCCGGCTCGGGACGGATGAAAACACCGTCTTTATCGCGCTTTTGCCAGGCTGTGGTCACGGCCTGGTAGATGTCCTGCGCATGCGCCGCCAACTCTTCCAGAAAGACCTTGGCTTTGAAGAGGAACATGCCGCTGTTCCACGAATATTTGCCACTGGCAACCAGTTTTTCCGCTGTTTCACGGTCTGGTTTCTCAATAAAGCGTTCAACCTGCCTGGCACTGCCTCCCAGGCAAGGGCCGCCTTCAATATAGCCATAGCCGGTTTCAGGCCCCTTGGGAACAATGCCAAAAGTGACAATATGGCCTTCAGCTGCGAGTTTGAGGCCTTCGCTGACTCCCTCAGAAAAAACCTGCGGGTCAGTGATGACATGATCGGAAGGCAGAACCAGCATCAGGTCATTGTCTTGCCCGCTCATGGCCAGAGCGGCTAAGGCGATGGCTGCAGCGGTATTGCGAGGCGAAGGCTCCAGAATGATCACCGCGTCCTGTTTCTTTTTGGCCAGATGATTGAGCACGGAGAAACGGTGATGCTCATTGGTCACGATGATCGGATGGATTGCTTCGGGAATGGCACTCGCTCGTTCCAAGGTATCGCCAAAAAGCGTGCGTCCCTCACCCAGGTCCACAAATTGTTTAGGTGCGTGAACACGTGAGAGCGGCCAGAGTCTGGTTCCGCTGCCGCCGCAGAGGATCACAGGCGTAACAGTAAGCTGTGCAGACATGGGCTTTCCTTATGGCTGCGAGGTTGGGGTTAGTCGGCGAATTGTTCAATCTGCGCGAGAATGGCCTGCGTTTTGTCTTCCATCAGCGCGCGGTCGCCGCGGCTTTCGACATTGAGGCGCAAGAGAGGTTCGGTATTACTCATGCGGAGATTGAAGCGCCAGTTGCGAAATTCAAGGCTGAGGCCATCGATCTGATCTTCCTGGAGAGCCTCTTTGCGGTAGAGGGCGCGGATCTTTGACAGCACACGGCTCGGATCGGCGACTTTGCGGTTGATTTCACCACTGCAGGGATACTTGGCCATGGCGCTTGCGACCAGTTCTTCCAGGCTTTGGGGACTGCGCAAGAGCAGGCTTGAGACCAAAAGGAAGGGGAGCATGCCTGAATCGCAATAGTTGAAGTCCCTGAAGTAGTGGTGGGCACTCATTTCCCCGCCATAGATGGCGTCTTCACGGCGCATGCGCTCCTTGATAAAGGCGTGACCGGTTTTACAGAGAATGGGGATGCCGCCGGCATTGCGGACAAGCTCCTGCGTGTTCCAGTAAAGACGCGGGTCGTGCACGATCTTCTGACGGGGATGCGTACGTAAAATTTCTTGGGCCAAGAGGCCTACGAGATAGTAGCCTTCAATGAACTGTCCCTGCGCGTCAAAGAAAAAACAGCGGTCAAAGTCGCCGTCAAAAGCCACGCCCAGGTTTGCGTGCGCTGCGCGAACGGCGTCTTGGGTGTCCTTGCGACGTTCGGGCAGAAGGGGATTGGGTACGCCGTGGGGAAAGTGTCCATCTGGCTCGCCATACTGCACGACGAGTTCAAAGGGAAGCCTGGGCGCAAGACGGGTTAAGAGGGGACCTGCCGAACCGTTACCGGCGCAGGCCAGAACTTTGAAGGAGTTCTTCTGGCTTTGATCTGCTGCATCCCTGATGGCCGAAGTCTCAAGAAGCCAGTTCAGATAGTCGTCACTCTTGGCCGGTTCAGTATAGGGAGATGCCTTGGGTAGGGTCAGGGGCTTTTGCAAGTACTGGCCAACCTGTTCGCGAATTTCCAGAAGACCGGAATCGTTGCTGATGGGAATGGCGCCGCTGCGTACGAGCTTAAAACCGTTTTCATCTGCGGGATTGTGGCTGCCTGTGATCATGATGCCCAGATCAGCGTCGGAGTGGGAGGCAGCATAATAGACTTCTTCGGTGCCAGAGAGTCCAAGAAAAGTCACCTGCGCTCCGTGTGTCGTGAGTCCAGAAGCCAGCGCATCGCGCAGCGCCGGGCCTGATAGGCGGATATCGTGGCCAATCAAGACGTTTTTGCCCTGCTGCGCCAGTACAGCGCCCAGGGCATAGGCGAGTTCAGGGCTTAGGGGATCGGGAAATTTTCCACGGATATCATAGGCTTTGAAGCAGGCAAGAGCATCAGACATAGTTTCTCCGGCTTGAAACGTGGTTTTACAGCCCTTTCTTTAGCGAACTTTTTGGGCGCAAACAAGGAAAAATGCGGCCTATGTGTTTTCTCCACTTTGACCGGCGAGGGCTTTTAGGCGGCAAGCATTTTGAACAGCTGAAGAGAGAGATAGCCGATACTGCCGGCACAGGGTAAGGTCAAAAGCCAGGCTGTGACCAGATTGCCGGCAATGCCCCAGCGTACGGCAGAAAGGCGGCGGGTTGAGCCGACGCCGAAAATGGCCGAGGAAATGGTCTGCGTTGTGCTGATGGGAGCTCCCAGATACGAGGAGGCGGTAATAACCATGGTAGCGGAACATTCTGCCGTAAAACCGTGAACAGGTTCCAGACGGAAAATGCGGCTGCCCATGGTCTTGATGATCTTCCAGCCCCCCAGCGCCGTACCCAGAGCCATGGCCGTGGCACAGGAGAGTTTGACCCACAGGGGAACATCGATGGCCGGAATTTTGCCGAAGGTGAAAAGCGCCAGGGTGACAATGCCCATGGTTTTCTGGGCATCGTTTAAACCGTGGCTTGTCGCCATGAAGGCCGCTGAACAGCATTGCAGCTTGCGGTAGAGGGCATTGACCTTTTGTCGTCGCGTTTTGGCAAAGACCCAATAGGTTGCCCACATTAAGAGAAAACCCGCCATAAAGCCCAAAAGGGGAGCTCCCACCAGAGGCAGGAGAACTTTTTGGACAATGCCCTGCAGATTGAGGGCCTCAATGCCGGCTTCAGCTGTGGCGGCACCGATCAGGCCGCCAATCAGCGCGTGGGATGACGAGGAGGGAATGCCGAAATACCAGGTGATACAGTTCCAGATAATGGCCGCTGAAAGCGCTGCCAGCACCAAAAGCTGACTGTGTTCGACCACCTCCGGTAAAACCAGACCGCCGCCAAGTGTGCGCGCAACTTCCGTACCGAGCAGGGCTCCGGCGAGATTGAGCAGGGCGGCACAGCTGACCGCAAGTCTGGGCGAGACCACGCGTGTGGAGATGATGGTTGCCACAGCATTGGCGCTGTCGTGGGCGCCATTGGTGAAGTCAAAGATCAGGGCTACCGCGACAATGACCACGAGCAGCAGAGGCAGCTCAAACATGTTTCAAAACCGCTTCGTCAATGGTTTCGGCAAGGGTATTGATGTGCTCAAGGGCAATGTCCATGCGTTCATAGCACTGACTCCATTTGAGAGCCTGGAGCACATCCTGGGGCGTGAGATTGGCATGCTCTTCCATGAGTTCGGCGAGACCCGTGGACATGACCATGTCGGTCTCAGCGCGTAAGCCGCGGAAGGCGTGGGTTTTGTGGCGGTCCTTGCGTACGCAGAGTCCGTCGAGCATGATTTGGGTGAGGTCCAGCATGTCGCGTGCCAGTCTGGCCAATTGCAACATGGGAAAGCGGATGCGGGGAAATTCGAAAATGTGCAGCCTGGTATCCAGGCGTTGCAGGCAGTCCATGCAGTCTTCCTGCTCCTGATTGATGCGCAGGATGTCCTCGCGATCAATGGGCGTGATAAAGGCCCTGGAGAGCAGGCGCGAGATTTTGGCGTGCAGGCGGTCTCCTTGCTCTTCAAGCAGCGTAATTTCTTTGTGTGCCTGATCCTTGAGCTCGGGATTTTCCAGCATGGAGACGACGTGTTGCACAATTTGCCTGAGCAGCTGGTTCTGCTCCTGAAGCAGGGGGAAAAACGGTGGCGATTTGGGCATCAAAAAAGAGAACATCGCGACTCCTTGGCGGAGAGGTTTTTTGCTGACAAAGATCTTAGCATAGTTTGCCTGAACTTGTCAGCCTGCAAGGAGAATCTCGGGGAATTGACAGGGCTAGAAGCTCTAAGGATAATGGCGAAATCTGTGCGCAAAGGCACAGTTGGAAGTTTTTGCTTCGGGAGGGCCCCTTGACCAAGAGTCTGGAAAACATTGTTCTGGAAAGTAGTGATATCTTTGCCATGCAGGCCGATCTCTGCGCTGCCTTGAAACGTCTCTGTCCTTTTGACGGTCATACGCTCTACTTTCCCAAATCCGTGGAAAATGTCACTCCGCAATTTTTGCCGCGCGAGCATAAGCTGATTTTGCCGCTTTTTTTTCGCGAGCGTTTTCTTGGTGTGCTTGTACTGAACAAGGTCATCAATAAAAAAGCCCATCCACTCTTGCCGTATCTTGCGGGCATTCTGGAACTCTGCCTGGAAAACCTGGCCCGAAGCCGGGCTCTGCGCCTGGACGCAGAAACAGGGCTCTATGTGGAACGAGAGCTTTACGCGCGCATACTTGAAGAATCGGCCATTGTCACTGCTCCGGAAAATGCCTCCTGCCCCCTTGCCAATCTTCCGGCCTATCGTCTTTGCCTGGGTCTTGTGATCGTGCGACTGCGCAATGACGAAGAGCTTGCCCTGCGCTGTGGCCATCTTTTTGTTCAGGATTTGACCAAACGTCTGGCAGAGAGGCTGAAAGCCTCCGTGTCTTCGGATATGCTCTGTGTGCGCTTAGGCCGCTGTGAATTTGCCGTTTTGACCCAAACCACTGGGCGAGAAAAATGCCGTAAACTGGCCGAAGACCTTCTTGACTCCTTAAAGCAGGTGACAGCTGTTAATCCCCTGACGGAGCAGGCTGTCTATCCGGTGCTTTCGGCAGGCTATGCCTACTACCCCCATGATATGCGGCACGAGGAAATGCAGCTGGTCATGGAAGAACAGGCGCAGATCTTGCGGCAGAGAGTTGCTTTAGCCTGTGAAGTGGCGGCTCCTGGCCGTTGTCTTGGCTTTTCGCAGATTCTCAAAAGCGGCGGGCGTATTGTGGAGCTTCTTCCCCTTGGCCGTTTTCGCCTCAATCTTGGCCGCCAGATGGGTATTGTTCCTGGCAAGCGTTTCGCCGTTTTCAGCGTGGGAGAAAGCCATAGTTATAAGGGTGATCTGCTGGTGGTACAGGCGCGGAAAAAAACGGCAGTGGCTGAACTGTGCTATCAGGAGACAGCAGGAATACTCCCCAATGCCGGCGATGTTCTGGAAATCGTCAGTGACAGTCTCTTGTCCGAGGAAAAAGCGAGCGATGCCGCAGAAGAGCTTGCCACATCCCGGGCCTTTGCTCAGAAGCTTGCGGCCTTAAGCCATGCGGAAAGTGTCTTTACCTTGGTTTTGTTGCATTTGGAAAAGGCCAAGGATCAGCCCCAAGACGCCTGTTTTGCCAAGGCAAAAACCTTGCTCGAACGTACGTTTGGCAAGAAAACGCAAGACTCGGCTATCACTATTGCCCGACATGGACCCAAAACACTTGAAATCTTTCATCCTGCCCTGACTGCTGAGCAGCTTGTCGCAGATTATCGGGACATCACAAAAAATCTGTCCGCCGAAGGTATTGAGTGTGCGGCAGGCCTCTGCAGCTATCCCTACCTTTCTCTGCATAAAGGCGATGTGCCGGCTTGTGCGGTCAAGGCGTTGGAATATGCCAGGCTTTTGCCGGAACCCAGAGTTGGTATCTGTGATTCCCTGGCTTTTACCATCAGTGCGGATAAACGCTACAGTTTCGGAGATCTTTTTGGGGCATTGGAAGAGTATAAGATGGCGCTTTTGGCCGATGCCGACAACGATATGGCCTGGAATTCCATGGGTGTCTGCATGGCGGCCCTGGGGCGGAAGGAAGAGGCCAGACGGCATTTTCTCGAAGCGTTAGCGCGCAGCCAGGATGCGGAACAGAGCGCACAAATCCTGTATAATCTTGGCACGATCAGTCAAAGTCTCGGAGAAGATGACAAGGCCATGGAGTATTTTGAACGTTGTGTGCAAGAGCAGCCAAGTCATCTCTATGCGATTATTCGGCTGGGTGAGCTCTATGAACATGCCGGTCGTAAGAATGAAGCCAAAGGTCGCTATGAGCAGGCAGCGGCTCTTGAAGATGCGGGAAAGCCGGGTTCCAACCTCGCTTTGCGGCATTTAGCGGGGCTGGCCAGCCGGCAGGATCTGGGCGATACAGCGCGCTCCATTTTGCAGGAAGCCTTGCAGCATAATCCGGGCGATGCTGCGGCCATGCTCATGCTGGCACGCATCTATCTCGATTGCGGCGAAGATCCCTCTTTGGCCGAGGCCCTTGCTCGTCGCAGCTGCACGTTACAGGATCGGCCTGAAGCCTGGCAGACGCTGGCCCGAGCCTTGCGTCTTTTAGGTCAGGAAGAGCGGGCCTGTCAGGCGGATGCTCGGGCGCTTCTCGCTCAGGAGCGTTTGCAGAAAGTTGCGCTGTAACGGTATTGGTTAAAGATTGAACCTCGTACCTTGCCATTTTTTCAAAGTTCACAAGCATCATGAAAATAGAAAAAATCCATTTGAAGAACTTCAAGGTTTTTCAGGATGTCACCATAGACGACCTGCCGGAATTCTGTGTCATTGTTGGCGCCAATGGTAGCGGCAAAACAACGTTTTTTGACGTCTTCGGCTTTTGAAGGACTGCCTCACCTTCAGTGTGGGCCGCGCACTGATGCAACGCGGTGGTTTCAAAGAAGTCGTTTCACGCGGACACGCCGATGCGCATATCGAGCTTGAGATACAGTACCGTCTTGCCATCACGGGCAAGGAACGTCTCGTCACATACATCGTTGAGATCGGTATGGACAACGACCGACCGATCGTGATGCGTGAGGTGCTACGCTCTAAGCGTGGCGAGCAAGGCTCCACTTTTCATCTTCTCGATTTTCAAAAAGGGCTCGGTTCAGCAGTCACCAATGAAGAGGATTTCGACAAGACGGACAAAATCCTGAACTGTGAACAGCAGAATCTCGGCTCCCCTGACACACTCGCGATAAAGGGGTTGGGGCAGTTCCAAAAATTCAAGACCGCTAACGCCCTTCGCCAGATGATAGAGATGGCATGTCTTCGACTTTCACATCACGGCTGCCCGCGGCGTCAAAGACGCCACCATAGGAGAATGTGATCATTTGTTCGCAAGCGGTGATAATCTACAGCTTGTAGCCCGAGACCTGCAGGAGCATCACCCCGCCATCTATAAGTCAATCCTTGATGCCATGCGAACGGCTGTGCCCGGAGTGCAAGATATTAAAACACAGAGCACAGTGGACGGACGACTCGTCTTGCAATTCGGCAACGGCGTTTTTAAGGATCCCTTTATAGACCGTTTTGTCTCTGATGGAACGCTAAAGATGTTCGCCTATCTCGTTTTGCTACACGACCCGCAACCACACCCTTTTTTGTGTGTGGAAGAGCCAGAGAATCAGCTGTATCCGCGGCTTTTGATGGTACTCGCCGAAGAGTTTCGTTATTACGCCATGCGTGGCGGGCAGGTTGAGGAAGTATTTTGGCTGGAGAAAAACGAAAAGGGCTTCAGCACGTTTTGTCGCGCCAAAAAAGACGAACCGATAGCCGCCTATATGGCAGACAACGATAAGATGGGCCGCCTTTGGAAACAGGGCTTTTTCGGCAAGGCTGACCCGGAATGAGCACTCTTGTCTTTTTATTGGAAGAAGAATCGGCGCGAGCCCTGTTGCAAGCCATTATTCCTCAGCTTGTGCCTCCAGATGTGACAGGACGCCGGGAATTGCAAACAAATAACGCAACATTTGCTCGATCTCGTCCACGAATGCGGCAAAAAGCAACCTTGCCTCGTCCGCGTTGCCTGCCATGAACTGGAAAGCGTTGATCTGGGCGACTTGGCGGCCGTAGCCGAAGGTCTGAACGTGCCCGGTCTAGGCAAGATGCAAAGGAAAGCCCGCTATCGTTCCCCCGACGACATACCCAATGCCGCTGAGCAACGGAAAAAGATAAGCCAAAAAAAAATACAGCAAGGTCGCTGTTCTAGGGCCATCGCTCGTTTTATGAAACTGGATGGAAGCAATTTCTCAAACAGCTTTCATGTGTTGTGTAACGGCATACAAAAACAGGTCGTCATTCTCCAAAGCGCGTCGCAGGAACACGCTCTGCCATAACACTTTGACCTACTCCCATCTCTCACGTCGTGGGATTTTGTTGTTGCGTTTTTTCAGGTTTCACCTCGCCCACTGAAAAAGCTCTTAGCTTCCTTGGCGGATTGTGCCGTTTTCGACCAGATACAGGGATGTGTTTGCGTCTTGTTCACGGAGGAGCTCAACGCTTTCGGGATGGCAGGTGAAGTAGAAAATCTGATGCGTGTTGCCGTAAGCGCCGCTGGCTAGGCGTGCGAGCTCTAAGGCCGTGCGTCTGGCGCGGCCACGGTCAAAATTGACGAGAATTTCGTCCATGAGCAAGGGCAAGGGCTCGGCATATTCGGCATGACCGACGATATAGGCGAGGCGAAGCGCCAGAAAAACCTGTTCCTGGGTGCCGCGGCTCAAAACCTCAGGTGGCAGAAAATCTCCCTGGGCGTTTTGTAGGCGTAGGGTTCTCGTCTGATCCAGGCTCATGCGTACGCCTTGCCAACGATTGTCCGTAATGCGCTGGATCATCTCTGAGGCCGTTTTCAGGATGGCCGGTTGCCGCTCGCGTTCAAACTGTTCGCGCGTTTTTTTCAGCAGAGCCTGGGCTAGAGCCAGCCGCATCCACTGCAGCGCCTGTTCTTGCATCTCGCTTTTGAGATTGGCTCGTTGCTGCAGGCTTGTGGCCAGGCTTTCATCACCTGCCAGCTGCTCAAGCTTTCCTTCACTTGTCGCCAGATCTTTGAGGATTTGGCTTTTTTCTTGTTCGATGTTTTGCAGGGTAAAGGTAATCTGATCGTTGCGGCGTTCCTGGACAGCCCGTTCGTCTTGTTCAAAACCCAAAAGGAAGTCCTGCAGCGATTGGCTGCCGGCAAGCACAGCAAGGTTGCTCTCAAGTTCTTTGCGCGCAAGATTTGTCTTCTCGTAGAGGGCGTGCTGGCTCGCCTTGCTGCGGAAGGCCTCGGCATTGGCGCAGTCTGCCTTGGCGAGCAAATCGTCGATTTCTTCCTGGGCCTTGTCGTGCTCTGCCCGGCACATACCCAGCTCTTTTTCCTCTTCCTTCAGCCTCTTGTCGAGGAGCTCAGACTCCTGTTGCTTGCGCTCCATATGCTGGGCAAGAGCAAGGAGGTGATCCAGACAGCCCAGCCAGTCCACCTGGCCTTCTGCAGCCACAGGCGCGGCTTGTCCTGCGCGTGTCAGGCTTTCTGCCAGAGTCTGTTCAAAGCTTTGCACCTCGCTCTGTGTTTGCTCAAGCACTTCCTTGGCATTTTCCACCGTACTTTCCAGTGCCAGACAATCCTGCATACATTTTAAAGCTTCACTGGCTGTCTGGGGATTGAGCTTGGCATCAAGACCGAGATGTTTCAGGCAGGTCTGCCAGCGCTCGCTTTGCGCGGCGTGGGCGCTGGCCATTTTTTCAAGATGGAGGGAAGCGTCGGAGCGGCGCTTGGCCAGACGCTGACAGAGTTCCTGGCAGCTGTCTGCCTTGGCCTTGGCTTGAGCCCGCTGTTCAGCCAGCCGATCGGCTTCGCGGCATAATTGCAAAACAGTCTGCGCTCTGGCCAGTATTTCCGGTGCTTCAGGATTCTCGGTGTTCAGTCCTTCGGCCACGGCGGCAAAACTCTGCACATGCGCTAAGAGTTCTGTCTGTTCGTCTGCCAGCGCTTTTTGGGCAAGTTCGGCCTGACTGAGACTGACAAACGCCATGCGCGTCATTTCCACGCGGGTCAGAAAGGAGCCGGCAGAAGCCGCATCGGGAATTTTTGTGATGCCCAGTCCCTCAAGACATTCGTGCCAGGCCAGGCGCGCCTGCTGCACGGCGTCGTTTTTCTGGCGTTTTTCTGTCTGGGCCTGGTTCAGCTTGGAGGCCAGGCTATCGCGTTCTCTTTTGAGCAGGGCCATGCCTTGGTGATAGTGCTCACTGCGGATACAGTATTCCCGATCACGATTGATGCGCACTTCCACGGCATCCAGGGTGACCGGATCCAGATTGGGAATTTTTGCCTGCGCGGCCAGTTTTTCAAGTTCTTCTTGCTGCTGGGCCATTTTTTTCTTCAGGGTGGCCAAGCGCTCTTCTTTGCGTTGCCACTCCTGCTGACGCTTTTTAAATTCTTCGCTGTTGCGCGGGCTTCCACCCCAGATCCCCAAAACCCCGGCAAAAAGCACCAGATAGCCGCTCCAGAGATTGATGGGAATGGACAGCGTATCGGTCAGCGCAAGGCTTGAGATCGAGAGGATAAGATGGGCCAGCAGTATGGCTGAGCCTGTCAGGGCCAAAAGGCTTCCCAGGACAATCAGGCCGGTTTTCTTTTCGGATTTGGGCGCAGCTTCACTGGCCAGTTCCGCCCGCATGATGTCAAGGGTTTCAGCGTCATGGGTCTGGGTCTGCAAGAGTGTGCGCAGACGGCGCAGAGCCATAGCCTGGGCATCGAGGCTATTGCGGTCAGGCACTTCTTCCTGATGGGCCTCTTTCAAGGCTTCGATGCGCTGTTGAATGTCGCCAAGTCGGTCCTGGAGATTGCTCTCGTTTTTTTCCGCTTCCTGCTCATCGCTCAGCGCCTTTTCAACGCTTGCCGCAAGCTCCCGCACTTTTTGCTGGGCATCCAGAAGGGTATCCAAAACCTCAGCGTGATTGGTTTCCGGCGTCTCAGGCAGGGAAAGCTGACTCGTAGCCCTGAGAAAGGCGTTTTTGGCCAGCTCTCGATTCTGTTCCTTTTCCGGCAGCTGCCGTGCCGCCTCTTCAAGGCGCGCCAGCGTATGTCTGAGATCATCGCGTTGGCTTTCATCTAAAAGCGCGGCGCTTTCGGGCAATTGTGCCAGTTCGGACTGGGCGTTTTCCAGAGCGGCGTGCGCGGCTTCTTCTTCGAGATTGCTTTCTTCCATGGCCGCGATTGCTGCCTCATGGCTGCTCTGCGCGGCTCTGAGGTCAATGGCTGTCGCTTCCAGGGCATTGTGCGAGAAGAGAGAAAGATCAGTCTGATGGATGCGCTCGCAATTCCATTCGGGTCCTAACCGGTCCAGCGTCTGACGCAGTTCTTTTTCCAGGCGCCGCAAATTGGCCTTTTGGGGCTCCAGGCGCGAGAGATTTTCCCGATAACGGCTTTTGTTTTCGGTCAGGCGCAGGAGCAGCGGCAATTCCAACAGTAAAAGGCCATCCACTTGCAGGGCATCTTTCTGCTCAAGCAGGGCGCGGTATTTTTCCTCCTGACGGGCCAGCGTATAGCTTAGGTTGCGTTCCTCCCGCTCAAGCTCCTCCATGCGCAGAAGACCGTTTTCAGGGAAACGACACGCATCGGCTGGGATTTCCTCCAGTTGCAGGCCCAGCGCCCGCCATTCGTCCCAGAGCTGCCAGGCGTCTAGGCGACGTTCGAGCAGGCGTTGTTCTTCGTTGAGCTCGTGCTCCCGTTCAGTGGCTTTTTGCAGACGGGTGCGAAGGTCCTGGACGTTTGCGGCAAGGCGATTATAGCCTGCGTGTTCTTCGCAACGCGCAGTGATACTTGTGGAAAGTCTCTCATACTCTGCCAAGGCCAGGTTCAGGACTTGCCCGCACGATTTGGCGCTGAAGATTGTGCCCATATCTTCAGAGAGCCCCTTGAGCACACTTGCCGGTTCCCGTAAGCCAGCCCCAAAGCTTGCGCTTGTCAGGGCATCCTGCACGTCTTCCAGGGCCAGGGCTTTTTCCAGCTCACCCAGACTGAAGCCAAAAACGCGGGCAAAGCGTTCGCGTGAAACGCCAGCCAAGAGTTCATCCAGAAGGTGGGCTGGAACTTCTCGGCCATTGCGCAGAAGACGGATTATTTCTTGATTGTTTTCTCGTTGGCGGCTGAGATTCAGTGCATCCCCACTTGCGAGCGTCAAGCCAAGAGAGCCAAAGCTTTCGGCTTTGGCTCTGGGATAGCCTACGAGGTTTTGCGGAAAACCTGTGAACATGCACCGCAAAAATTCCAGACAGGTGGATTTGCCCGCTTCGTTTTCGCCAAGGAAGACGGAAATACCCGAGCCAAGACCGCTCAGTTCAACATGCTCGTAAATGCCGAAATCATGGATGGTCAGGGCATTAATGTACACGGCCGTCCTCCAGGCGAGCTAGGCAGATCTTCTGGGCGTCGATGAGCAGTTGCTGTCGCTTTTGCTCATCGAGAGGTGGCAAAAGTTTTTTTAGAGGACTTGCACTGATCAGCTCCTGCAGGGCTTCGTCAAAAAAGGCTGCCTGCGCTTGGCTGTCTTTTGCGATGCGTTCAGCTTCACGCAGACAGGCCCCCAGAAGATCGTCGCGTTCACGCGAGCGTTGGAGAGGCACAAGAGGACTGGTCTCAAGGCGAAGATCGTGAATCCAGATTTCTGGGCTTTCGTTTTGCAGATAGACCAGATCGTTCAACAAAGCCGTGCTCTGCTTTTCCAGATTGAGTCCTGTGCTGCCAGTCAGGACAAGGCGGACAATCAGGCAATTGACTTGTGCGGAAAGCTCTGAGCGCGCTTTTTCCAGGGCGAGGATCACGTGATTGCGCAGCTGCCCTATGTCCTGCAGCCCTTCAACAGACACGCGCACTGTCTGCCAGACAATGGGCGCAAGGGCATGAAACGTGCTTTGACAGTTCCACGGTCCGTCAGCCTTTTCAGCACGGATCAAGTAACAGCCGTGATTGCCGCTTTCATGGCTAGCTCGCCCTTGTAGGCTGCCAGCATAGGCGATGAAGGGGGTGTCGGAAAGAATGCAGGCTTTGTGGAGAGACCCCAACGCCCAAGCATCGAGACCGGAATTTTGCAGATCGGACAGCGTACAGGGGGCACAGCTTGCGTCTTCTTCCAGGTCTTGGACGTTTGCGTGGAGCAGTCCCAGTTGGAAACAGTCGTTGTGGGATTGATCGCGGCTGAAGCATTGACTCAGATTTCGGCTTTCGTTGTGCTTGCTCAGACTCAGGCCATGGATGATGGCGTATACGTCACCTTGGCGCCGCAAGGGCACTTGCGCCATTGTGTCTTTGAAGAGGGTCACGTTTTCAGGCCAGGAAAGATCATAGACGGCACTGGCGAGAGGATCGTGCTTGCCGCAGACCATCAAGACAGGGATTTGGGCTTGGGCGAGTTTTTGGCAGAGGGAGACGAGCGCAAGCCTCGCTCGGATGCTTTGCTCTTCACTATTGGTCAGATCCCCGGTCAGTACGAGAAAATCCACCTGCTGCTCAAGGCAAAGGCTTTCCAGTCTTGAGAGAGCCGTAAAACTTGCGTCGTGCAACTTTTGGTTGAGACGTTCACAGTTGGGCAGGCGTTGGCAGATGCCGAGAAAGGGTGCATCAAGATGGAGGTCAGAGGCATGAAGATAGCGAATGGCTTTCATCTGTATTGGTGACACGGTCAATGGACCGTGTCGTCTCCTTACGCTTGGCTATTTTTCGTTGTCGGCACGCATGCGTAGACATTCGTCGGCCAGACGCAGCAGGCTAGGGTCATTGGGCGCATGTTTTAAGCCATCCCGCAGATACCCCAGGCCACGGGCAAATTCCTTGATTTCAATATAGGCACGGGCGATCATCAGAAAAAGCGCGTGTTCGTCACGATAATTTTTGATCGCTTCGGCAAAACAGGCCTCAGCCTCAGCAATTTGGTGGCGGCTCAGAAAATGTTTGCCATCACGCAGCGCATGGTCGATTTTCAGCTTGCGCTCCAGCGCCTCGTCGTAGCTTTCGGTGTTTTTTTTGCTTGTCAGTGTTTGATAGATTTGAATCAAAAAGGTAAGTAGTTCTCGTTCTGCCCCAGGTTTGTAGATCAGGGGTGTGCCCGAGAGCTCTTTGAATTGGGGATCGGATCCTACAAGGTTGATGGCGTCACGGAAATCGCCGCGTAAATCCGTTGGTGGTCTTTGACCGGCCAGTTCCTTGAGGGAAGCGATGAGCATATAGAGCGCATGGGAGAAATCACGACGTTGACAACTTGTCTTGACGCGTCCAAGACTCTCTCGAATTTTGCGAATGTTCACAGAAACCTCACTAAAGTGCAGTCTTTTTCAAAAACGCAGGCTATGGCTCTAAAGTATGGCTTTTTTTCTAGGCCTTGGCAATAGTCGTTTTTCTCAAGCCTGTTGTCCACGTTCCACCTCATAGTTTCTTCGCCTTTTACTGCTTTTTTGTTGCATCTGTCCGTTGAGGCAACCCATAGCGACCGTTTTCTGTAATGATGAAAAAACCGTTTTATCGCTCTGATTAGTTATCATAATATTCTTTATGACTATTCTTTTGGGTTCAATATGAATATATTTTCGTTAATAATTTGAGAGAGAAGGCACTACATTACCAGAAGAAGATCTTGTATGCGTAAGGCTTTTAGAGATAACATATCTATTTTGAAGGAAGAGGCATTTTGCTATGGCCCGAATTCTCTATGGTGTTCACGGTACAGGTCATGGTCACGCCATGCGCGCCCTGACGCTGGCCCGCAAGCTTGCACAGCATGATTTTCTTTTTGTGGCCAATGACGACGCCCTCAACGTGCTCCAACCGGAATTTCCCGTCTATCGTCTGCCCAATCTCGGTACGGTTTTTAGGAATTACAAGGTCGACTTTTTGGCAACCATTGGGCGGGCCATACCGCTCCTTGTGCAGCGTGAGCGTTATCTTGAGCAATTGGCAGGAGTGATCCGCGATTTTGCCCCTGACGTCTGCATGACGGATCTTGAATACTTTGTGCCGCGGGCTGCCGAGCGGGCAGGGCTGCCTTGTCTGACCCTCGATCATCAGCATATTATTACCTGCTGTCGGCATCAGCTGCCAAGGAATCTGCTTTGGGATACCTTGATCCAGGGCCTGACTCCGCGCTATCTTTTCAGACCAACCGAGGCCAACCTGTTAGTCTCGTTTTATGCTCCGCCGCTTTTGCCACGCTATCATGCCCGGATAGTTCCGCCGCTTTTGCGCGATACGGTTCTCAAGCTCTCTCCACATGATGAGGGCCATGTCCTGGTCTATCAGAGCAATTCCACGCATACGGCACTTATTGATTTTCTGCGCACAGCCACGCGCAGAACGTGCTATGTCTTTGGCTATGGTCAAAGTGAGGGGCATTTGGACAATGTCTATTTTATGCCGAAGAGCGAAGAGGGGTTTCTCAACCTTCTGGCCTCTTGCACCTATGTCGTGCAGGGCGGCAGCCACACCCTGATGAGCGAGGCCTTGTATCTCGGAAAACCCATTCTCTCTTTGCCTCTGGGGGCTATGGTGGAACAGCGTTATAACGCGCTCTATCTTGAAAGGCTGGGGTACGGGGTCGCTGCCAATATGCATTCTCTGACAAGCGACCTGCTTGCCAACTTTGAAGACAATTTGCCCACCTATCAGTCAGCCATTGAGCAGGGCAAATTCTTAGGTAATGCGTTGATCTACGAGCTTGTGGACCGCTTCGCACAAACCGGCAAGCTTGATCTTGGAGAAGTGAACAAAACAAGTCACATTGCTTGAGAGGCAAAAACGTTGAGTCCCTGCGTCTTGGCCATGCGTTGGGGAGTTACGGAAGAACAAAGTGGCGCCCCTTCCACCTCTTGCCTGAAGTGGCCATTGGCGCCTAGGAGAAACTATGAAAAAATTCATCGACTGGTATGTGCAAACGAGCCTTGTGCTTCGTATTGTGATTGGTATGGTGATTGGCGCCTTGTTTGGCCTCTTTTTTCCTGCCGCACGCAGCGTTGTGGGGCTTTTGGGAGTCCTCTTTGTTGGTGCTCTGAAAGGCGTTGCGCCTGTGCTTGTCTTTATTCTCGTGCTCAACGCTTTGGCCAATGCCAGGCTGGGTATGGGCGGACGCTTTAAAACCGTCACGTTCCTCTATCTCATGGGCACCTTTTTTGCCGCCTGCACGGCTGTCATCGGCAGCTTCCTCTTCCCGCTGACCCTCAAACTCGATTTGGCTGGGGCCAATTCCGCTGCTCCCGGTGGACTGGGGGAAATTTTGGGCAATCTTTTCAGCAATATGGTTGCCAATCCCATTGCGGCCCTTTCTCAAGGCAATTATGTGGGTATTCTCTTCTGGGCCATTGTTTTTGGCGTCTGTCTCAAGAAGTTTGCCAAAGAGGAAACGCTGACCTTGATGAATGATCTCTCGGATATGGTTTCCGATGCCGTGAAATTTGTGATTCAGCTGGCTCCCTTTGGTATTATGGGCTTGATGTTTCAGGTTGTTTCGGAAAACGGGCCAGTTATCTTCATTGACTACGGCAAACTCCTGCTTTTGCTTGTGGGCTGCATGCTTTTTGTGGCCTTGGTTGTTGTTCCGCTCTTTGTAGCCGTTTTGGTGAGGAAAAATCCCTATCCTCTGGTTTTTCTGTGTCTCAAAGAAAGTGGCGTCACAGCCTTCTTTACGCGCAGTTCCGCAGCCAATATTCCTGTGAATATGGCACTCTGTCAGAAGCTTGGCCTGGATCCGAAATTTTACTCCATTTCCATTCCCCTGGGGGCGACCATCAATATGGGGGGCGCAGCCGTGACCATTACGGTCATGAGCTTAGCTGTGGCACACACCATGGGTGTGCAGCTGGATCTTGTGACCACCATTCTTCTGAGCTTTCTTTCCACGCTGGGGGCCTGTGGCGCTTCAGGGGTGGCAGGTGGCTCTCTGCTTTTGATCCCCATGGCCTGCTCCATTTTTGGCATTGTCAATGACGTGGCCATGCAGGCCGTGGCTGTTGGCTTTGTGATCGGCGTGATTCAGGATTCCGTAGAAACCGCTATTATACTCAGCATCAAAAAGATTTTTCTCGTTGAGTGGTTTAGCGAGCTGCTTGCACGTCAAAATGACTTTCGTACCGGTAGGTACCGAGACCCAGTTTTATCTTGATTGTGCAAGGCGTGGCCATTTTTAGGAATTCTGCTTTGCTTCAGCGCAACAAGAGACAGCGGCATATTCGCT